>JAEZUR010000003.1 GCA_023420935.1 Bacillota bacterium | reverse complement strand
TTAAACTATAATCAGCATTACAATCCATAATAACTTTTAACTGATTCTCAATTCGATTTGGAAGGTAAAGATCGTCATCATCAAGGAATACTATATATTTACCTTTTGCTAAATTGATGCCCTTATTTCTTGTTTTTGCAGATCCTAGATTCGGATGATTCTCTATTAAACTTACTGCAATCCCAAAAGAATCCGAAAAATTAGAAGCAATTTTATCTACCATCTCATTCCATTCAACATCATCATTGTCATCTACAAGAATAACTTCGAAATTTTTATATGTTTGAGTAACGAGAGAGCCTAATGCCTTAACAAGTGCTTCATCTCTTCTATATGTAGCTATAATCACACTTACTAATGGTTCATTCATTGTGTCAGCCCTCATTCTTTTTGATTTCACCAGTTCCGCCTTCAACTACACCATCACTCTTCAGTACCTTTTCAATAGTTCCAAAGAAGCACTTAACATCCATCTTTAAACCCATCTTCTCAACATACTCCCCATCCAAACTAGCCTTAATGTCAATAGAAAGCTCATCTCTACCATTAATCTGTGCCCAACCCGTAAGACCAACCGGCACATCATTAGCACCATACTTGTCCCTCTCTTCAATTAAATCATACTGATTCCAAAGAGCAGGTCTGGGACCTATAATACTCATCTGCCCAACGAATATATTCCAAATTTGTGGCAGCTCATCAAGGCTTGTCTTTCTTAAAAACTTACCGACCTTTGTAATCCACTGATCTGGATTCTTTAACAAATGAGTCGGTGTATCCTTCGGTGTATCTATTCTCATGGTACGAAATTTCAATATATTAAAATGACTCTTATGAATCCCCACACGTTTCTGTTTAAACAGCACTGGTCCCCTAGAGTCTATTTTGATAGCAATAATTAAAATCAAAAATATAGGAGAAAAAACTATAAGTCCAATTAACGAAAGAATAATGTCTATAATTCTTTTAAATCTTAAATACATCTTTATCACACTCCAACCTCATTTGAATTCTTTTCATCACCAGAACAAACTACTCCAGCAACAATCATCAATCTTTCCTGACATATCCACCTTGTACCCGGCTTTAACAATTGCACCTGTATTAATTGAGCACACTCACCAACAATACTATCATATTCTATTAAATCACCTATACTAATGATGCATCCCTTTTTTACTACCGCATTTGTATAAACAACAGACTCTGCACAGACTATAGAACCTTGTCAATTCTCAATTCTCTGCTGTCGGCTAACATAAGCTGTGTGTTGTGAATCAGTACTGGAAGTTTGAAACCTGTTTCAGTTAGGTTCTCAATCCATTTCATTCTAAACTCATTATTACTGAAAGCTACGAATGAGTAAGCATATTCATTTATGTATTGATTAAAGTCCTGACACTTCCCAACAGCAATCTTTGAATTGTAATCTAAAAATTCTATTTTTTCAAAGCATCCATTTCCTCAGTTGTCTCTTTAATAAATCTTCCCTGATCAACGGTCCCTATTATCAGTAAATCATCTATAATTTCCAACTCCAATTAACTTACTTATCAATATTGCATTCTCATGCATCAAATCTATCTACCAGTTGCTTTTTTACTAACTTTTATCTATCTGTGATTGAATATTGATACTTACAACCTTTACGAAATATTTTAGATGCATATTCTATCTGTAAAACCCTTAATATTACATGTTTGAAGAGCCTGTTATCCCGATAACACTCTCACTTCGATAGAACCATTCAATCTAATTTGGTAATAGACCTCTCGTAACATTTATATCATAGCAAGATTTCAATTTATAACACCATAAGGATGTGAACGCATGGATTTAATCACCATCATTTTGAATATCGATTTTATCATCACCTATTGAACTTTACCATCAACATAATTAATTTCTCCAATATCTGGACATACTTTTCCGTTACTTTTTTGATTTAACTGATAAAATACTCTCTCTGATTGGTTCCTGTTATCCAAAGCGAATATGACTCATACATTTTTTCAATATAGATAATTTGTATTATATATTTCTTTTTTTGCTTTTTGTATATAGCCAATATAATTTGTAGTAAATTCATTATAGAATCATTTTTATACACTGTTTTTCATATTTCTATCCACTTAATAAAATTATATTACGTATACTATTAATCCACTGTACATCTATTATCTGCCGGCTTTGTAAAGTATTCATCTATTCATTCATCAAACAACAGATGATATTGCCTAAACCTCAATTACTTTCGATAACATTACACACAATTAGGGTGTCAAAATCCATTTTCTATAACCTTATCTCCATCAATTTGCGTTATTCACTAACTATACATAGTGATACAAGTATTTTTTAGCAAATTGACGAAGATAAAATACTATCAAGGCTTTTGGCACCCTATTCATAAATTAATTTAGTTAACCCCAACCTTAGCTAATTCGCGCGACGGTATCAGTATCTTCAGCTTCTTCTCCTCACTGATATCCACATTTCTAACCTGTTCCTGTTCCTTCTCTTGCAGATCCACATAGGTAGGAACAATCTCTTTAATCATTTGCCTGATATCAGCGGTTTCGGTATGGCAAGCAACCTTGAGTGCTTCGATCTGACTATAGAATTTTTCTTCATCCATCTCAATTGGTTTACCGATATGTATCCTCTTATTCTCTGTCTCCTTCATTCCCTCTTCTGCCATAAGTAGCTCTTCATAAAGCTTCTCACCTGGGCGAAGACCTGAGAATTCGATCTTAATATCTACATTTGGCTCGTAGCCACACAGACGAATCAGATTCTTAGCAAGATCCAGGATCTTGACCGGTTCTCCCATGTCAAGCACAAAGATCTCTCCACCCTTCGCGTACGCGCCTGCTTGAAGTACTAAGCTGACCGCCTCTGGGATGGTCATAAAGTATCGGATGATATCAGGATGAGTCACCGTAACTGGGCCTCCGGCATCAATCTGCTGCTTAAATAGCGGTATTACACTACCATTGGAACCTAGGAC
>JAEZUR010000080.1 GCA_023420935.1 Bacillota bacterium | reverse complement strand
ACTGGGAGCCGTGGACAGGTTGCTACAAAATAAGTGATGGGTGCACAAATTGTTATTTTTACGGGCCATATGCGAAAGGCTACGGTCAAAATACAATTCAAAAAACAGATAAATTTGATTGGCCTATCAGGAAAACTGCAAAGGGCGAATACAACATTAAAGGAAACAAAATTCTTGCGACCTGTTTTGCAACGGACTTTTTTCTTCCCGAAGCGGATGAATGGCGTAAAGAAGTTTGGTCTATCATCAAGGAAAGAACGGACATAGAATTTTTGATTTTGACAAAGCGAATTGACCGTTTCCTTGTATCGCTTCCATCAGATTGGGGTGCAGGATATGACAATGTGAATATTGGATGTACAGTCGAAAATCAAAAATTAGCAGATTATAGACTTCCATTATTCTTATCCTATCCAATAAAGCGGCGTTTTATAGCCTGCGCCCCACTTCTAGAAGCGATAGATTTAACACCGTATCTTCATGGAGTAGACCATGTTACAGTTGGCGGCGAAACGGGGCGAGATGCTCGTGAATGTGATTATGAATGGGTGCTTAATATCCGTGAACAATGCGTAAAAGCAAATGTAACATTTTGGTTCAAAAATACAGGCTCATTTTTTAAGCGTGACGGTGTAGTGGAAAAAATAAATCCATTTAAGCAAACCAGCATTGCGAAAGAACTTGGTATAAATATTTTAGATGGAAAAAGATTGTTTTGATAGAACTTAGGTTCAATTTAACTTGAGGTGAAGTTACCATTGTGTTCTCGTACCTGCTGTCTACGCTGATTACTTAATGGGCAAATACTGGGCTGAAGAAGAAGGATTATCAGTCCGGTTTTTGCCCGTTTTATAGATAACATTATGTATTACTTCAAATAATGTGGTTATTTCGTAATAATAGCCATAATTCGTCCGTAATTTGGTCTGGTGAACAAGGCATAGAATTGACAAACCACCATTCCAAAACACCCGTTATGGCTGAAGATAAAAATTGAATAGACACCTCAGAATGAATCTTATTGATGTTGTTTTCGGATGGATGATATCGATTCAGACCTTTCACAATTTCATCATGCATACATTTTCTAAAGACAGAAAACCCAACACTTTGGAATAGCATATGTAAAAATTCATAGTGGTTTTCTAGATACTTAAAAGTCACCAGTAGTGACTCCTTTGTTAGGCTTTTTTTATCATTTATTCCATTTTGGCAATCTTCAATCAGCTGTGAAAAGTTTGCTTCTATACATTTATCCAATAAATCATATTTATCAATAAAATTTAAATAGATTGTGCCACGATTGACATTGGCTTTTTCTGCTATTTCATTCATTGATATTTTTTCTATTTCTTTTTCTTTTAGTAGCTCAATAAAAGCATCCATAATTATTTTACGGGATTTTTGCTTTCTTTTATCCATAAAACTCCTTACTAGACAAAGATACCTAAATGTTGTTTAATGAACAACATTGTAAAGCTGCCTATTGATAATATAGTGTTATTTTGTTAGTCTGATGATAACATACAATTGTTTATTAATCAACGATTGTATGTCAAATTAGAAAAACATATAGGAAGGACGATAATAAATATGAGAGTTTTAATTTATGGAGCTGGGGTTCAAGGAAGTTTCTTAGCTCATGTACTAATACGAGGAAACAATGATGTAACAGTTCTGGCTAGAGGAAAACGCGCCGAAGAATTGAAGAACAAGGGAATTGTCTTACGTCATTACTTACAAAGAAAGACAACTACTGATAAAGTAAAAATTATTAATGAACTGAGCAAGGATGATATCTATGATATGATTTTTGTAACGATGAAGTACACAGACTTTCCTGATGTTCTACCGATCCTTACTCAAAACAACAGTAAGAATATCATACTTGTTGGAAACAATGCAACTGCTTCAGAGATGGAGACTTATTTTAAAGCACACAGCGAAAAAGGTAAAAACATTGTTTTTGGGTTTCAAATGAGTGGTGGAAAAAGAGAGAAAAACCGCACAGTTGTCTTAAGGTTTAATGCAGGTGAAATGGTGGTTGGCAGCTTGGCGAATAATGTTTTTATTCAGGATACCTTGGAAAAAATCTTTCAAAACACAAAGTACAAGATTACATATGAGAAAAAAATAGATGCTTGGCTGAAAAGCCATATAATAATGGTCGTGCCTATGAACCTAGCAGCTTTTATCAAAGATTATGACTTCAAAGCGGTTGCTAAAGATAGCAAAATGTTAAGACAGGTAGTAGCTGCAATGGACGAAGGATATGACGTCTTAAAGGACTTGGGATATGAAATTATTCCTGCCAAGCAAGCAGATTTTGTAAAACGACATAAGCATCTGAACTTTATGTTTTATAAGCTGTTTCACTACTCGCCGTTGGCAAACCAGGTTGAAGGTTCCTTTTCGGAACTAAAAGGATTATATGACACTTTTTATAAAATGAAAGCAAAGTCTAACGTTCTAACCCCCAATTTGGATATATTAGTACACAAAACCAATTCAAAATATCAAAAGGATGCAAAATCGTAGCATATCATTTGTAAATGCGTAAATTAGAAATATGTAAAAATAAAAGTGCAAGAATCACTAGTCTATTCTTGCACTTTATTATACTAAAGCTTTTTTAAAACGACACTATTTAATTGAAATAAATTTCTACATATGTAGAAATTTACTCCTCTCTCAACCTTACAACCTGGGCAGCCCTACGTTTTCGGTCTTCATCCAAAGCAGCATAGTGTTTCTTGGTCGTATTAACATCATTGTGTCCCAACACTTCAGCTACTAGATAAATATCGCCAGTTTCCCTATAAAGGGAAGTACCGTAGGTACTTCTTAATTTATGAGGAGTAATATGCTTTAAAGTAGTAATTTGTTTTGCATTATCGGATACCAGATTTTCAATGGCTTTTACATTCATACGTTTTTTCTGAATGGATAAAAACAATGCATTTTCATGACCGGATAAGGCATTTATCTGATTTCTGGAATGATTGATGTAATTGGATAATGCTTTTTCTACTTCTGGTCCAAAGTATACGAAGTCTTCTTTTCCACCTTTTCTTATAATCTTGATTCGATTATTCTTAAAATCAACATCATTAATGTCTAATCCAACACATTCGGATACACGGATTCCTGTTCCTAACAGCAACGTAAAGATAGCAAGATTACGGATTTTATTTTTTTCATAATAGACCTTTTTCATGCCACTTAGATTGTCACCACCATGTTCCACTAAGTCAAGTAGAGCAGCAACCTCATCGTAATCCAATCGAATGATTTCTTTGTCGTGAAGCTTTGGCATATCCACTAAAACAACTGGGTTACTATTTAACAACTGTCGTTTATTAAAATAAGTATAGAAACTTCGAAGTGCAGATAATTTGCGATGAAGACCACGCTCATCATTCTTATGTAACACACCATCTTTGGTACGATATACCTTAAGGTATTCTAAGTACTCTTCAATGACAACAGCACAAATCAGATCTAGATCAGTCAGTTTAAAATCAGCAGTAGAATATTCGCGAAAAGATGGATTACTATCTATTAAAAAGGATAGAAATACACGGATGTCATAGGCATAAGAAATACGAGTCTTAGTGGATGTTCTAGGCTCAATGGCACGGAAATAATCCTTAGCAAAGGAAGGCATTGTCGTTAAAATCTCCCGAAGCTTCATGGTATTATCTACATAAAGTTGTTCTTGGTAGGTTAAGTTATCCATAGATGAATCCTTTCTGATATTGCTCGATTTCAAATGAATCTAATTAATTTTACAACAAGAAACGTGAAAATTCCAGTAAAATGTATTATTTACATTATCTTAACAATAAACATATTGACAATCGTCTATGTGATTCCTATAATAAACACATAGACGATTATCTATATGATAAAGGAGGTCGAATACATGACGCAAGATAGCTACGCTTTGGTCTTTAAAGCGCTAGGAGATGAGACAAGGCTTAAAATTATCCAATTACTTTCCTGTGGTGAACTTTGTGCCTGCGATTTATTGGAATATTTTAATATTACGCAGCCAACACTTTCCTACCATATGAAGATATTAACGGAATGCGGTATTGTTATTAGTAGAAAAGATGGTTCTTGGATGAGATACCGAAATAATGACGAGCTTGTAGCTTCCATTAGAAAATTTTGGGATGATATGGTATCGGGTCATGATTCCTGCATCTGCAGAGAATTAGATGGGGATAGTAGTTGTTGAGTATAAACAAAGAGATTGAGTAAAGAGATGATAAAGAAATTCTGTGTAACATATCGTATCTTCTAACATATTATATGCATATATGCGCATATAGTTATGAACAAAGGAGGTGCTATTCATGGTTGAACTTTTTAAAGCACTATCAGAGGAAAGTAGATTACGTATCCTAACTATACTAATGGAAAGAGAAATGTGTGTCTGTGAGATTGAAGCATGCCTTAATATGTCACAATCCAATGCATCAAGACACCTGACAGCCCTACGAAAATGCGGAATATTAGAATGTGATAAGAAAGCTCAATGGGCATATTACAGAATTAGTGAGCGTTTTAAAGAAGAACATAAAAAATTATGGGAGTATCTTTTGATTCAGATCAAAGAACTTCCAACCTATCAATCAGATCATGAAAAATGTGAAAAATACAAAACAATTGATGTTTGTTCCTGTTCACTACAACCACATTAAAGGAGAAAACAATGAGTAAAGATAAGTCATTAGAAATGGGATTTTTTCAGAAATATTTAACTATTTGGGTAGCACTTTGTATGCTGGTAGGGGTTTTGATCGGAAAATTTATTCCGTCCATCCCTTCCTTTTTCAATCAATTTGAATATGCCAATGTATCTATCCCAACTGCTATATTAATCTGGGTTATGATTTATCCAATGATGATGAAAGTTAATTTTCAAAGTGTAAAAGATGTAGGAAAAAACCCTAAAGGATTGTATGTAACTTGGATAACGAATTGGCTTATTAAACCATTTACTATGTTTGGTATTGCGTCGTTATTTTTCTACGTAATATTTAAAGGTCTGATTCCAGCTGATCTTGCCAAAGAGTATCTAGCTGGGGCTGTATTACTTGGGGCAGCCCCATGTACTGCAATGGTTTTTGTATGGAGCCAGTTAACAAAAGGAAATCCAGCGTATACCGTAGTGCAAGTTGCAACCAATGACCTTATCATTCTAATTGCCTTTGTTCCGATTGTGAAATTCTTACTTGGAGTAAGTGATGTGGCTGTCCCATGGGATACCTTAATTATATCTGTTATTCTTTTTGTTGTAATTCCGTTAACAGCAGGAGTACTAACAAGAATGTATATTAGTAAAAAGAAAGGCGTAGATTATTTTGAAAATCAGTTCCTTCCAAAGTTTGATAATGCTACGATCGTAGGTTTATTACTGATGCTGATATTATTATTTTCCTTCCAAGGGGATGTAATATTAAATAATCCTCTTCACATTCTGTTAATTGCAGTACCTTTAACTATACAGACATTTTTTATCTTCTTTATCGCATATTTTGCAGCAAGAGTATTAAAATTGCCTCACAATATAGCTGCACCTGGTGGTATGATTGGCGCATCTAACTTTTTTGAATTATCTGTTGCGGTTGCAATTGCATTATTTGGAATGGAGTCTCCAGCAGCACTAGCAACGGTGGTAGGAGTATTAACAGAAGTACCTATTATGTTATTTTTAGTAAAAATAGCAAATAATACAACCGAGTGGTTTCCAAAAGCGGAAAAGAGTAAATAGACCAGAAATATTAATATAGAAATGGAGATAGAATATGAAAACAATGCAAATTTTTGAACCAGCAATGTGCTGTCCAACTGGTATCTGTGGTGTTAGTATTGATCAAGAACTACTTCGTATATCTACCGTATTAAATTCACTAAAAAGTAAAAATATCTTGGTGGATCGTTTTAATTTAAGCAATTCACCTCAGGAATTTATCAAAAATGAAGTTGTAAATAACTTTGTAAAGGAAAAAGGGATGGAAGGACTTCCATTAACCGTTGTGGATGGTGAGATTGTCATTAGTGGAAGATATCCGACTAATGATGAATTTATAAGCTACCTGGAATTACCAAAAAATATGTTTCGTAATAGACCAACTAGATTAAAAGCGACTGCTATGAAATCAAGTAGTTGTGATTGTTCTGGAGGAGATTGTGATTGTTAGTACCTTAGGAAAAACAGAAAGGAATGATAAAGAGTGAATCAATTTAATCCACAATTGTTACAATTAACAAAGTATCTGTTTTTCACTGGAAAAGGTGGTGTTGGGAAGACATCAACTGCATGTGCAACTGCAGTCATCTTGGCAGACAATGGAAAGAAAGTATTATTAATCAGTACAGATCCAGCATCCAACTTACAGGATGTATTTCATATGGAGCTGAATAATAAAGGAGTACCAATTAAAGAAGTACCGAATCTTGTAGTGGCAAATTTAGATCCTATTCAAGCTGCAAAAGAATATCGTGATAGTATCATTGAACCATATCGCGGGTTGTTACCAGATGCTGCTTTAGCCAATATGGAAGAACAAATGTCTGGCTCTTGTACCGTTGAGATTGCAGCGTTTAATGAGTTTTCTAAGTTTATTACTGATGAGAGTATACAACAAGAATATGATTATATTATTTTTGATACAGCACCGACAGGCCATACCTTAAGAATGTTACAATTGCCATCAGCATGGAGTAATTTTATTAGTGAAAATACTCATGGGGCATCCTGTTTAGGCCAACTATCAGGATTAGAAAGTAAGAAGGAATTGTATAAGAAGGCAGTGGAAACCTTAGCAAATGGAGCAATTACAACATTAATACTTGTATCAAGACCGGAAGAAACTCCATTAAAAGAGGCAAATAGAGCCTCCAAGGAACTTTCTGAAATTGGTGTTAATAATCAAATTATGGTGATAAATGGTATGTTGTTAACGTTTGATGACAATATTTCAGAATGTTTATATCAAAAACAACAAAAAGCATTAGAACATATGCCAGTGGAACTAAAAAACATAAAGACATTTATGATACCGTTACGTTCTTACAATATTACAGGAATTGAAAATGTGCGAGCTCTGTTAATAAAAGACAATGACTTGATTTCAAGGGAAAGAATTAAATCAAATAACATACCAGATCTAAAGGATGTCGTTGATGATTTATATCGCACTAACAAAAAAGTTATCTTTACAATGGGTAAAGG
>JAEZUR010000027.1 GCA_023420935.1 Bacillota bacterium | reverse complement strand
ATAAAGAACCTGAAGGATTCCTTGCGAGCGCCCAAAAGACTGAAATATCGACGTACCTAGAATAGCGAATAACGTTTCTGCTACGGTTACTACATAAATATCTCTAAATATATAAGCAATTAAAATACAAACTGCAAGAAACACACTAAACAGAGATAAAAATGCCCCTTCTAGTTGCACAATACACATTAATGCATCAGTAGACATTCTTATACCAAAACCATAAGTAAAAAAATATACTGCTACATAGCTTATCTGATATAGTACAGCCAAAAGTAAACCTCCTAGCCAATAAGCAATTCCTTTTGCTAGCAAAACAGCAACTCTACTATTTCCTACAGAAAGCTGCATTTGTATTCCCCTATTGGTAAAATCGCCGGCTATAAAAATCCCAGCAAAAATTCCTACAATTAATAGACTTCGTTGCCATGAACCAGTAGAATCCACAATAGCCTGAAAACCATTTATTGATTCACCATTTATATAAGCAAAGTATAGATCTGATATAGAATAAACTAGGATTCCTATCATCAATACTTTATATGACAATGATTTATACAACTTATAAAGCTCTGCTTTTGTTAAATTCTTCATACATCTATTTCTCCTCTAGTATTCTTTCTCCTTCCGATCAGTTCCAAATAATAATCTTCGAGATTTTTATCTTCTGTTTTGATCTGTCCCTCCAACACCGCATGTTGTATTACTTTTACTACTTGTCCATTTTCGATAAAAATAAAGTCTGTTGCCAACTGATATAGCTCAGATAGAATATGACTCGAAATCAATATGGAAATTTTATTCTCTTCATATAATTTTTTTAGTAAATTTCGAATCTCAACTATACCAATAGGATCCAGCCCATTCATTGGCTCATCTAAAACTAGCAACTTAGGTGAATTAATTAATGACATTGCAATCGCCAACCTTTGTTTCATACCTAAAGAAAAATTCTTTACTCTTTTACTACCTACATCACCTAATCCTACTTGCTCCAGAAGTCCATCTATTGACATTAGATTTTTCATACCACATATCTTACTATGTATTATCATATTATCTTTAGCCGACATGGATGTATACAATGACGGGCTTTCTATAAGACTTCCTACTCTTTTCCTAAATTCAACCATATCTTTTTCCCCAGCAAGGGATAAATCACCTTTCATATCAGGTAACTCAAAATTACCACCACTAGGAAAAGATACTCCTAGCAAGATTCTCATAAGAGTTGTCTTACCTGCTCCATTTCTTCCAATCAATCCATATATTTTCCCTGCTTGTAATGAAAACGTCACCTCATCCAATACTCTTTTTCTCTTATATTCTTTTGTTAATCCATGTACCTTAACAATTGTTTCTTGCATTTTGCACCTCACATTCATATTTATTATGCATATAACTAATACAATTATAAGATTTATGTAATATTTTGTCAATATCGCTATATGTTTACAGTCAGTTAACATATAGCATTTAATATCCATTTGGTTACAATACGGCACAAAAAATAAGGATTACAGAACTTATCATAAAATTCTACAATCCTTATACAAACACCATATATCACATAATTTGATTATTTAGGAAAATGGGGGTTATTTTTTCGGTTTATTTTTTCGGTATATTTATTAGCTATAACTGAACTGTTTTCGTTATCTCTAAACCAATTCGTTTACCAATACCTCTAAGCAGTTCTTCTCTTTTTTCCTTTAGAACCCCGTCCTCATCTTTCGCCAAAATATAGATATAGAAAACCGGTAGATAATCTGAATCAAGCTGTAAAATATCAGCAATTCCACTAATATCTTTTAAAGTACAAATTGTTCCCTTATTGTTGTAGAAATAAATGGGGGAATCTAACCCGATTGAAATCCGTTTAAATAACGTAACCGTATCATAAGTCATAAGGTTTGTAACTATACGGTTCGTTTCATCCCTAACTATTTCACTTACCATTTGTTCAAAAGTTTCCATTTTCATTTCCTTACCGTATCTGGCAATAAATGATAAAATAAAGCCTGAAGAACTTTTCATTGTATGATCCAACATTTGTTGGATCAGCTCCGTGGATCGTTTCCTATCAGGTAACTCCTTTTCTTTCATGAGGAATGCTTCCATCTCATCCTTATGTTTCATTATCTCATGTTTTACTGCATCATCAATAATCTTAAAATTCTCACTCCGCTTAATTAGAGAATGATACCGTTTACTATTACGCAACAATTCCCCTAGACGTTGCGCTAAAATATAATCCCTAGTACCTTCTTTAATGTTTTTATTATGATAGTATTCCGTATAATAAATCTGCCTCAATACGGTCGTTAACCAGGAATCATTCCATTGAGATAGTGCATTTGCTTTGATTGCCGACTTTTTGTCTCCCAATGGAAACCATAACCCTGAGATATCAAAAGGTATCAATACTTCGTTATCACGTTGTATTTTCAATCCTGTTTCATTCAAATATTTCTTCACTAAATCTTTTACGATTCCTTCTAGAATATAATCAGATTGGATGACTCTATGATGGTAAATGATATCTTTATAGCTATTATATCTACGCTTAACAAAATCCTCAACTGAACTTACTGCTTTTAATGGTACACAGAAAAAAATCTTCCCATTCTCCACAATCAACTGCATATCATTTATAATATTGCTATACTCTATCTTTCCCGAATCCTTTCCCGAATTGATGACATCTCTCGTAGCATAATCCAAGCGATCACCGTCTAAACTAGAATCAATAATTCTATGAAGATACTCAAAAGCACCCTCTTCTGCAAAAATTCTCTTAACACTTTCTAATACAAGAAGTTCAAATAAATTCTCATCATATTTCTCACCATTTTCTAAAATTGGTACAATAATTTTGCTTAAAATACCTTCGCTGATCTCGTCACCCATTTGTTCGTGTAATTTCCTATCACCCTCAAAGTATTTCGACATGATTTCAACGAATTCTTTTGCATTTTCCGTTTCACTTATTACCTTCTCTTTATATTCCAAGTATACATCTTTTAACGCATATTCCACGATATGGCTAAATGGAGGATGTCCAATGTCATGTAACAACGCTGCTGCCCGGATAGATTGAATGAGTATTAAATGCACGATTTTATACTCGTCAGGGATATTGTTTGGTATCAGGGAATGCCTCAACTTATCTAGTTCAATCTGCGGTAGCTCCTTTGGTAATCTAGCACCCAACTTTTCCGCACAAATATCCGTTTGCAGTCTTAATCTATCTAAAATCTCAGCATATTCTCTAGCAAAGATATCAAAGAATTCAGCTAACATAGAATCCGTTGTATTTAATAACGATTGAAAAAACATATCAGAGCAAAGTTTCATTGTTCCAATAGAATGTTCATATCGTTTTGTTCGATTGGTTGGAAACGTAAGATAAACCGTTGAGTTTTGATATACATCATGGAGACGATTAAAACCAATCGTCGAAACAATTCTTTTTTCATATTCTGTTAATGCGATCAATCCATGAATGGAATCGTTTAAATAAATGCCTTTTTTCAAACTTAAGCCTCCTACTTTTTTTATCCATTATAAAGTATCTCCATTCAAAATTCTACTGATTAACCTCTTTTTTATTTTCCATAATCTTTACTTGTGAATATTTATATAACCATTTAGACCATGGTGTCATGCATTTATGAAGCATTTGCAATGAAATAAGCTTCCTATGATTTTAATTCTTATCACAGGAAGCTTTCTACTACCTATACAACACTATTATTTATTATAAATTTATATAACTTATTTCTTTCATAAATTCATTAATAAATTCGCCCATTAAACCAACTTGTAGCTTCGTTGTTTCTCCATTTGATAATGTTACTTCTAAGGAGGAATCCGTGAAACCTTTTAGGCCATTACATGACTGGATCTCTGATAAATTAAGCGTTAATTCATAATCTAAATCAGAAATATATAATTTGTCTTTCGTAAAAACTGCTGCATATTTCATATTTCCAAATGTATCCATGGCAGCGGCAGCGATTACTTCTGATGGGTCGATGCTATATTTATCAAGTGAACAAGCCTTAAGATTTTTCATCTTTTTCTCATCAATATCTTTTATTAAGTAAACTTTCTTATATTTTTCGAACTTCAATTTATTAGATATAATTGCTTTTACTACATTTTGTGGTTTCCATACCGGTACTCCAGTATTTCTATTTACATGCTCATCTAACAAGTACTTACCTCTAAATAAAGAACTGAAATAGGAATTAGTAATCATAACATTATTTGAACCATCTCCTGAGTTAGACTTCCCATATTGTTCAATAAAAGAATATATTTGCTTAAACTGTTTTAATCCAGTTCGTTCTCCTAGCATGCCATACCTACCTGTTTGCATACTTACCAAAGTATATTCTTGGTCTATCGCGTTCGCCTGAAATGTCCAATTTAACTCAATTTTAGTAAGCCCATCTTGCCATACATGAGAAATATCTCGTAAGAATGGTAACTTTGAGCTCTTTAATTTACTCTGCTCCATTGAATCTAAGCTAAGCCACTCGCAAACACAATCTTTTTACCAATGAAAAAAGGTATTCGATTGATATATGTTTGATAAAGTGATTCTGAGAAAGATTGTTTCTTTTTAATTCGATATTGGATTGGATTTTTTATTGAAACAGGTATCACTTTAAAATGTTGTCCAGGAAGTGCCGTCAATCCACTAAAAGGCTGATAGAAATACTGAAGTTTACTATCTTGACTTAAGGTATATATCTGTAAAAAATCGTATTCAGTATTACCTCCTACTAAAGATGTAAGTGTAGAGCCTACCGCAGCTTTTGCAGCGTTCACTTCTCTGAGTGAGATGTTTTGAACATTAATTAATTCAATTCCTTCGTTTTTACACTCCGCCCTTAATTGTTCCACTCTTCGCTCGTGTGATGTCTCAATACCTTGACTAAATGGTGTTGTCATATAAACGTTTCCTCTCTTGTAAAGTTGCTTTTATTTCATCTTTATAACGTATGATCAGGAGGTATTACTATCCTCTTTTGTCACCTTTATTTACACCATCATATATATATGAGTGTCAAGAAATTGTAATTTTCTAGTTTGATTGTTCATAAAAAATAACGTTAACCCCTTATATTATCAATACTTTTTATATTAAAATATTTCTATGTTTAAGATTCTTTGCATGTCGTATTTTTACAAAGTATACCACCTAACCTCAGTTTTACCCAAATTATCCCGATTCTTTTTTAGAAAATGTTGAACAAAAATCTAATTAGAGTTATGATTCAGTTATTACATATTTTAAGGAGTTTTTGATGGACAAGACACACTTACCAGCAAGCGACATGAAAAAACCACGCTTTATAAGAAAATCTGCATTAGAATGTTTAGGTCTTAAACTTTATTCCTACTGGGTCTTGAATGATGGTTTTATTTCAACACCAGCAGATACCGCGATTCATATTGCCTATATAATAGATGGATATGGATATTATGGAGATATTAAAATGAAAATTGGAGATATAGTAGCCTTTGGACTAAATAAGCATCCAATCCGTTTTGAAGTGCATAACATATCGATGTTTATCATTGATATAGATTTTTCGTTATTTTATCTATGACCGGTATGGAACCTTCCATTTGTCGTAGTTCAGTATTTCTTGATAAGAAAAACCCTTTTTCTCGCTTAGGTCAGATGTTGTTTCAACATCCAGTTAAATATTGGATTTATAATATTGAATTTTATATTCCTCATGTTTTAGAAAAACATAGATACCATTTAAATAACACAATGCAAAGAGTAGTTTTTGTAACAAAAGAGATTGCTAAGGAACGGAGTTTCCATTCCATAGCAAGTGACATGAAGATATCCAACCGACAGCTCCAGAGGGATTTCCATTCCATCCTTGGTCTCTCACTAAAGGAGTATAGAAGTATACTTCGCTTTTATGGAGCCGCCCATAGACTTAAGAAAGAAAGTATTCATACCGTGGTACAAAACACAGGTTTTTATGACCAAGCCCATATGAACAAAGAATTTAAGAAAAAGTCTGGCTGGACACCGAAAGAAGTGAGCGTACATTACTATTACTAAATTCTTTGGCATAAACTTTTTCCTTCTGCAAAAAAACACTCATTAGACTGCTGTAATTTCTTACAGAAATCTAATGAGTATTTTAAGAAGTTCATATACTTTGAAACAAAAGAAACACTGGTTCTATACCATCTTTTTGTATACAATTAATGTTTCTTCGTACTCTGTTCCCAATGTTTCTTTAGTTCAGTCTTTTTTGTACCTGGATCATTCTCTAATCCACCTCTATCTCTACTCTTCTGAGATCCTTGCTGCGGAAGACTTTTCTTAATAGCATCATCCATTTACTATCACCTCATTATATTATTTTCAATAGTATGTCTGATGTCTAATATATTTATTCTTTACTAAGTGTCTAAATTATGTGATAATTAAACATTTGCATCGGTTGCAAAGGCCTCTGAACCCATTGGTGAAATTGTGACGTAAAGGCGCAAGACATCTTCACCGGTGTTTATAACTTGTAAGCTTTCCTGCCCATCAACCTGCATTAGCTCACCCACCTGCAATGAAGTTTCATTGCCATCGGTGACAACCTTAGCACTACCCTCCATAACCTGCAAGAAAAGGGTTGATTCTAGATGTGTATGTCCGGGTAGTATTTCCCCCTTTGCAATGTTTAGAATAAAGGCAATTACATTATCGCTTTTGAAAAGCATCCGCTTAGCGATTTTTCCTTGTGGTTCTTGAAAATAATCTTTGAATATAAACTTGTTCATTGATAAATCCTCCTTTCATTTTTGCTTAACTTTAATATACCCCATTTGAGCCATATAATAACAAATATCTTTACTACAAAGTTCAAATTTCTCAGTAAGAAAATAATCTGAACAAAGATACACGTTAATTATAACATGACTGATTTGATATTAGATAATTATTTTCATACAAAAAGATAAAGAGTGGGAAACCTCATGTTTTAATGGAATGTTAATGTCAATAGACAAGCACATATGCTTTTATTATAACTTAAATACTCTTAATCACAAAGTGCAACACTCTCTATTTCTTAGAGTTTTTGTAACGGCTTCCCGAAAAATCAAGAAAGGAAGAACCCCCTCGATTCTTCCTTCCTTATTCTAACTTCTCAAATTACAAATGTTAATGTTAAAAAGTAATTGGGCCTCACGTACTTGCCCTCAATACACAACTACTGCAATTACTATTGCTTTATCCACACTCCTTGATCTAAGACATAAGTGCCTGCGCCTCCTTCTGGTAATTGATAAGCAGCAGAGAAATCGTTGTTTCCTGTAACATTTTGACCGATAGTTACGTTTGAGCCTATTGTAATAATAACAAGCTGACTATTATTATCAAATGCATAATCACCGATTACAATGTTATCTGGTATTGTTACACTAATAAGATTATTACTACCGAACGCAAAAGCACCAATGTTGGTAACACTATTTGGTATTGTTACACTAGTAAGCTCGTTAGAATAGAACGCACTAAAACCAATACTGCTAACCATGTTTGGTATTGTTACGCTAGTAAGATTATTATCATCGAACGCATAATCACCGATGCTGTTGACACTGCTTGGTATTATTAC
Source organism: Bacillota bacterium (assembly GCA_023420935.1). Taxonomy (GTDB): domain Bacteria; phylum Bacillota; class Clostridia; order Lachnospirales; family Lachnospiraceae; genus Mobilisporobacter. The sequence continues at coordinate 17,967 of JAEZUR010000027.1, read as the reverse complement.
GCTGGTAAGCCGGGTAGGCTGAATCTGATAGAACGACCAATTTCCGATTGCTGTTACCGTATTTCCACCTATCGTAGTCGGAATAACAGGATCGCTGCCGCCAGTACTGCCATTATATAAAGTAATTGCTCCGCTTACAAGAGTAAAATTCCCTTCTGGTGTGGTTGGTAGTGCTGCTGCTGTCATTGGGAAAGTTACCTCAATTGTAAGTGTATTTCCTGAAACATCTCCCCCTCCTACTATTCCTATTGCTGGTGTTCCTACATTAGTAGTAGGAGTTAGTCCCCCTGCCTGAAACTTGTAGCCTGCTGAAGAGGTTAATGTGATAGATGCTTTATATGTTGATGCTGGACTAAAGTTTCCATCAGTTAATGTTGCTGGTGATCCATCAGCATTTAACCATGTAATTGTAAAACTTGCCTTTGTATACTTAGCTGCTTCAGTAGTTAGTGCTCCAACTGTGACTGGTTTAACTCCTGTAACTGGAGCTACTAGTCCAGTTACACTTGCGGTTGTAATATCTGATGTAACATCTGCTGTAACTACTGCTGTTGTTGCAGTACTATACACTGAGCCAGTATAACTTCCTGTCCCTGTTGCTACTACTTTGATAAACTTAGTTGCATCACTAGCAAGTAGTGTATATGTACTTCCTGTTGCTCCAACGATATCTGTAAAGGTTATCCCATCTGTAGATATTTTCCATTGATAGCTTACCGTAGCATTCACTGGAGTAAGTGTTCCTGCTGTTAACACTGACCCAACTTGTGCTGTTCCAGTTATAGGGCTAATAGCACTTACCGTTATTAACGAGGGTACGTTTATCGTTCCTGCACCTGTTCCTGTTGAGTCATTATTCCCATCACTAATTACAGTATTTCCAGCGCTTATTTTTTCGCTATTACTGTTATTGGTGGTGATTTCTAAATCTTTCACTGTCTTATTTTCAATCTTAACCACAACATTACTTTCACTCTTGTCAATAATTGTTTCTTCTGCTCCTTTATCAAGAACAAGATCTGTTTTAGCCTTAATATCAAGATTGAGTGGAGTGGAGGTTGTGATAATACTACCTCCTGCTGTTTGTTCCACCGATACAGGAACCTGCTTTCCGCTACCTGTGATATTAATCTCAGAACGATTTAACACGATTATTTGATCCACTGTTCCATTTACTTCAATATTAAGTTTCGAATCTTCTGTATCAATAAAGATTTTTTTAACGTTTACATCTTTATCAATTACAAAACTAGCTACATTATCACTTAGATAAACAATATTCCCATCTGCATATTCAATCCAGGTATGGTCTTTAATTGCATTGATAGTGATTTGCTTAAAAATACCGTGGTTCTCAACATCTGCGTTTGGTATATTTACCGTCAACGTCTTATTCTTATAATCTCCCGCGGGGATAACAAATAGTACCGCTTTCTCTGTAGACAACGTAATCTGTTCAATATTGTCTGCTGCAAGAGCCTTATTGAGTTGATCCTGAGTAGTTGCTATTGCTGTTCCCTTTGAGGAAACTACTTTAATCGTAGCCCAATCACTTGCTGCAGTAATATAGGCTTTATTAGCTTTTTTATTCGTTAACCATAATTTATACTTAGCCGTACTTTGGAAGGACACTGCTCGAATCTTGAATTTGCCTTCCTTGGTTGGGAATACAATACCTTGGCTTGTTGCAGTATCTACTCCTGCGGTGTCATATGCTATTTCCCACCGTGTAATTCCCTGTGTTTTTACTCCCTTACCTGCATCAGTACCTAATATGGTTCGGTTAAAATCATAGGTTGTACCAGCTGAAATGCTTGAATTCACCGGAAGATTCTTAATCTTAACTTCTGTAATATTATTACGTACAATAACCTTGGCTTCCGGTCTAAGAACTGTTCCATCTGCAAGAGTTACCTTACATCCGATATATGCTGTACCTGCTTCTTTTGCGGTTACTACGCCTGTCTTCTTGTCAATTGTTATTGAAGTAGGGTTACCCTTATTGGTGTTAATATACCAGCTATAAGTAGAACCCGCTTCCATAACTTCTTTCTTAATATTAAAATCATAAGTATTAAGACCTTGGTCGCCAAGGTATAAACACTTCACTGCAGAATTCAGATAATTAGCTATTACTTTCTCCTGGTTAACTGCAGCTTGTACCTGTTTGGGTGCAACATTAGTCATGCTAACAACTACCATTGCCAAGATAAGTATTACTGATACTATCTTAGTTGTTGTTTTTTTTATTCTCATTGATTTTTACTCCTTCGCATATTGTTCGTTAAATTCTACTGTTGTTATAGTTGCTTAATCCGATTGTTTTCGATCCTTTCTCACTCCTCTCTTATTAGAGCCATTTAGATCTAAATCTCTTCTACAAAACAGTCATTCCCTTAATAATTACTAATTTAGTTTCGTATTCTCTCCCTCATAAAACAATTGCAGGCTCTGTGATTCATCTGAGTCTGCTATCCGGATATCATATTTTTCGCAAGAAGGGCATTCTCCCACTTCTCCCATTCTACTAAATAAAAACCCGCATGTTTCACAGATGTATATCATACTCATCTTCCCTTTCCTATTAAGTGAAACCCCATAATATATGCAGGCAGTCGGTTCATAGGCCTATTTAGCAACTGATTATATTCCTTTTCTACTTCTCGATATACCATAAGCTTAATTTCCAGGATATGTTGTGCCGCAGCATCGTTTTCGCTGCCACGCTCCTGCATACACAATTTACGATGTATCTGTACCTGTTCACTGATTGCATCAAGACTTTTTTTCTTTGCAGAAAATTCTCTAAAACTGACACTGAACCATAATATAATAAATGCTGCCATGCAGATACCTGCAAAGAACCACCCAAGCAGGGCTATTGTCATTTTGTTTCCCCCTCTAGTTTTACAAATTGAATAGCGCTTGTTACATCATAACAAAAATTATCATTTATAGTAGTTTACCGCACGAATCGTGTCTTCTAGCGCATGAATCGTATTTTTGTATTCTTGAATCTGCTATTGCTTTATGCTACAATATACTCGGATAATTTTACACAAATGGGAGAAATGAAGATGCATATAGCAGTTTGTGATGATAATACAGATGAGCTTTCCCGTATTTCCTCTCTGCTGGAGGACTACCAAAGGGATAAGAACCCTACCATTACATATGAAGCGTTTCACAGTGCGGTTGAGCTATTAGAAATCATGCAAAGAAGGCAGTTTGATTTGCTTTTTTTGGATATCTTAATGCCCGGTATTTCTGGCATGGAGGCTGCAAAAGAAATTCGCCGAACCGATAGTGAGCTTCCGATTATTTTCCTTACCTCTTCACGGGAATTTGCAGTAGAGAGCTACCGTGTGCATGCGAAAGACTACATTATTAAACCTGCTCATAGAGAGGAAATCTTTCCGGTTCTAGATAAGTTGCTTACAATATTTACGCAAAAAGAGACCTATCTGACACTAAAAACAGGAAGTGGTATCATAAAACTTCCCTTTTCGCAGATTGTATCAGTAGAAGTCATAAATCGTACCGTGCAGTTTCTTCTTGTTAATGGTGATCGTCGAGAGGCCTATGGGTATCTTGCCGATTATGAGGATAACCTGCTATCTGATCCACATTTCTTTAAACCGCACCGCTCTTATGTAGTAAACTTAAGACATGTGACTGAGCTTGAAAAAAAGGGCTTTTTGACCATACTTGGTAATCTGATACCAGTAGCAAGGGATACTTTTCCAAAGGCAAAAGCTGCCTATATGAAGCATCTGCTGTTGGCAGACGAATGGGGGGATGCTTAAAGATGATTAGCGTACTAATTCTACTTCGTTCCTTTATCGTTTTAGTATTCGGCCTTGCTGTTACTCTTCTTTTTGCGGCTGTGAAACCCAAACGGTTTGGAAAGCTTGGTATTACTATCTTTTTTTTCATGCTGCTTTTTATACAGATTTTGAGCTGGAGGACATTGGGGCTAGAGGCTACCAAACGGATATATCCTTTAATTACTCATCTTCCGGCGGCATTATTTCTTGTTTTTTATTTTAAACGTCCCTGTTCCATTTCCATTATCAGTGTGCTAACTGCTTATCTTTGCTGTCAGATACCTCGCTGGGTCGGCTCTACCTTATTGGCACTAACAGGCAGCAAGGTTTCAGATCATATCGGGTACCTTATTACCATGTGCTTTGTGTACTATTTTCTCAAAAAATACGTTGCCAACTCAATACAGGAATTAATGGAACGGTCCATACGCTCCTGCCTGGCATTTGGTGCAATGCCTCTTTTGTATTACATATTTGATTATGCTACTACAATCTACACGAATCTATTATATAGCGGTGCTCGTGAGGCGGTACAATTTACGCCTTCCTTAATCTGCACCTTTTATCTTCTTTTTGTTGTCCTTTATTACAGTGAAAACAAAAAACAGACGCAAGCACAGCAGGAGCGGGATATCTTTGCCTCCCAGCTTCATCAGTCCCGGGTAGAACTTGATATCATGCGGCAGATGCAAAGCAACACGATGATATATCGCCATGATATGCGGCATCACCTTGCACTGATTGGCAGCTATGCAGCCGACGGTGACCTCTATAAGATTAAGGAATACCTTGCCGTTACGGAATCTGATATTGATGCCCTGACCCCAGTACGCTACTGTGAAAATGAGACGGTCAATCTGATTGTATCAAATTTTGCAGCTCGGGCAAAAATGGAGCAAGTTACTTTGAATACAAATATCCACCTGCCAAAGGAGCTCGGAATAAACGATACGGAACTTTGCGCACTTTTGTCCAACGCGCTGGAGAACGCCATTACAGCCACTGCCAAGGTGGAGGAGGAAAAGCTTCGTAAGGTTCATATTCATGCTGTTTTAAGTGACAGAAGACTTGTTATTTCAACAGAAAATGCTTATGAGGGAGTAATAGAGATGGTGGGTGAAACACCCAAATCGAGTAATAAAGAAAATGGACATGGCTTTGGAATTACGAGTATCATCGCTATTGTTGAACGTCATGGTGGCTTATATTCCTTTGAAACAGAGGGAGGTATATTCACCCTGCAGCTTCTGCTGCCGCTGGATATAAGCACCTAATAGATTTCTGTAAGCCCCATCTCGGACAATAACCGATAACTTCAGGTTCATCACATCTGATATTATAAGACCTAAATTAACTTATATCACTGCGGCTGCCAGAACCTTTTTATTCGGCAAAATGCATTTCCTCCCCTTGTCAATAATTTTGCAGATAAAGTTGCTTTTTGTAATTTCTAGTAGCATTCCAATTGCATTGCAAACACAAAAATAAGAGTTTCAAAGTTTTATCCAAACTCTGAAACTCTTGATTTCTAGTGCAGTCGACGGGACTTGAACCCGTACGGTCGCAATGACCACTAGATCCTTAGTCTAGCGCGTATGCCAATTCCGCCACGACTGCTTAATTATTTACATTCTAACACTCGAAATTATCACGTATCGAACAAATGATATTATATAAGAAATGCACTATATTGTCAATCCTAATTTGAGAAATTCCACTAATATATCTAATATTACAAGTATAAATATTCCCTTTATTTTAATAACTCTCTCTATGTTCTATCTATGTGATTCAATTTCCTATCACAATGGTCGGAAATGTCTTTCTTCGCGGGATAGCCTGTGATATAATGAACTTAGTACCATAAATTTGGAATAACTTACATATTACTCGCTATGTCACTACTAGTTTTGAAGATTCCATACATTTATGTTTAATACTGCGATTAATAGTAATAATTTAAACAGTTAATAAACTAACAGGAAGAGGAGGTCTTTATGAGTTCAATTATAGAAGTCAAGAACTTTACGAAAAAATATGGTGATTTTATTGCAGTAAATAATATTTCTTTCCAGGTGGAGGAAGGGACTATCTTTGCATTTTTAGGGCCAAATGGAGCCGGAAAAAGTACAACCATTAATACGTTATGTACCATATTTGAAAAAACATCTGGAACACTTTTAATAGATGGGAAAGATGTTACTACACAAAAAAGCGAAGTAAGATCAACGATTGGAGTTGTATTTCAAGATTCAACACTTGATTCCAAGATGACAATCGACGAAAATCTTAAGATGCATTGTGTCTTTTACAATGTTCCCAAAAAAGAAGTGGAAGAACGAATTCAATTTGTTTTAAATCTAGTAGATTTACTGGGTGAAAGAAAGAAATTAGTAGGTGCTTTGTCAGGTGGTATGAAACGCCGTGTAGAAATTGCTCGTGGTTTAATACACTACCCTAAGGTTCTATTTCTTGATGAACCGACGACAGGGCTAGATCCACAGACTCGCTCTCATATTTGGGAGTATATTGTAAAACTTCAAAAAGAGAGAAATATAACTATTTTTCTAACTACTCATTATATGGAAGAAGCAGAAATATGTAATAAGATTGCAATTATCGACGGTGGAAATATCGTAGCACATGATACACCTTATGCTTTGAAAAAAGAATTCACAAAAGATAAAGCATATATCACCACTAAGAATGAATCTGAGTTGGAACAGTTGCTTGCACAATATGAACTGAATTATGAAAAGAAAGAGGGATATTATAAGGTAGACGCTGAAAATATTAATCCTCTATTACAAGTATTGAGCCAGCAAAAAGAAGTAATTACGGATATTGAGATTAAAAAAGGTACGTTTAACGATGTCTTCCTGGAGATCACAGGAAGGAAAATAAGGGAGGAATCATAATATGAATACAATATTTGCGTTGTGGAAAAGAGGATTGAAAGCCTTTATAAGGAATAAGACCGGATTAATTTTTTCACTTATCTTTCCTTTTTTCTTCGTCTATGTATTTGGAGCAATATTTAAAAATGACGTAATAGAAAATCCCATTGCTTATATGCTTTCGGGTGTTATTATTACGACGGTATTTGAAAGTTCACTAAATTTAGCCTCATCAACAGTGGATGATATGGTTAGCGGATTTATGAAAGAAGTGCTAGTTTCCCCTGCCAAAAGAATTACGGTTGCTATGGGACAATTATTATCAGCAGCTACAGTTTCAACCTTGCAGGGAGTAATGATTTTAATTCTTGGGTTGTTCATTGGAATTAGATTTACATCCTGGATTACACCACTCTGGATTCTATTAGCAATGATCTGTGTTGGACTTGTTTTTTCTGGTGTTGGGTTATTTCTTGCCACCAAAGTGCGAAGTGGACAAACATTTCAGATTGTCAAGACAGCCGTAACGATGCCACTTACCTTTATATCAGGTGCATATATCCCTTTATCCATGTTACCTGATTCGCTTAGATTTTTTGCTTATTTTAATCCAATGACTTATGCAACAGCTTTCTTTCGTATGATCGTTTTGGAGAAAACCAATCTATCATCTGCTGAGCTGGTGAAAGAAGGATTGGCAATTAACATCAATGGATTTATTGTTACTCCAATTCTGTCTTTTACAATCATTATAGCAATCGGTTTTATATTTTTAATATTATCAACCATCTCATTTGTTAACACCGATTTTTCTCGCGTGAATAGAAGCTCTACAGATGCAAGTGCTATATGGGGTTAGTCCTTATATTATTTTTTCATCTTTCGATAATATAAGATAAGCTTACTGAATATCATAACTATATAACATAATATCTTATCATAATTCACCTAATACACTGACTCAACAATCTTCTCTGTGTAACTCTCAATCTTTTCATGTATAAGGTTGCCGTTTTTGGTTATGCTACTAGTATCATATTAGAAAGAGGTACAACATGAATCATAATATGAAACTTAGTGACAGTTCGAAAGACACTGTTGTGAATCAAGAACAAAAAGAGAATCAACAACCTGACAATCCTTACCTAAAAAATTTCATCCCTTCAGGAATAAATCCGGATAACGGCAAGTTTTTTGAAGGCAACCACAATCCGCTGAGCAGCAAGGGAGAGTAGCGGCATTTCTCCTTGGAGTAATTCCTTGCTGGCTCACTTCCTTCTTAAAATGGCTGTTCCGTAAGGAACAGCCAAATAAATTTAATTCTAATTCTATTTTTCTTTTGTTCTAAGTACAATTCTTTCATAAAACACCGAAGTTATCCAAGTAAAAATTGGACTTACTATTATTCCTACTATGGAGCAAAGAACTACTATTATTTTAGTTTCCGACTTTTCCGTTTTCAATATGTTCTGAACTGCTGTTACAGTAAATGGCATAAATATTCCAAAAAGTAGAACTGACCACACTAGGGGTACATAAGACATAATTTGAATCGGTACTAATGTAAGGCTACCAATAATACCGGTAATTCCTAATACAATTGCACAGGCTCGAATTGGTCGTTTCATCATAAAAAGTGGTATTAGAAAGCTTCTCCATAGCGATCCTGTCTGCGCTCCACCAAATATTGATCCGACTATATTTCGTATAGAAACAATTAGGAAGGATTGAGGGATGTCCATGTTGATTTTCTCTTCTTCTGTTGAAGCATTTGATTCTTGAATTGTCTGTATTGATACTGTATCAATAGTCCATAACAAAATAACAAATAAAGCAAATGGTATGGTCTTTAGTATAGTATCCAAATCAAGTCCAAAACCTAATCCCCACATTTCATTCCACCAATAAAATGGGTTCAGGTTTAATTTCGTATGAACCATAGAGATCTGAATCCCTGTACCAAGAACTAAAGGAACTAGAAATGATACGACTGCAGCAACCGGGATGATGAGCCAATTTTTCTTAACACGAAACAATACCACGTAAATGATGCTAAGAAGTATAATAATTGTATAACTAGCCACCTGCTCTTCTTCAAAATAAAGAACGAGTTTTTTTGCTGACATAATAAGTCCCGATATACCAAACGTTAGTGTAATACTTGTTTTCGTTACAAAACCAGCTAACTCCACTAACTTATTAAACAATCCAGTTTTTACAGCGATCATTCCAATCAATCCTACCAGCACTCCAAGAATCAAGGGATGAACACCAAATGTAGCCATGGCTGGAACTAGCACAACCAAAGGTGCTAGTGTTCCAGCTGGTGCTGCATTTGCATATAATAAAGCTCCTATGAGCGTTATGATACTACCTATTAGTATTTCAATTCTTACATTCTCAAGCACAAAATTGGGATGCGTTATCCCAAGTTCTTTGGCCCAAACAAGCGCAAATGAGGATACAAGTGCAATCTTTCCAATGAGTCCTGAAATAGCAGGCACCAAGTCGACTAGTCTTAACTCCATGTTTCTCTTATTTCCTACTATAGTCTTCATAGAACTAGTATCTCATTGGAATTAAATCAATATATTCCTGAACACTTGCATCTTTCATAAACAATTCAATAATCTGTTTCCCTAATGGGTTAAGTTCGTCAGTATTGTATTTTTCAAGTTCTTCTCTGAAGAACTCGGTAAGAATCTTTGCTCCTGCATCATAACCTTCTTTCCCTACTTCTTGTTGCTTTTCAGGTTGAAGGAAGGCTTTTCTAATATATTGTCCATCTATTTTTAATGAGTCTAGACCAAAGCCAAATAAAGAGCATCTTGCTTCCACTAAATGTTCTGGTTTGAATTTTGCACTACCACGACGTGCAATGTATTCTCTTGCAATCCACTGAGGCATAAAGCTTACTTCATATGCACCAACATGTTGATTTGGGATAAGTACATAGCGTGTACTTGAGGAATTTACAATCTGATCAAGAAGTAAATTTGCTTGGCTTACCATTTTACCAGTAGCAAATGGCCAGTACGAACCAACACCTTCACTTGTCATCTCTTGTGAACCAATAATACTTGGGTTATTAAATCCTCTTGGTGCTACTAAACGCCACAACCATGCCAATGCTGGAGGTAGGATATGGAATAATCCCATGATACCATAGGAAGGATTTTCTTTGGTACAGGCAGGAGTTCTAACTCCAAAGCTTCTTACATCTACTTCAACTGGTTCATCTATTACATCTTCTACTAATCTTCTAGGTAGAATAACTCTAGGATTTGGACAAGGTGTTCCATCTAAATCAAGTGTATGTTCCCATACAAGGCAAGTAGCATTTGGTACACCCTGAATGTTCATGAATATAAGTGGTTCTGTTGGTTGTGTAAATATTTTTTCATACTGTGGTGCTGTACCATAACTCTTAATATTATCAAGTCTTAAAAACCAACCAGATTCTGCATCTTTTACAACCAGTTTTTTGCTATTATTCTGCATATCAGGATGACACATTGCCATATCATCGGTAACTGGACGAAGTTCGCAAGTATCCGTTAACTCAATGTAATTCTTTTCACCTGTTACAGTATTAGTTCCTAATAGAATTCTTCCATCCATTTCTTTATGAACTTGTTCAATCATTTCACTCTTACCGCCACCAGAAGCACCTTCATGCATGATTACGATTTCATTGTCATAAGGAGTAATTACCTTAACAGTGGAAGCATGAGCCGTTACCCATCCTTCTTGTTCGCCAATGTTTAATAATACGCCGTAAATACCTTTTTTCGCACTTGGGCCTGGATAGAGATTATAAGAATATACTTCATGAATGGTATCAAGACGGTTATGAATTACGATCTGTTTTCCATCGAAATGAGTATGGCGGAAAGGAGGTGCTAAAAACACAATTGCTTTTACATCAAATTTCCAATCAATTTCATCTATGTTAAGAAATCCTTGTAAATCTGCAAGTCCTGCTGCAAAGAAACCAGCGTTGGATGGCGCAATTAGAATAGAGTCATAACCAAATTCTTCTCCACCGGATTTAAATGGGAATACTATTAATTCCTGGTTCTTTAACCATTCGAAGGTATCTTTTCTAAGTGGTTCAAAGTCTTTTTCATAAACATCTGAGTATCTAGGCTTGTCTGTATCTTTTTTATCTGCTACAAAAAGACAATCCGGATCACGTCTTCTCATATAGTCATCCATATAATTTACAACCGCACCGTTTTTACACTTTGTTACGGTAGCTTCCTGTACAGTTCCCATTCCCTCAACTTCATATTTAACATCAAAAACTGTATTCTCGTCATTACCCATGGCAAGAGTAATTAACTCAGCTCTGGTTTTTGGAATAATTACCCCTTTTGAACCATTCAAAATATCAAGGGCATAATCAGGTAGGTTCAATTTTTCATATAATTTGTTCATTGGTTTACCTCGCAATCATTTAGTGAAATATGTCATGTATTTTATATAATGTGGACGTATAAAATACTAGTTACTTATAATAATAACCAATATTGGTTAATCGTATGTAAGTTGTAGTTTTATAAAGAAGTGAAAAGTTTTACTAGTTTTTCTAGTTTTACTAGTTTTTCTTTTTTCGTGATACGTGTCTGAAAGCGTGACACGTATCAATCCATAGAGAAACTGAAACGATGTTTCTCTATGGATCGCGGACAGTCGCCAGGATATCAATATGTAATATGCAATAAACGAAGATACTACTCTTCTTTATTGCATATTACATATTGATATTCTGGCTCGTTGTCTGCGCGAAAAAAGCCGATATCCATAAATATTAATTATGGATACCGGCTTACTTACAACTTAGAATCTATTTCCATTTTGTATTGTCTTCCGAGATTATTTATTTGTACATAATTCTTCTAGGTTTCGATCGACTATGATAACTACTATTTTCTCGCCTGTTTTCGTACTTACATCCGAGTAGGTGCTGACTATGGCTACATCAATAAAATCTGTTATTAATGTCTCCAGATATCCTCGCCCACCTTCAAAAAGTGAGGTACGAACTTTTTTAAAAAGCTCAATACCTTGCGGATTATCAGTAAGTTTTTGTTCTGAGGGACTTAAAAATCCTGTAAGTCTTACGATTACCATATCATTGATAACATATGTTTTAATCGCCTTAGGTCCTCTTCCCATGTATTCAATCTCAAATTTGCTTACAATCTCGCTAATTTTAGATTCTAACTGACCTTTGGTCATGAACTCACCGCCCATCGATTTTTTCTATTCTAGCTTATTTCTTTCTAAATGTCAACCTATTATATCAATTGTGGAAGATTTTTCATCATAACTACAGTTAATTCCAATGATAAATTGCATAAAAATAACTCCCCGAGTTGGGCTCGAACCAACAACCCCACGGTTAACAGCCGTGTGCTCTACCATTGAGCTATCGAGGAATACATTTGATATTTTAATCCCTTTTATTTAAGATGTCAAGTATCTAAATCGAAAACATTTCCACAAATTATGACAGAAAGAAATGAACCGTTTTTGTACAAAATGAGCTTACTGTGATATACAGCAAACTCATTCTAATTCATTATTATTTTAATGTATCTTATGCTAATTTAGCTTTTGCAACTTCTGCGAGTGTTTTAAATCCTTCTGGATCATTAATTGCCATCTCAGATAACATTTTTCTGTTAACTTCAACACCAGCTAATTTTAAACCATACATGAATTTGCTGTAAGAAAGGTCATTCATTCTTGCTGCAGCGTTAATACGTGCGATCCATAATTGTCTGAACTGTCTCTTTCTTTCTTTTCTACCTGCGAAAGAAGAAGTTAATGCTCTCATTACAGATTGTTTTGCAACTCTATATTGTTTAGATCTAGCTCCTCTGTAGCCTTTAGCTAGCTTTAATACTCTATTATGTCTTTTTTTAGCGTTCATTGCGCCTTTAATTCTTGCCATGTGTTATTTCCCTCCTTTGGACCACAAATTAAGTATATGGTAAAATTTTCTTCATTGTCTTTAAGTTTGTTGCATCAACAGTTGTTGCTTTTCTAAGATTTCTTTTTCTCTTAGTGGATTTCTTAGTTAAGATATGGCTCTTGTAAGCTTTCATTCTCTTTAACTTTCCTGTTCCTGTTACTTTAAGACGCTTAGCAGCGGCTTTTTTCGTTTTCATTTTTGGCATGATATTTCCTCCTTCATTATTTCCGACAATGGATACCCTTAAGTTCCATTGTAGCCTTGTCCAGTCAAACTCCTTGACTAACATAACATATGGTTAATTTATGTTAACGTTTTTCAGATAAAAACATTATCATACTTCTTCCTTCCAACTTTGCAGGTTTTTCAACTACTGCAATATCTTCCAGCTTTTCAAAAAAAGTATCTAAGATTTGTTTATTCATTCCCATATGAGCCATCTCACGGCCACGGAAACGAAGTGCAACCTTAACTTTATCACCTTTTGATAAGAATTTTCTTGCCTGATTTGCTTTTGTATTTAAATCATTCTCATCAATGTTTGGTGATAAACGAATCTCTTTTACCTCTGTAACTTTTTGTTTTTTCTTAGCTTCTTTGTCTTTTCTTGCCAATTCATATCTGTATTTTCCATAATCAATTATTTTACATACAGGTGGTTTGGCTGTTGGAGCAATCTTAACTAAATCAAGTTCTGCTTCCTTTGCAAGTTTCATAGCATCTTTTACAGACATAACTCCAAGTTGTTCTCCGTCTTCACCAACAAGACGAACTTCCTTATCCCTAATCTGCTCATTAATCATTAAATCGCTAATATTACTGCACCTCCATAGGTTTATTCTGTCAAGATCATTGACAGGTGATGATGATCCTCATTGTGACCACCGTTATAAAGCATATAAAAAAACGTGGATAGCATAAACCATCCACGTTTCAAGTTCGAATTAAAATCTAATTGATTCTCTTGAAATATTAACCCAAGTCGCTTCAAGGAACTAGATGTTCATGCGCTAAGGTGAGAGTGGACGTTCCACCAAGTGGATACTCTGCTTTATTGTTAGGCTGTTAATCAAATCACAGCAAGGATAATTATAACCTAGTTATTAAGGATTGTCAAGCGTTTTAACGTATTTTTTTAATACAACTTCCAAATATTACATGCCTACTCAACATTTTGGTTCTCAAGCAAATGTTTCACGCGGTAAGAAGACAAATTATATAGCCGATATGGACTATAAGTATATTGATCCAATGCATAATCAAGATAACCTTTGGTATCAATATCCTGTTCTAACACATATATTAATCCATCATCAGACAAATAACAAAGTGCCTCTACATCTAGTTCTTCTAAATTACCAGCTTGATACATTTCAATATTATATCTTGCAATCAACCCATCTACATTGGAGAAACTCAAAAACCCAAAAAACACAACAAAGGTAACAAACAAGTATTTTGATATATTAAAGTGAGTGTACACTTGTTTGATTATCATATATATAAATATCAAGAATAATAAAATCATAAACCATGAGGTGTACACTCTTAATCTGGTCAATCCATACTGATTTATATACAGTATCATTTTACTTAGTGCTGTTGCAATAATGAAGACTGTAAATACAGATATCATAGCCGAATATATCTTTAGTATAATTGGTTTAATTTCTCCAGAATGTTTTGAAAATGAATTAATTACTACATGCACAATTAAATTAATAATTGCAATTGCGCATAATTCAAAGAATCCTCTTCTAGCATATTCCGAAACACTATATCCATCTGGAAGCTGGCCGGCAAATGCAGATATAAAATACTGTAACTGTGACACAAAAAACATTACGTATAATATACAGATAGGCGTTACCGCAGAGTACATTATAATATTTGGTGTGGTTTTTATTTTATTTATATTTTCTTCACATTGTTCTGGTGTTAGAACATCCTGTTTTTCTTTCTTAGAATTGGAATAAAGCATGCCAAACATATAGAAAGCAACCGGTAGCCCCATGAAAAACTTCACCACAGTAGTGATTACATTTTCATGAATATTACTAAACAACACGGAAAACATTCGTTCAATGCCTCTGTCCGCACTTGTAAGCAGCCCACCTACTATTACAGTAAGCGGAATGGTTACGATTAAGCCAATCAAAATCAGTTTTGCATTATAACTATATTTTGATTTATTGGATGAGTATGCAATCGCCTTTGGAGCTTGTGCAAAGCCTGCAAACGGCATAATAATAATTGACTTTACCATATCAAAGAAAAAGAAACGGCCGATTCTACTATTTTCCTTACAAACGGAATATACCCAGTAGATTCCGAACAAAAGTAAAAAAATAACATTCAGAAATTTTATAAAATCATTAGCTGTTATGGAAAATACAATTGCAAATAACATAATCACGCCAATCTGTAATAGATTACTTTTTGATTGTCTATAGTTATTCTTTTTTAGATAAAAGATACACCCTAGTGTTGTAATCCAAAAGAATAGGGTTGTAAATACTCCTGTTACATTCCATAAAACAAAATGAATAAAGCAATATCCTAACACTAGCATAATGTATGCAAAGATAATATCCCATACCTGATAGGTAATCTTTTTTTCTTCTATCTTATCTTGTAATATTTCTACTTCCGTGTGAATACTATTTTCATTTACTATATTACTTTGTTCCATAAATTCCTCCTATCCGCCTAAAAGGCACCCATAGAGCTTATTACACTTACTCTTCTTCCTTATATTCTAAAATATCACTAGGCTGGCACTCTAATACTTTACATATTTTCTCTAATGTAGAAAAACGCATTGCCTTAGCTTTATTGGTCTTTAAAATAGATAGATTGGCTGGTGTAATATCAATTTTTTCAGCCAATTCTCCGGAAGAAATCTTTCGTTTCGCCATCATTACGTCAAGATTAATTATTATTGGCATAGCTTTCCTCCTTAAATAGTATAATCATTTTCTTCCCTCATGGTAACAGCCTGTTCAAAGACATTTTTCAATACTCTAAGTATTAAACCAAAGAACGCTGCTGCAAAGGAGATTAAAAATGAAAGTGGACGAAAGAATCCAAATATAAAAAATATAATCGTAACCACATAACAACACCAAGAAATGCAGCGCAGTATAGTTACATTCTGATGGATAAAAACTTGATCCTTCTTGATATTACTAAGAAGTTTGTTCAGTGCAATAATTGCTCCAAATGCCGGAAACAAGGAAGCATATAATGTAACACATAATGGAATAAGTACGTCTTCATTTCCATATTGGGATACATACCATTTCACTAATACTGGAATAATAAATACAGTGATAATAAGTACCAAAAACACCAACTTAACAATTACAGTTGATAAACAAAGTGACTTGTTTTTTGACCACATAACAAATACTCTCCTTCAATTAAAAATGTACAATTTCGATGTACTTCATCTTCATGATCACATTATATCAAAGGAAGTATTTTTAGTCAATACATTTTTATCGTTTATCGATATATTTTAATTGTTTTTCGGTGTATTACTGGGTAGAATATTGAAACCTCACTAAACCACACTCACATGTAAGACGAGATGCCACTTTGTAATTCGAAATGCAATCTTTGTAAACGACAACTGAATATTTGTAAACGAAACGCAACTTTTGTAATCGAAATGCAGGTTTTGTAAACGAAATGCCACTTTTGTAACCCAAATGCAGTTTGATTTTCAACTTTTATTGGAGTATTATAATAATTATAGGCATGCCAAAGGGAGGTCAACTCCCTCTCGATTTTTTTGTAATCGGAGAATCCACCCCTTTATTCCTTAGACCGATAGATGGTTGGCGGCACGCAAATTTATTATTTTTTGAGAAGAGTAGGTTTTAACATGATGTCACTGGCGGCAACCTGTGCACATCCAAGTTTATGTAAAACATCTTCTCCGTGATAAAAGCTGAATGTTTCGTAGGGACTACGATTATTTAGCTTTTTTCTTTTGTAAGAATTGATATGATTCATCATTAAGTTTATATCTTCTTGTGTAAGATGATTGAAGCCTGTTCCCTTTGGAAGAACTCTGCGAATCAGCTCATGGTTTACTTCGATGGCTCCTTTTTGATATGGGCTACCCGCATCACAATAAAACACCTTAGTTCTCCAAAGCGGTACCGTTTGACGGTATTCAATTGCTTTTGGATTGGAAAACTCACTTCCATTATCAGTAAGAATAACGGGAAATAATTTACTAAACAGGTCTTTCCCAAGTGTCAGATCGAGCTGGTTGAATACATCAATTACTGATTTAGAGGTATTTGCATCTCTTAAAAAAGCAAGCATAAGACTACATTCTACAAAATGAATGGTCAGAAGACATTTACCACCTTTACTACCAATGACAGAATCCATCTGTACTACTGCTGTATCAGGATTCTTATCCATAAAAGTTCCAAATGCTTCATAATTCCGACCAATGCGACAACCTTTATCCACTTTAAATTCAGGCTTTTTATACCGCTCACGAAACTTTACTTTCCTTGGAAGATCAATGTTTCTCACATCAAACAGGCATGCATCTATATAGTTGTAAATAGTCTTTTCGCTGCACATCAGTTCATCCTGATGATTGATATAGATCTGATTAACAGACTGACCCTTTAGAACCAGCGGTGAAATGACCTTATTGAGTCTGGATATTTCATCTTCTGATACACACAAACCGCTTCGAGACTGTGAAATAGCTTCATGAGCTTTGATATGTGCATGTTCAGCATCATAAATATTCTTCAAAAGAGTACATTTAACAATCGTTTCACATCCGTTGCAAACGTAGGGAATTCTAAATCTGGCGGTACAGATTTCCTCTACAAAATCAGAACAGTTGTCATTGCATGAAGTGCATAGTTTACAGTAGATATCCGATTTTCTGGAACATTCCTTGCCGCAAACCTTTTTCATTCGACAATGAAAACGATTCTTACAGGCGTTAAAGGGAAAACCAGGATATCCTGTAGTAATTTCAGAACTATACTTGCGAACTTCTCTAGAAATGGTAGTCGGATTTTTATCCAATCTACGACTAATTTCTTTAAAGGAAAGACAATTTTTCAGAAACTTCTGTAGATCAAGTCTTTCTTCATAGGTAAAAAATTTAGACATATATCCTCCATTCTGCCGCCAACTATTTTAGGATATATGAAATTTAAACTTGCGGAAACAAAAAAGATTGAAATTAACCAATCTTTTTGTAAGCCCAGGTGCA
>JAEZUR010000081.1 GCA_023420935.1 Bacillota bacterium | reverse complement strand
GAGGGGAGTATAAATAATTAATAAGGGGTTATATAACGCGCTAGGGTTGACCCTAGCACTTTATTATTATAACTCAGATATCTTTAATATGCAATATTTATATTTCTGAATCATATTTTTGAAGGGAAATTACTGTGGAAAAAGCATTAAAAGATACTACATTTTGATTCTTTTGTAAAGTAGCGCACAGAAAATTCTGAATTGCATTTGCTTTTTGAGACAATATACTCGATTGTTCCAAACCGAATATATGTGAAAAATGGTATATTGTGTTTACTGATTTGCTAAATAATTACAGTGGATTATGAATATTTCAAGTAAAATAGCAGATAATAAACATGTAATATCAAATTTATATTTCACTATAGGAGGCCATCTATGAATACAAGTAACAACAATTCAAAGAACAACAATAGCACTTATCAGACATCGAACGTTAGAAACACAACTGGTACAAGCAATAACAATTCCAGCAGAAATGCAAACACAAGTAACAATACATCTAATTCCAGCAAAGATGCTAACACCAGTAATTATACTACCGGTTCAAGCCGCAATGTATCAGGAAGCAGATGCGAAGATTCTTCTAGAAATGATGCTGGCTCTTCCAGAAACTCATCTAGAGATGATGTAGGTTCTTCTAGAAATTCATCAAGAGATGACGCTGGTTCTACTAGAAATTCATCAAGAGATGATGCTGGTTCTACTAGAAATTCTTCCAGAAATAATTCAAGCAACTCAAACAGAAATAACTTCTTAGATGATACTGATAATAATTACTAGGAAGCAATAAAACAATTTAAATGACAAAAATCCCTTTAAGATTTAATCTTAAAGGGATTTTTTATGCGCATAATGCCACTTCTTTGAATAATATAATAGTGTGGCTAGTGTGAATTTATGAACTGATTTTACATTTGATGATATTTGATAGAAAAGAGGTGCAAACTGATATGTCATTTGAAACAATTCGCACGAATGAAATAGTAAATTATATCGGGAAGCCAAATGTTTTAATTATAGATTTACGAGATCGCTATGAATATGATATGGGGCATATTCCAAGTGCCATTAACATTCCTTATGAGGAGCTTGATAATCATAGTAATCGCTTCCATAAAAGCCAGCTGCTCATATTTTACTGTGATCGTGGTAATATCAGCTTATTAGCAGTAAGAGATTTAATGAAGTATGGCTATAATATGAAAAGTCTGTATGGCGGAATGCGGGCTTATCATGGCACATTAGATAAGAGTAGATGAAAAGTTCATTGACTAGAATTGAAAAGAGACTTACAATAACAGATACAGATACAGATACAGATACAGATACAGATACAGATACAGATACAGATACGAATATTAAATTATTAGTCTGACTATCACAATGGAATATGGATATGATAGACTTAAGAGAAAGCATTATAACGGAGGTACTTATGAAAAGATTTGAATATATTTCTCCATGTCATTTTGGTCTTGAGGCTGTGCTAAAGCGCGAATTAACAGATCTGGGGTGTGAGATCACAAAGGTGGAGGACGGCAAGGTCACTTATACAGGAGATGAGAATACCTGTGCTAGAGCCAATGTTTTTTTACGAACCACAGAACGAGTGTTATTGAAGGTAGGCTCCTTTAAAGCAGAGACCTTTGAGGATTTGTTTGAGAGTACGAAATCAATTGCCTGGGAGGAGTACCTGCCTAAGGATGCTAAGTTCTGGGTGGCAAAGGCAAACTCGGTAAGTAGTAAGTTGTTTAGCCCATCCGATATTCAGTCCATCATGAAAAAGGCGATTGTTGAACGTATGAAGATAAAATATAAGCAGGACTGGTTTGAAGAATCGGGTGCTTCTTATCCGCTGAGAGTAACCATCTTAAAGGATGAAGTAACAGTGTGCATCGATACCTCCGGAGAATCGCTCCATAAAAGAGGATATCGAAAATTGACTAGTAAAGCCCCTATTACCGAGACGTTAGCGGCAGCATTAATCATGCTCACACCCTGGAATAAAGACAGAATACTAGTGGATCCGTTCTGCGGTAGCGGAACGATACCGATTGAAGCGGCAATGATCGGAGCGAAAATAGCTCCCGGTATGAAACGTAACTTTTTGGCAGAAACCTGGTCGAATTTAATTCCGTCGTCAAGCTGGGCATTAGCGAAGAAGGAAGCGGAGGATATGATTCTTACTGATGTACAGATGAATATTCAGGGCTTTGATTTAGACGGCGACATAATTAAAGCAGCAAGACAAAATGCACGGTTTGCTGAAGTAGACCATCTGATACATTTTCAGCAGAAGCCGCTGAGTGAATTGAGTAACAGTAAAAAGTATGGCTTCATCATAACCAATCCGCCGTATGGCGAACGTCTGGAAGAAAAGAAAGAGCTACCAGTATTATATAAGGAGATTGGTAAGGTATTTGGTGCATTGGATTCCTGGTCCTATTATATTATAACAGGTTACGAAGAGGCGCAGAAATACATCGGTAAGCAGGCAGACAAGAACCGAAAGATCTATAACGGAATGATGAAGACTTATTTTTATCAGTATATGGGTCCTAAGCCTCCGAAGCAGGATAAATAGGTTAAGACAGGCGTAGTATATAAAGCAATAGAAAACATGCTTCACACTCTTTCTATTGTTAGGAAAAAAGATGTTACGAAGTAAATTAACAATTTACTTCGTAACATCTTTTATTACTTGATTCATAAAAATTTGCAAAGCCGGCTTTTCTAAATAGAAGCTTCATAAAAATTCTGCAAAGCTGGCTTTTCTAGAAAGAAGCTTCATAAAAAATCTGCAATGCTGGCTTTTCTAAATAGATGCTTCATAAAAAATCTGCAAAGCTGGCTTTTCTAAATAGAAGCTTCATAAAAAATCTGCAAAGTTGACTTTTCTAAATACATGATTCATTAAAAGTCTTAAAGTAGACTTTTTGCATATGATTGTACCTCTATTCTTTTAAATTCGTCTTGAAATCCATTGTTGTATATC
>JAEZUR010000182.1 GCA_023420935.1 Bacillota bacterium | reverse complement strand
GTCCACCTTATCCTTATATATAATCAAGCAACCAGAATGGTAGAGGTTGACCCCGATAAACTCAAAATTTATCGAATGCTTGTAGAAAAATACCTGTTAGTCATGAATACCTTGGAAATTGCCATTTGGCTGAACCGGAGAAATATTGCCACGCCTTACAGTGGAAAGCGAAATAAAAATGGTTAGTCACATGTTACTGTTTGTCGACTGTTAATCAGTGAAATTCATTTGGGTTACGTGATAATGGAAAATCAAGGAGCCATAGGGGAACAGCGCAGTTAGTCGATAAAGAGGACTGGATAAAGGTTAAAGGTGAGCATGAACCGGTAAAAACAGAAGCAGAACATACACAGGTCATGGCTAGGATAGAACAAAATAAGATTATCCCCGGAAAAGCCGAGTTGGGATGTTGCCGTTATCAGGGTTATTATATTGCTCAAAATACGGTAGACGGATGCAATTCAGGCAGAGTCGGACGAAAAACGGAAATTACTGGATGGCATTAGCACTTATACATATCCTGACGATAAAAAGTGTGATCAAGTAGGTAGAAAGCTGGATGATGATTTTTATAAGGCATTTTATCAATATGTCATTAAGATTGATGAGCAGACCTTAGAAATGGTAGACGAAACCAATGCGCAACATAGGGAACTTAATGCGCTAATTGAGATGAAGCAGAAAGAGTTTGAACAGACGGAGCAGGCAATAGAGAAGTTATTTGAGCTTTTTGAGGATGGTGCAATAACTAAACAGAGATTGGCTGACCGGATTGCTGGTCATGAAAAGACTAAGGTTGAGCTGGAAGCTGAGATAGAGAAATGTAATACAGCTCGGCAGCACAAGTTAATTTGGTGACTATAGAGATGGTTCAGAAACGGATTAATGAGTTTAAAGCGTTGTGGACTAATGCTATTAATCCTAATGAACAAAATCGAGCGTTCAAGTTATTGATTGATCGGATTGTGTATGATCGTGAAAATAATAGTTTGAGGTTAGAAGTTTTATATAAATAATTGAATAATGTAATAAATAGAAAAACTCCTGCTAATTTTGTATTAATTTGGCAGGAGTTTTTATTTATATGGCAAATATTACAAAGTGAGAAATAGGTGTTTACATATCCGACTCTACGAATAATCTCTGAGAGTTTTTTATTGGGAGGATTATTATGTTTTTGGTTCCTAAGAAAGTTAATGACCTAGATTATATTTTAAATGCCTTTGAAGTTGCATACCGTTGTAACTTTGCAGAAACCTTATTAGCGGTTTATCCAAATGAAAATAGTATGTTAAAAAAGTTGCGTGAGTTATCATTAACCTATAGTAAACCTGCTGATGGAATAGTTCCTGCTCAATTTTTAAAGTATTCAGCAAAAATAAAAAAGTATGAGTCAATTAAAGCAATAAACGACCTATATGGTATGTTGAATACGTGTACGTTATCGGTAGCCGACAAAGATTTCAATATACAAGGTAATGTCCCTTATGTATCTGAAGTAATTGACTTTATGTTATTATTTTACCAACCACTTTTTGAATCTTTAGGAACGGCATTTGGACGAATAGAAGATTATGAAGAACATTTAAGAAATTACTTAGTATTGCGTAATTCTGCTTCGCATCCTGCGTCTTCTAAAATTAGTGTTGTTGACGCGCAAGAAGTGATAAGATTCATCATTATTAGTATGGGACTTATGGAAGACAAGTATTTTTGGTATGTGACGAAAAATGAAATTACTGAATGCTGTAATTCACTTTTAGGGAGTTTTGATGATAAGGAACCCCTTACTCATAACCTAACTAATATAACCAAAAAGCATAAGAATTTAATCGAACGTAATAAAGAAATACAAAGAATTAAAGAATTACTCTTAGGGGAAGGCAAGATTAGAAGAACTACTGGAAGTATTGTTCTTCACGGAAGTGGAGGCGTTGGAAAAACAGCTTTAGCGTTAGAAGTTTGTTATGATATTGTGCTTAGATCTCTGGAAAAATCTAATGAATTTGATTATAATTTTATATTATGGTTGTCGTCAAAAGAAGAAGAATTAGTTTATGATCCGATTATTGGAAATTTAAATATTAATAAATTAATGCCTCAATTTTCAACACTCAATGATCTATTAAATTCACTTTCAGGACTTTTGGCAATTAGTGTATCTTCTGCAGAAAAAATGATTAGTGAGTTGGATCAATATAGTGGAATAATAGTGCTGGATAACTATGAAACCATATCTACAGATGAGAAGAAAAAAATTAATGAGTTTATCAACATGTGTCCCAGGAATATACAGTTTATTATAACCTCTAGAATTATTGAAGATATTGCTGAAAACTCTATTCCATTAGTAGGTTTCGGTGAAGAAGATGGAAAAATATTTATCCAAAAATATTGTGAGGACAACTTGTATCAGCCTTGCTTTGATAATAGTTTGCAGGTTGATTTTATAAAGGAAACATGCGGAAATCCACTCATAATGGTATTGTCTCTTGGCAGAATAATAGAAGGATTAGTAACTATGCAAGATATAGTTGGCTATCTGCGAAACTATGCTACCACTGAGGTAGAAACATTAGCCGATTTCATGTACAAAAGTATGCTAGAAGAAGTTATTATAGCATTAAGTGAAGAAAAAAAGTGTGATGTAGGCAATATACTTAACGTTATATTCATATATGGGGAGCCTATTGATCTGTATTCTTTAAGAGATTTGACTGGTGTAGAAACTAAAGTGTTGGAAGATGTTGTTTCGATACTTGGGAATAAATTGATTTTATCAAAACAAAAAGGATATTATAAGTTAAATGAATTGGCAATTAAGTTCGTATTAATAAAGACTTTGCCAACTTCGATTGTGCTTAAAGCATTAATAGCAAAAATAGAGGATTACAAAAATAAGATAAGTAAAGACCTTCAAAGGCTGGCAAGTGATAAAGCAATGTTTCCTGTTCTTAAATCAATAGTTAATGACTGGAAGCCGATAAGCGATCCGGAACAAATTGCAATGGCCCAGGCGTATAGTGTATATGCTAGGATTAAAGTAAAATTAGATAATAGTCCCCAAACACAGTTAATTATCAATATGGTGGGTGAGATAAATCAAGAGTTTCAAAATATTAAACAAAGAAGTAATCATCCGTATATTAAATTTCAACATGCTCGCGTATTGAAACTTTTACTCCGGTTCAGAAGAGTGTTAATTTCGTATAAGCTTTTTGATGGTATATTAGCACAAATGCAGGAAGCATATTCAGAGGCATATACTGAAATTTGGACAAGATACAGACATATTATGACCACTAAAAGTTTTTCTGCGTTTCTATTACAGTATGGTAATTTTCTAATGGATAATAATGAATACGAAGAAGCATTTAAACTCTTAGATCGTTTGGTGCAATTTTGCGAGAACTACTGCAACAGCGATGAAGATATTCTTGTAAGATTTAATGCTTATTATTATTATTCACAAGCTGCGTTAAATTGTGCCCGACTTGATGATATTTATTCAGAGGAGTATTATTCAGCATGTGAAACCAATGTTGTTAGAGCATTACCAATGGTCAATAAATGCCTAGAAAAGCTTTATGGAGCAAAACGTATAGAATTTTGTCGTAAGAAAAATGTTTTGGAACTTTTGAAACTTTTCTGTAATAGCAGAAAATGTGTTAACACAGAAAAGAAAACATTTCGGGTAGGATATGAACGACTAAGAAACATTAAAGTACCACATACACTTAAGTGGGTTCACAACGAACTATGTAATTTAAGTTAGGATACTTTGCAACCGTACTCACCGCAAATACTATTGGTTAGCCGCTCATTATAACAGTAATGAGCGTTTTTTATATTAAAGGGCAAATATTCTTGACTTACCACAAAATACTAATTATAATAA
>JAEZUR010000181.1 GCA_023420935.1 Bacillota bacterium | reverse complement strand
TTCCAGTAGCAGCTGGTGTAAAGTTTATAACCTCAGCTGCATTTCCATTGTTAAATGACAAGCCAATATCTAAAAGGTTTGGATCAAAAATATAAAGGTCGTAATCATCTCCCTCTGGTATTCCTTTTAGACGTGCTGTATACGGTCTTCCTTCTTCAAGGCTTAAAACGTACCAATCATTATCAACATTTGATGACATCGTACCAAATGCAGTTCCTATACCTATCGGCATTGAAGTATAAGCGCTATCATTTGGTTCAATTTCATATATGTACGATAAAGGTGATATGTTCTGTACATCTATATTATCCTTAACCTTGTCTAATCCGCTTCTGTCGTACTCAGGCTTGGCTTTTGATATCCCATATACAGAATCACTTACTGTTGGTTTGGTTACTTTTCCGTTTGATGTTGCAGAATTGTCATTTAATATGTTTATATTGTTTTCAACATTCTTTTCGGTATTGTTCATTTCTGTATATGTTGGCACAACATTAACTTCTGGAGTTGGTGCAACATTATTTAATGCAGCTAATGCATCAACCCTACCCGATGTATTAACTTTACCCTCAAGTTTATTGGATTTGACAACATTATTCTTAATCCTAGCTATAACCCCTTCTGCTGAAAGCTCTGGATTCTTACCCATTACAAGTGCTGCAATCCCTGCTAATTGTGGGGCAGCCATGGATGTACCGCTAATCGCTTTAAGTGAATCAATATCTCTCAGTCCTGATCAGATTAATCATGTGTTTATTTTTATTGTAAACTGCTTCTTAATAAAATCACAAAACTAGACACTATGTCAATTCATAGTAACGAGTATTTACCATGTAAGAAAATTCGATCGCTTAAAACCCCATTTATGTTCATGTTATATTACTTTGTTTCTTTGTTTTAAACATTGTCAAGCTTGAATAAAAAGAAGCCTGGCTACCATTTTATTCATGGCTTACCAAGCTTCATTTGACAGTAAGGATCGTATCCTGCCCTTTACTCCTCATAATTACCATTAAATAATTTCATATCTAATTCCCGTTACTTCCCCCTTTTGATCAACAAATATTGTCAATATTTTATCTTCAAAGTAATACCTATAGAGTCTAGTCTCATCCGATATATCATGGTGTTTCACACTCCCATACTTTTCTAAAACCTCAGATTCATCATCCCCTATTTTAATCCCTTTTGAAGTACAAAGAACAGGTGTATCTAAGTTTATACAAAATATTGTACTATCAGTCTCACCTTCCGGTGTTGTAGTTATTCTAAAATTCTCAAATACATAAGTTTGGTAAATATGATGCTCGTTAGCAGGAAAAAACTCTGTAATTTTCTCATTTGTTTTTATATTTCCATTTTTCCCTCCTAATTCAATATAATTATTCTCATCCTTTATAATAAAATCTTCACTGGTCAAAGGAACAAAAACAGATTCTTTATTTATATTTTCAGTAATTTTGGGGTTAGAATCTATACTTTCTATTTTCAATTTGTCATTTTGTTTTTTAGGAATAATAGTTCCACTACTAAAACCGACTACCGAATAAACACCTATACCTAAAAGAAAAAGCGCTAATAATATACTTATAAAGGACAACTTATTTTTCATTATTTTTATTATAAACCCCTTTCACTGCATTAATAGGCATACTTCCATAATCATTATAAAAGTAAACATTTAATATAAGTTTTGCTCTATTCCTCCAACCATCCAGAAATTGTGCCAATGATGAATTTTCTTTAACCAGATTATCGTAACGTATCATTATATGATTCAGGAACGTATTATATGATGCTCTACTATTAATGTCATTAAATATATTAGGAATTACCCCCAACGAACCAACATTATATCTTAAGGCAACAAGTGCGTCTATCTCACATTGGGTTAGTTTAATGGTAATATCTGTTGAACCTGTAATTATTTTTTGCAAAATCGTCAGAAACTTTCATCAAATACTCTAACGCTTTTTCATTACTAATATTTGTAGCGGTTTTAATTCTCGTCCCTAAAGGATCTTGTGTCAAGTCATATCCGTACCCAATTGTTGAATTATCTACTGTTGGTTTGACTTGCAAAATTTTCCCGTTAGAATCCAACACCAAGTCCTTCATTCCAACTTCTAAATTAGCTATAAAATTAAGTCCATTATCACTAACAAAAGGAAATAAACTCCACCCATCACCCAAGTACATATTTACATAAGTTGGAGGAATATTTATTTTTCCATTAATATATCCACGCTTATACAATATAATTCCATAAAATGCAACCTTGAACCCAAGAAGATATTGCCTAAACAACGCAAAATTTAAAGAATTTACATCTCCTTGTCCATTTAAATTAGCTATTACTTCATTAAAACTATTTGTAGGAAGTCCAAGAAGATACATTCTAAGCATTGCAAAGTCTATCGAATTAATGTAGCCATCCCCATTTATATCACCAACCTCAGTAATTTTAGTAGCCATTGGTACCAAATTTTGAATATGTGCATCAAATTGCAGGCCTGTTAATCCATAACTTCCAATCATTATTAATCCGTTTTTAAATATAGCATGTGATACACCTAAAACTGTATCTCCTAAACATTTTGCAAAACTTCCATAACCGCAACTAATATCATATACTCCATCAGTTGCTTCTGTATTCACTTGGAAATTCAATTTAATTATAATACCTTCTTTATTCAACGGTTTTGTAAACGTTGTAGAATTATCTAAAAACAATACTCTTATTACACCATCAGACTCTTTATTCACTTCAATAACCTGTTCTGTATCAACTAATGCCCAACTAGGATCTGAACAATCAACTGTATAATCCAGATAATTCAACATGGTTGAATCATAATCTAATAAAAAATCAAAAGCACACAATCCTTCTGTTGGAAGATTTTGAATTGCTACTGGTACTGATATTGTATCACCAGCATTTGCTCTTATATATGGCATTGAAAGAGTTAGTGCATTCTCTTTATAAACCGACACCATATAGTTTTGTTCATCCGAAAATCCTGAATATGAATGTATCTTTATATAGTAGCAACCCGGATTTAACGACATATTTATAAGTTCATCATTATTTGAAGAGTTCCATGAATATGCAACTGCGTTTCCTGAAGAATCATATATAGATAAATCATAATCCTTACCTGAAGGAATATTCTGAAGTTCAAATACATAGTTTTCAGTTTCTTCAATTTCAACTCTAAAGTAGTCTACATCTTTAATATTATCAATAGTTCCAAAAGACGAACTGTCAACAAGGACTCCCCTTGCTGATGCTACACTATCATTTATTTCATACTGATCTGGCGTTGATAAATTGACATTAAGACTATATTCCGATTCACCCGAACCCGAATATGAATACACTCTATCATAATAGTCCCCTGTACCAACTAATATATCAGCCTTTTCACTAGTATTGCCTGAAAAATATGAACCACTTAATATATTTGAATCTACATCATATATCTCTAC
>JAEZUR010000177.1 GCA_023420935.1 Bacillota bacterium | reverse complement strand
ACCCATACCAGTATTACCCGAAACACCAGGAATTGGTATGATAGCCGGAATACGTAATGATCGATAACGATCAATCTCCGTCTCCAATTCGGCTTGCAACGCTTCTGTAAGATACACAACAGCGTATTGGCCGTCTGCAAGTTTTTTAAGTGTTTTTGCTGCTTCTTCACTACTATTTACTGGATAAGTATCTAAGCCAAGTGCAGCAAATCCATAAATACTGTCTCGATCACCTAACACTGCTATTTTATACATACATTTCCCTCAATCTTTCTCGAATGGAGTCTTCCGGAAGATCGTTTATCTTACCAGAAAGCAGAATTCTTACTGACTTAATCTCATTTTCTCTAGCTAAGATATAAGCAGCTAATGGTGATATGGAAAATGGATTATATTTTTGTGGTTTTATATGTCTCATAATCAGGTTATCGCACCATCGTTCGAAGGCGGACGGTGATTCTTTAATTGCTGATACCGCATCGGAATATACTGTATTCAATAGGTATTCATAAATTGCTTCCTCACCACCCAGAGCTGCTTCACTTAACTTTTTAATATCTAAGCTTTCACATTCTGCCAATGATTTAATATAAAATTCCTTATTCTTTTTGGTTTTACAACCACGTACCGCAATGTTAATATTTGCAGCAGCAACTTTTAACTCTGCATACTCTGCAAACAACTCATTATTTGATTCTTTTCCCTTACGGTAAATAGTATCCAAAGCTGCTTTATCAACAATGATATCACAAAGCTGACCATCACCTGTATGCATTTGAACTTGATATGCTTCTTCTGCACACTCTCTCATGTGCTCAGGAAGATCTGAAAAATCATGTTTCTTAACCGCATTTAATATTATCTCTGGATCAATTGTTCCGTTATTTAAATAAGTATTTGGTACTTCTTTATTCACATAAACTTGTTTGATTGCTGCTTTTAGATTATGAAAATCGTTTCCATATAAAAATGTATTAAACGCAGACATATCTTCCACAAGTTCACTGATTAATGACCAAGTTTTTTCTCGTTCCACTACTAAAAGCTGTTCTGCCGTTTCATCACCGGTTCTGCCCCATCCCTTATCCATTAAGAGACGATAACATTCCTCATAGCTTTTACTGGACATAAGCTGCTCCAGTGCCGATTTATCAAGCAGACCTAACTCTTTGGAACGGATACGTGCAACAGCATAGATATACTGTTCATCAGACATGTAACCACCATTCCTTTCTAAGTACTACTTTATTCAAACAGCAATGCACTAACCTTGTCCTGCAATTCTTCTTTCGCAGCAGCGAACAATGCATCAAAAGAGCAGTTTTCTTCAACATCTTCATAGATTAAGATGAAACCGCCATCTATATCCATTGTACGTTCTGATATAGTGAGGGATGCACCATTTTTATCTGATAATGCTTTTGTTATTACAGAATCAAACTGTTCCGGTAAACGTTTCTTATCGGAAGCAGAAAATATTATTGTTCCTGGTAATCCTAACGCGTGTCTTTTCACCATTTTAGTGATTACCTCAAAATATTCATTGCTTGGTAATAATTTTAACGTTTCTTTGGCTTTTTCGATTGTTTCACCAATTACTTGCTGCTTTGCATTTAAAATAAGTTTCTTTTCTTGCAAAAGTGCCGCTGATTCACCACGACTGATACATGCTTTTACATCACTTCTAGACTTCTCTAGAATCTGGGCACTTAATTTTTCACCTTCTGCCTTTGCGGCAGTAGTAATCTCATCGGCTTTCTTTCTGGCCTGTGCAATTACAGCTTCAGCAGCGACAGAGGCTTCTTCCTCTATATGCTTTAGTATTTTATCTAATCCAGTCATAGCCATACTCTCCTAACTATTTATATGCTTAAGCCGCCGATTCCTGTAACTGCTAAAATCGAAACAAGTAATGCTAAGATTGCATAAGTTTCAACCATTGCTGGGAAAATCATAGCTTTACCAAATTGTTCTGGTTTCTTAGCAACTAATCCAATACTTCCAACTGCTGCTTTCGCCTGAGCAACTGCAGAATAATATCCTACTAATGCCATTGGAAGACAAGCTGCAAAATATAAAAGACCTTTTGCTAAAGAAAGATTACCGTCTCCACCAAGAATACCGATCTGTGATAATGTGATAAAAGCAATCAATAAACCATAGATTCTCTGTGTACCAGGTAATAACTGAAGAATTAAAACTTTACCAAACTTAGCTGGATCTTCTGTAACTACTCCTGAAGCTGCTACGCCTCCCATACCAACTGCTTTCGCTGACCCCATACCTGAACAAAGAGCAGCCAACGCTGCACCTAATAACGCAAATACAATACCAAATTTATCCATCTTTATCTACTCCTTAACTTTATAATATTTTGTGTTTACACCAAAAGGTTGGAACATACGTCCTCCACCTTCATAGAACTTCCCAAAAAACTCAACATATTGCAAACGGTTTGTATGAACATACGCACCCAATGCATTGATACCGATATTTAAAGAATGTCCAGCAATAAAAATAATAATAAAAATTATAATACCGATTGGTCCTCTTGCGGCCATACTTGCCATCTTATTAATAACAGTACAAATGACACCTGTTGCAAGACCAAGGGCAAGTAATCTAGAATAAGAAAGAACATCACTCAGATATCCAGTTATTCCGTATAGAGCATATAAGCCTTTCAAGAATCTTTTAAATGGGTTTCTTGATTCTCTTCCGTTCGTAAGTGTAATACCGACTGCTGACAATAAAGCAATCATACCACCTATGCCACCAACTTGTCCTGACAATTGGAATGAAAGTCCAAGTGTACCAGTAAATACTTCCATAGAAAGTAATCCAACGATACTACTTGTTAATAATAAATACCATAAAATCACATCATATAGCATAGCTTTATAATCTTTCTGCTTGATGCATAAGAAAAGTTTCATACCTAAACCAGCATACAGATGTATTACTCCTAAAAGCATGGCAAATACCAACATTCTCATTGGCTCTTTAACAGGGAAAAACCATACCGGTGGAATGGATACCTGTTTACCAAAGAAAGTTGCGGACACAACGTCTACAATATCTCCGAAATAACTACCAAACAAGATTCCCCAGAATGTGGTTGAAATGCCACAATAGAAAAATAATTTTAACATATTCTTCATGGAACTTTCCATTGTCTTACCAAATTTCATCAGTGCCAATCCACACCCAGCAACCATAATAGCGCCGTATGCAGCATCAGAAAGCATTAATCCAAACAAAAGATAATAAAAAAGTGACATGACCATGGTAGGATCAGTCTCGCCTTTACCAGGTAAGCTAAACGCTGCTACTGTCCCCTCCAAAGGAGCTGAAAATCCATTGTTGTGTAATAATACCGGTACTTCTTCCTCTTCCTCTGGTTGTTCAAATTCAATTGCCAGATCAAAACGTTCATTTAAGGCTTTTTCTACCTTATCACAATCTTTTTGAGGAATATAGCCTGTCATTACAAATACTCGTTTTGTCTGTAACAAATGGCTTATCGCATCATATTTATCAAGTCGCATGGTATCATAATCTTCTAAAAATTTAAGATCATCTCGAACTGCTTCATAGGAGGCAATTTCTTCCTCTGCATTTGATATCTCTTTTTGTGATTTCTCCATTTGTTTTTCTAATATAACTTTTTGCTCTGCAGGTGATTTTTCAGTCAACATAGTTGGATGTGAAAAACCTATTGTTCTAAGTTTTTCAAGAACAATTTCTGCATTTTCTTTTAAACACAATATAAAAATATTGGTTTGTTCCTTGGATGAGCTAATAATATTCACATCAAGTGGTAAAAAGTCCACTAACTGTTCATAAAGCATATCCAACGTCCAAAGATCAGGTAAACTACCTATATACCCTGATGTAAATTTTGTTCCACTAAAGTTAAGTGGTATATCTAATTCCATCCAAGGCATAAGCATGTCCATTTGAGTTTGAAGCTTAAGAATTTCTGCCTTTTTTTCAGCTATTTCTTTTGCAAGCTTAACAATCTTATTAGCAGTATGTGCCGTAGCTTCATGTTTTTGTGAAAACTGGTCATATATATCCGATTCCACTTCATTTCTACCACGTAGCATATCTAATTTACCTTTTTTCTCTGGAGCATAACTTTCTAATATTGCAAGAGCATCCCTAGCAGTAATAGTACTTTTTTCTAATACCGTTTTCGCTGTTGAAACATCCTTCTTATAGAAGACGCTATCTTCATGAATCATATCTTGTATTTCAATCACACCAAAACGTTGCATTAATTCAAGTATCTGCTTACGCTCTTTCTTGAGCGCACATATACAAATACGCTGCATCTGCAGCACTGCCATAACACAAACACCTCCTTTACATATCAGTTTATACTTAAATTACTTCTTCAAGAACAAGCTTAATTGCAGATTGTTCTTTGTTTTTTACCATCTCTTTCAGCAGTATTATTTCATTCTCTGCTTGCATTACAGCCTTTTCCAATCTTACTTTAGCCTGACGATTAGCTTCTTCTAAGTCCTTAACCGACTTTTCCAAAGCATCTTTTGTCATTGAACTAATAATCTGTTCTCTCTCCTGTTCTGCTTTCAGTATAATTGCTTCTTTTTGTTGGAGTGCATCTTTTTCCATTTGAGAAGCTTTCAATTCTGCATTACGGACAGCTTGTACTGTTTCCAGTGCCATTTTTTCACCTCCAATATAAACTATTGGCTTTTTTTGTATTAACTATCATAAATTTCATAACATTTTCCCTAAAATTTACTAGATGTTAGTACCTATTCATTATATATTATAAAGTCTTAATATTCAACAATTTATACTTTTAAAATTCAAACAAAACGTTAATATTTACACAATGGTTCACTTAACCTTTCAAATTAATTTAAAATTGCATACAATTATATACAATTTTCATACAAATCAAGATCGAGTCATACCACTATTTATTGCTTATCATTGATTATCTATAATATAAAAGAACAAGGCATCTATTTAATATGCGATGCCTCGTTCCATTTTATACGTTTATTCAATTGTCCTTAAATTTTTTAAAGAAAGATCAAGTATAGAAGAAGAGTGTGTCAAAGCCCCACAAGAAACATAATCTACACCTATATCAATAATCTGACTTACACGTTCCTTTGTCACATTGCCTGAGCATTCCGTTTCTGCACGATCACCTATAAGATTAACAGCTTCTTTCATAGTAGAAGAATCCATATTATCAAGCATAATAATATCAGCACCTGCTTCCAAAGCTTCTTTCACCATGGTAAGGTTTTCAACCTCCACCTCAATCTTCCTAACAAATGGCGCATATTCTTTTGCCATACGAACCGCCTCTTTCACACCACCAGCCGCATTGATATGGTTGTCTTTAATTAAAACTCCATCCGATAAGTTAAAGCGATGATTGAAACCTCCTCCAACTTTTACCGCATATTTTTCAAATATACGCATGTTTGGTGTGGTTTTTCTAGTATCTAATAGCTTTGTTTTACTTCCTGCTAATAAATCAGAAAGCTCTCTGGTATGAGTTGCTATTCCACTCATTCTCTGTAAATAATTGAGTGCTGTCCTCTCACCCGAAAGTAATGCTCGAATATCAGCAGTTACAACTGCAATCAATTCTCCACAAGATACTTTATCTCCATCTTTGAACTTTGTTGTCATTTTGGTAGTATCATCAAGTAATTCAAACACCCGTTTAAATATCTCTAGTCCAGCAATAATCCCATCTTGTTTACAAAGTAATTGTACTTCACCTTTTTGATATGTATGCATGATTGCATTAGTAGTAATATCTTCACTTGTTATATCCTCTTGCAATGCTTGTAATAATAGCTTATCCACATTTAACTTCATGGTTATAAGATTGTTCATATTGGTTAATCCTTTCAATTTCATTACGTATTTTTTTGCAGTAATCTTTGTGTAGCTGCTCTAGATCCTGATATGGAAGCCAATCCATCACCGGTATAACAAACGGATGTGACTCAAAATTAGCTGTAATATGATGTGCAGATCGTTTTGCAAAGACAAGACTTTCCAATAATGAATTACTGGCAAGACGATTGGCACCATGAACCCCATTGCAGCTGGTTTCCCCCACAGCATATAAATGTTCCATTGATGTTTTACTATCTAAATCAACTTGTATCCCACCCATAAAATAATGCTGGGCTGGAGTAACCGGAATACATTCACGTGTGATATCATACCCTTCTTCAAGACACTTCTGATAGATATTCGGAAATCTCTTTTTAATCACATTGCTATCTAAATGTTTTATTGATAGCCACACATGTTGGCTACCATCCTGTTCCATTTGCTTATGTATCTGGTTTGTTAATAAATCTCTAGGTAATAATTCATCCGTAAACCGTTCCATTTTGCTATTGTATAAAACGGCTCCTTCTCCACGAACAGATTCCGATATCAAAAATCTTCGACCTGGTTTTTTAGAATATAGTGTGGTTGGATGTATCTGTATATAATTAATATTTTGTATTGCAATCTTATGTTTTAAAGCTATGCCAAGTGCATCACCGGTTAGATGTGCATAATTAGTCGTGTGTTCGTACAGTCCCCCTAGTCCTCCAGTTGCCAAGACAACATAATGTGCATGAAGCATGTCTACCTGCCCATCTTTATTAGAGATTATAACACCTTTACAACAATTATCACTACATATTACATCAATCATAGATGTAAACTCTCTAATTTCTATATTCTTTTTTGTGCGCACTTTTGCTAATAGTTTACTCGTGATTTCTTGTCCTGTTAAGTCTTCATGATATAAGATTCTTGCATTGGAATGAGCACCTTCTCTGGTGTATCTATATTTATCATTCTTTTTTTCAAACTCAACACCATACGATACTAAATCGCTTATAATCTCTTGGGATGATTGTATCATTACTTTTACAGAGTTTTTATTATTTTCATAGTGACCAGCCTTCATAGTATCTTCAAAATAACTCTTGTAATCACTTTCATCTCTAAGAACACAGATTCCGCCTTGTGCTAAAAAGGAGTCACTATGTTCTGCTGCTTCTTTTGTAATCATACATATTTTTTTATCATATGGGAGATTCAGTGCACAGAATAATCCTGCAACACCTGTTCCTACAATAACTACATCAAACTTATCGTTCATTGTTTGTCACCTCTTATTTTGCAAGCTCTAGCATTCTAACCAAAGATGCATTTGCCTTTTCATAGGTTTCTTTCTCTAGTACGATCGGATTCTCAAAATTTGTCAATGCATTGACTATTTTTTCTAAAGTAATCTTCTTCATGTTAGGACAAAACTGTCGATGGCCTACAGAATAGAACTTCTTATCTGGATTTTTTTTCTTTAATTCATATAATACGCCCATCTCTGTACATATAATGAACTCAGTTGCATCACTTTCTGTTGCGCAATCAATAATTCCTGAAGTACTGCCGATATAATCAGCCATTGCTATCACATCTTGGGTACACTCTGGATGAACTAATACCTTCGCATTCGGGAAGATTTTCTTAGCTTCCTCCACCTTATCTTTCGATATGCTGGTATGCACATGGCAAAACCCATCGCTGACCATAACGTTCTTCTCTGTTACCTGGCTAGCAACATATCTTCCTAGATTCTCGTCAGGTATAAAGTATATATTATGTTGTGGTAATGCTTTTACTATTTTCACAGCATTTGCTGATGTGACACAAACATCGGAATGTGATTTAATCTCTGCTGTTGAATTTATATAACATACAACTGCTAAATCTTCATATTGCTCTCTCATGGATTTGATTTTGTCCGTATCTGCCATATGAGCCATGGGACAATCAGCGTACATATCAGGCATTATGACTGTTTTTTCTGGATTTAGAATTTTAGCGCTTTCACCCATAAAGGAAACGCCACAAAATAAAATAGTCTCCTCTGGAACTGTTGTTGCAATTTTACTTAGGTAATATGAATCACCTACATAATCTGCAAGTTCTTGTATTTCATCATTAACATAATAGTGAGCTAAGATAACTGCATTCTTTTCTCTCTTTAATTGTTCTATTTGTTTTATAATAGTTATAGATTCCATATGCCTACCTCCTGTTGACATTTCGTGGTTGGACTTCTTATCAGATTAGGTTTGAGTATAGCACACTGGTTTACAGATGACAAGACACCTGTAATATTTTTTTCAATCTTCACTTATATTTCAATAATTAAATCCTTATCTAGTTTCTATGCATATAAAAAAGACCTGCCAGATAGGCAGGTCCAAGTTAACTTTATACTAATTATTACAATTTAAATTTCAAAATTTCTTCTTCCAGTTTTCCAGCACTTTCATTGGTAGATTGTATTAAATGTAACACGGTATTGGTCTTATTGGTCACAACTGCAACACGATTTGCCACATCTGTCGTTCCTTCTGCTCCTTCTCCAGCTGCTATTGCCACTCCGTCAACTGTCCTTAAAATTTCACCTATTGACGCTGCTAGTTCTTAGGATGTAGCACTGAAATCAGTAACCAATGTATCAACATAAATGGCATCTTCATTATATTTTTCCGCTACCTCTAATAACATATTATAATCATGATTTACATCTGTGGATACAAATTCTAATAACTGGTTTGAGTTTTCAGATAGATTCTTAACAGCGGAGTTAACTTCATCTGTAACACTTTGTATCTTTACAACTGTATCTTTTGATTGTTCAGCAAGCTTCCTGATTTCTTCTGCTACAACAGAAAATCCCTTTCCAGCTTCCCCCGCTCTAGCAGCTTCAATTGCAGCATTTAGTGCTAGAAGATTAGTCTGATTAGTTATCTGCATAATAGAATCGGAAAGTACATTAATCTGTTCTACAATTTTAGCCGCTTCAATCGCTTTAACAAGACTTAATTTAGATGTTTTAATAATTTCACTAGCCTTATCTTTTGCCTCAACAACCGTTTGCTTGGTATCAGATGCTCTCATGCTGATTTCGTTCGCTTTCAATGCACCCTCTTGTGATTTTACCGCAATAGACTGAACGGCATGATCCATCTCCTGCGATGTTGCTGTCATCTCTTCCGCGGATGCGGCTGTTTCTTCCATACTTGCTGCTAACTGTTCTGTCGTTGCAGATACACTTTCAATTTCATCATTTAATTCATAGAAATTTTCATTTACGTTAGCAACCACATTTGTAATGGAAACCGCTTCCTCTTTTACATTACAAATCAAGTTTTTCACTGATTCCTGCATGATCGTAACTGACTTTGCAAGTTGTCCAATTTCATCTTTTCTTTTTGTATATTTCTCGGGAAATATAGTTGCGAAATCACCAGAAGCCAGTGCATCCAAATATTGCACTAGATTCTGTAATGCCGACGTTATACTCTTAGATATAATAGCTGTTAATAGAATTGCTAAAATTATAACTGTAATTATAAATATTAGAAGCATAGCTGATGCTTCATTATAGTCCTTCTGATTCATGTCATTAATGGATTTTGCCAATTCTGAGTTATAAATATTGAAATCCCTTACATTGGTCTGATAAGTCTCTAGAACAGCAGTATTGTCATGAAAATAGTTATAAGCTTGGTTGGAATCGCCCGCTTTTACATATTCCACTGTTTTATTTACCACCTCTTGCCAATCCTTTAAAGATGCGGTTATTTTCCTTAAAAATTCTTTTTGATTATCATCAGATACAAGACCAGTTAATTTCTCAAGATCATCAGCAATCTTACCTTTTCGTTCTTCAATGTCCGCATAAATAGAA
Source organism: Bacillota bacterium (assembly GCA_023420935.1). GTDB lineage: Bacteria > Bacillota > Clostridia > Lachnospirales > Lachnospiraceae > Mobilisporobacter. The sequence continues at coordinate 5,028 of JAEZUR010000177.1, read as the reverse complement.
TCTTTGTTGGCACTGTCTGTCTCTAAAATTAACGCATATAAATTGGCACTGTTGGCTCTGGTTTGTGTTCTCAAATCCCCACCAATATCAATAGAAACCAGATTTTTACTATAGATTAATTCCATATTATTGTTTGCTTTTGAAAGATTAAAAAAACCGATACCTGCAATCAGTAATATAAACACCAGCATAGCAAAAGATAAAATAAAGATTTTCATTCTTACTTTGAAATTATTAAACATACAATCCCACCATTCTCCATTATTTTTACAGGCCGTACATTTATTGTCTGTGAATTTATTATATAACAAAATTCGCTATCATTCAACAAAATACGTTTTATGGCAGGTAAATTTTCGTCAATTAAAAATTCTATTCTCTTATTAACTTTTCATGTCGAAGTCTTTGAATTTTACTATTAAGGCGATATAATCCATAGGAATACATCGACAACACCAATAAATCCAAAATTGATACATAAAGAGCAAAGGAATTGCTACCATTTAAGTAGTTTATTCCATTAACTATGGCAGCCCATAATAGAAATGGAACAAAAATAAACATAAATCCTATTATTCTTTTTAAATACGAAATCTTTGATTCCAAATCAGAATAAATTTCAAATTCACCTTCTGATGCCTTTCTTCTAAAATAAGCCCATCGTAACATATTGCCAACATGTTCTACCCCCATGTCTTCCATAAAACGAATATACTTTATACTTTCTGAACTGGCTGTACTTTGTTTCAGTAGTTCCAGCTGATAATTATATTCTCCAGGAGTAGCTTCTTCAAATATATATTTACAATATCCCACTCCAACAAGTTGAAGTCCTTTGGCTGACATTTCATTTAACCACTTTTCTTCTTCTTCAAATTCCCATAAAAAAAACCATTTATGCTTTATAATTCTCATTATTAATACCTCCTGTTATTACTTCACCGTTAACCAATAATTCACGCAATCGTTTGATTTCTTCATTTACCGCATTCTTACCTTCATCCGTCACTAAATATTCCTTCTTTCGGCTTTTTTCTTCGCCTTCAAGAGCAAGAATCCAATGTTTCTCCAGTAATGTATTAATCGCACCATATAAGGTTCCCGCTGCAAGTTTCACTCGTCCAGAGCTAAGACCTTCTACCTTTTGCATAATTCCATAACCATGAAGTGGTTCATATAATGATAACAGGATATAATAAACTGCCTCAGTTAGTGCAATATTATCTTTGTTTTGCATACTATTTGCCTCCACTATACTCGAAGCCGTTATATCGGCAATCGATATAATTATTATAGTGTCGACGCTTTCATTTGTCAATGCATCATTTTACAACTCCGCCATCTTGCTATTTTGACAACTACTAGTTGCGTTCTATTGACAAATCAAATATTATGTAATACATTACATATATATGTAACATATTATGTTTTATTATTGTTCAGATATGTGAGATTATCCACCAGAAAGGAATAATATGAATATACCAAATTACGATGATGAACATCTTTGCTTTGGATTATTATTTATGCTAAGTAATCGATTGCAAGTACTAGGTGATGCATTTTTTGAAGAAATAACAGCGAAACAGTGGTTTTTCTTGGCTATACTGGGTACGTTTGAAGACAATCATCCTACAATTAATGAGCTGTCCAATGCCATTGAAAGTTCTCACCAAAACGTGAAACAACTAGCTTTAAAGCTACAGCAAAAGGAATTGATAGAACTATACCCGGATGAAGTGGATCGACGTAAATGCAGAATACGCATGACATCCAACTGTGAACAGTTCAATCTGAAATATCAAGAAAAAGAAATCAAATTTATGAGTCAGTTATTTAACCACATTGACCCAGCTTCTTTGAAAACAACCGTAACAACATTGATTCGCTTAAAAGAAAATATGGAGGCATTATAATGAATAACACAATCGTAATTTATAAATCAAAAACTGGTTTTGCCAAAAAGTATGCTGATTGGATTGCAGAAGAACTACATTGTGATATAAAGGAAAATGAAAAACTTTCCCTTACCGAGTTATCAAAATATACCACCATCATCTATGGCGGTGGTCTCTATGCGTCTGGTATCAATGGGATTAGTTTGATTAAAAACAATTACGAAGTATTAAAGGATAAACATCTTGTTGTGTTTGCCACCGGTGCTACTCCTCCGAGAGAAGAAGATATTGCTAAATTGTGGGAAACTAATTTCAGCGAAGAACAAAGAAAAACGATTCAAACTTTTTACTTTAGAGGTGGCTTTAATTATTCCAAATTGAATATGGGTAATAAAATCCTCATGTCTATGATGAAGACCATGTTAAAAAAGGATAAAAACCCAACCGAGGACGCAAAAGGAATGTTAGCAGCATTTGATGAACCAGCTGATTTTACAGATAAGAACAATATTAAACAACTTGTTGAGTATGTTATTCAGTGTAACTAATAAAGTTAGGGTCGAATGCGATGAACTTAGGAAAAGTAATCAAATCAAATTAACTTATAGTTAATTTTTTAATTCTATAATTAATAGTAATTCAATTGTAGAAGTATAGCAAATACAGTAAAATGTATTCAAGATATCTTTTAAACCGAAAACAGGAGATAATTATTATGCCAATGAATCAAATAATTCGAGAAAAAAGGAAAGCACTAGGATTAACACAAGAGCAAATTGCAGATTATCTAGGCGTATCCACTCCTGCTGTAAACAAGTGGGAAAAAGGATCGACTTATCCCGATATTTCTTTGTTACCAGCTCTGGCACGGTTACTCCTAATTGATTTGAATACATTACTTTGCTTTCATGAAGGGTTATCTGAACAAGAAATCAATAACTTTACCAAGGAAGTAATCGATACAATGAATCAAAGTGGCTATGAGAAAGGGTTTTCTATGGCTATGGAGAAAATACGTGAATACCCAAATTGTGACATGTTAATTCATACCACCGCATTGTTATTAGAAGGTGCAATACTTTTGTATGGTGCGGACATGGAAGACAAAGAAATCTATCGAAATCAAATTACCACCTTATATGAACGTGCCGCCAAAAGCCAAGATGATAAAATAAGAAATGGATCTATCTATATGCTTGTTTCCAAATATACCATTGCGAAAGATTATGACAAAGCTAATGAGTTGTTAGAACTTTTGCCAGAACGAACTGCTCTGGATAAAAAGGAACTAAAAGCAAATCTTTATATGCAACAGGGACAATATACAGAAGCCTTTGATTTGTATGAGCGCAAACTGTATATGGCAGTTCAAGAAGTTCAAACCGGGCTTTTGCACCTGCTCGATCTTGAGCTAAAAGAAGAAAACATGCAAAACGCTTCCCATTTAGCAAAACTTTCTAAACAACTTGCAAAGATGTTTGAGTTATGGGAATTAAGCTCATTCATAGCTCCACTGGAAGTGGCTCTCGCTAATAAAGAGGCTGAGGAAAGTATTGCACTATTAAAATCCATGTTTTCAGCTACACTTACACCATGGGAATTTAGCAAGACCACGTTATTTCGCCATATCCTCTTTAAAGAAACTGCTGATCTTAAAAACAAAAAGGGAAAACCAGTAAGCTTTGGTAAAAAGGTAATGCCCTCGTTACTTTCTGAAGTGGAACAAGATCCTAAATATGCATTTTTGCAATCCAATAAAGAATTTCAACAGTTGGTAAAACAGTATCGTAATTTGTAATTACACTAAAGAAATAAATATAATTTAAAAGGCTTTCTATGATTCCTTTTTAATAGAAAGCCTTTCTGATTCTTCAACTAGTTTATGTATTATTGTCTAGATTCTAAAATTTCTTTGATTTCTTTGATTTCTATAATTTCTATAATTTATTTGATTTATTTGTTTTCTTTGTTTCCTTTGGTTTTTCTTATTTATTTACTTTAACTATGGTTTTAATCACTCTTTTCTCTCCATTACGTAACAAAATAGTTGTAGTTATGGTTACTGTTCCTGCTTTTTTAGCGGTAATTTTACCACTTGTGGATACGGTCGCAACCTTTGAATCACTAGTTGAATACGTAATCTTAACTTCTTCTTTTGCTGGATTACTTACTTGTTCACTAAAGGTTTTGACGGTTACTAAGGTGTTAGGAAGGTTAAATTTTATCTTTGCTGTTCTAATTTTTCCTTTTCTAACATATAAAGTTAATTTATTTGGCTGCAGATTATTAATTGTAACTTTAATTTGCTTTAATAATGGAATCACCAAGGCATTTGAAGGTTTATTTGGAAGCAATACATAATCTCCACCATTCACCATATTTAATGTAACATATCCATCTTCCCCAACTTGATAGCAGTTGTTTGGCAACTCAACTAATTGATTGGTTTTTGCATTATAAGAATAGAGGTAAATACTACTACCTGGTTTTATCCTTCTATTATTATTAACAAATATCTTGACAAAAGCTGAGACAGGAAGTACCTCTTGTTGTGTAAAAGAAAGTATTGTACTATCTTCGATTTTGTTTTTCTTATCAGTCTTAAGAAGCTTTAGTAATATACTGTCCTGACTTAATAAGTCGGATGATAATACTTTCATCGGAAGATCAAACTCACTTATGGTGTGATCTGACGTCATTAAGTCTCCTTCATTAAAATGAATAGAATAGAGTTCATTTCCGGTTACATCTTTTTTCAGGATAAGGACTGCTTTCTTTATTAACTTACCTTCCTTATTGTGTATTGTTGTAATTGTTATGGTTATCGTTTCTTTTGACCTTTTATCTGTGATCATGGATTCCACTTTTGTTTCCTTACTTTGGTCATCTAATATCTTTACTCTAGTTGTTGTAATTGTTTTCGTATCTTCATTCTCCGTTACCACCCTATCTATGTTACTATCCTCAGTCGGATTACTTGGTACAGTTGGATTTGATGGATTGCTTGGATTAGTAGGATTACTTGGATTGGTTGGATCCGTCGGGTCAGTTGGATCGGTTGGAACACTTTTTTCTTTGGTTATAAAAGTAATAATTCCTGGATCAGACTGGTTACCTGCCTGGTCTAAGG
>JAEZUR010000173.1 GCA_023420935.1 Bacillota bacterium | reverse complement strand
TTATTATACCATGATTTTCCATTTTGTATTTTAATTCTAGTTATTAGCTATACCAATATGCTCTGTTGTAAACCATTTAGCTAAAGATAAATGTAATGATGAATTTAGTCAAGTGGCCAATATCTTTCTAAATACCTATACACTTATATAAGAAAAAGGCACCATATTGATGCCTTTTGATTTTACTTTTTGAAATAACGTTATAAATACTCTAAAATTAAACGCATATTAAATGCTAGATTTAGATTATTTTTAAAAAAAATAATCTTTTGGTTTCTTAAATATTTTACAAAAATCACAAGATTCTCTATTTCGCTTCTAATGAATTAATTTAGATCTACTGTTCAACACCCACCTTAAAGTTATCAAACTCTACCATAGAATACTGTCCCTTTATTCCAACCTTACCCTGGATATATGGTTTTGAATCTATATAGTCTATATACAGTTTGTCATTCAGATAAACCTTAATATTAGCCTCCGTTGCAATCACTTTCATATGATAAACCTCATTCATATCCAGCTTGATATCCGCTTTCTCCAATACTTTCATATCATAATTCTGTTTTATCAGCACTATCCCATCTTTTGTTATAGCTGCATAATATCCTTGCAAGAAATCCACTCCAGCCACTGGATTATTACCGGCATCTCCTGTTGCAGGATTCTTTACACGGAACAGAAGGCCTGCATTGATATTCATTTTCGTAACTTTGATATCTGCTTCCACCGTATAATCGCCCCAATTTTCACTGCCGTAAAGACGTTTACCAACCGCACGTTTTCCTCCAGTTAGTAGTAATGCTCCATTCCGTGTCTTCCAATTTCCATCGGCATAAGTATTATTATCTATGATATTATCATAAGAATTCAACACTTCGCTAACATCTTCATGCTTAAGCAGAGTAAATTCTAGGATTGATGCTATCCCGGATTTGATATGGAGTTTCAATGTATGATAACCCTTTGTCATTTCTATGTTCCTGTTGATTACAGTCTCAAAGCTATCCTTTGACCCAGTAGTTTTTAAAGGTTCTTGATCAGAGGTTATTAATTCACCGTCGAGAGATAATGCATATGCAGTATTATCCGCCTTTGTTGAATAAATCATGGAAAAGTCATATACACCACTTTCTTCTACATTAATTAAATATTCATACTGATCATCTTCAGCTGCATCCTTAATATATTCCTTTACAGAGAGGTTTCCAGTTTCCATTTTGCCGGATGCCGTCTTATAATGTACTGCTTGTATCGTACCCGGTACAGGTTTTTCATAATTATTAGCACTGTTTCCCTTAACCGCATTGGTTCCTCCGATATATCCTACCAATACGTTACAATCTATGGTGTAATATCCGATACTTCCTCCACCCAAGCTACTGTTATAGATACCTATTTGACGATCATTGAAATAGATTGTATATTCGTCATCATCTTTTTCAACCTGCATTGACTGGATACAGTCAAATTTTACATCTTCAGAAAAGCTTTTTGGCAAATCCTCGGTATAATAAGTTACTTTCCCATCTGTCATAAAGGTTATCATAATTTTTTGCTTTGACAGGTCAAATCCTACGCTTCCGTAATTATTCTCATCGGTATAGCTGAAAAATCCTCCCATCTGTCCTTCTGTATTGGATGAGGATACATTATATTCCGTTGTGTATTGGTTACCAAGCTGCTCCTTGGAGATAATGCTTGAATTCTTTTTCAACTCCAGACCGTTTTTGATACTTAAAGAGCCTTTACTACTCCAATCTTCCATTGAATTATCAGAATCGAAATAGGAATAGATATCTGGCATCTGTGGCATCTTCTGTTGTGAAGCGGTGGGCCCAAGTATCGCCATTGAACTGCCGTTGAACACAATTCTATCGATGTTCATCGCACGTTTTGGCATACCTTCTACCGTAAGACCAATTAAACTATGATATATCATATAAAAACTATCTAGATCTGGCCCCTTAACAGATGAACTATGCCCTAGTCCATAAACATCACCTTCCGTATGTATTAACACTGGATTATCCTCTGACGGGATAAAGGATAACGGAGAATCCCCAACTCCATAATTAACACGGTACCCATTACTAAGTACATGATTCCCTGTATAAGTAAGATAATAACTGCCGTCATGCTTGATTACCATCGGTCCTTCCGTCCAGCCGTTCATTTTGGCATTAACATCGATTGCATCTATTTGCATAGAATCAGGGCTTGTCATTTCATGTGCTCTAATTCCGTCTACATCTGAATGATAAAAGTACCATTTTCCATCATCATCAATAAATACTGATCCATCTATGGACATACCTAGATTTTCTGTAATAGCTGTAAATGGTCCTGTTGGTGAGTCTGCTGACAGTACATAATGGCCATCCCCTGCAGGTGATGTGTACATATAGAATTTTCCATTATAGTAAACCACTTCTGGTGCATATGCTGCCTTTGTGATAGCTTCCGTAGTACATTCTCCTTCATAATTCCAATTCACTAAATCCTTACTGCTCCAGCATTTTATTCCCACTTCGTTGTCTCTAGTACTGGAATAAAGATAATAGATTCCATTGTACCTCATAACATAGGGATCACCTGTTCCATAATCATTCCAAGTTGTTTCTTCCACACTGGTAATCGGATTCGAATAATAG
>JAEZUR010000165.1 GCA_023420935.1 Bacillota bacterium | reverse complement strand
TGGCTCAAGCATACTATCAAGAATATAATTTAACTTGCAACACGCATAACCATCCTGATTCTGGCTTGCTAACGTATTTCTTGCCTATGAAGGCGGGATTAAGAAAGGATTGGAGTAAGGAAACGGACAGCTTTTTCTGTTGCCACGGAACCATGGTACAAGCAAATGCTGCTTTTAATAGAAGTATTTATTATCAGGATAATCATGATATTTATGTTTGCCAATACTTTGACTCCCAGTTGAATACAGTGATTGATGGATATGAAATCCAAATGGTACAATCTCAGGACAACATGAACGGAAGCATGTTAACATCTTCGAATACTGCAGGTTTTCATGAGGTGAATGAGATTACTGCGCTTCATGAAAATATGCCAAAATACAGAAAGTATGATATAGTCATACATACAGAAGAATTGTTGGAATTCTCAGTTGATTTAAGAATTCCAGATTGGATTGATGGGGATGCAACGATTAACCTGAACGATGAATTTTATGGAAACACATCAGATAGTGATCAGTTTTTCAAGATAAAGCGCATCTGGAGAGATGGGGACAAAATAAGTGTAATACTTCCTATGGGAATTTGTTTTATTCCACTTCCGGATGATGAGAATATCGGTGCTTTTCGTTTCGGGCCTGAGGTTTTAGCGGGAATTTGTGAATCTGAGAGAATATTGTATGTAGAAAATGATGATATTGCATCTGAAATAATTATGGAAAATGAACGAGAATGGGGCAGTTGGCGCTTTTTCTTCAAAACTGTAAATCAAGATCCTGTCATTCAATTAAGGCGAATTCGGGATATCGGTTATGAACCTTTTCAGATATACTTTAAGATAAAAAAATAATTTGTTAAATACTATTGGAAACCTTCGATAATTTTTCATTTCGATATATAAGCATGAATTCTGATTTCTTAAATATATTGTTAATAATAGTTATTTCAGGAGCATGAAATGGATCTTCAACAAGAAAGAAAAAAAATTGAGCAGTTTATTAAAGCAGGTATAGTTGTCTTGACTGGAGTTTTATTACTTGCATTTGGAATCAAAGTACTACCGAAAGCAATTAGTGTTAGTAGCAATAGTTCAGGAAGAGAGCTACCAATCTACTGCGTAAATTGTGATCAGAATAAGGTGGCGCTTAGCTTTGATGCAGCCTGGGGGAATGAAGATACACAGGAAATATTAGATATTCTTGCAAAACATAATGTTAAAGTTACATTCTTTATGACTGGAGGCTGGGTAGAGAAATATCCAGACGATGTAAAATCCATTGCGGCAGCAGGCCATGACCTGGGAAATCACAGTGAAAATCATAAACAAATGTCTCAACTCTCCAAAGAACAATGTGTAGAAGAGATTATGAAAGTCCATGATAAAGTAAAGGCCTTAACGGGTAAAGATATGATCTTGTTTCGCCCACCTTATGGAGATTACAATAATACCTTAATAAAAGCTACCAATGAATGTGGATATCACTGTATACAATGGAACGTGGATAGTCTCGACTGGAAAGATTATGGAGTAGAATCTATCGTGAATACAGTGGTGAACCATAAAAATCTTGGTAATGGGTCTATCATACTGTGCCACAATGGATCAAAGTTTACAAAAGATGCACTTGAAGATATGATAGAAGGCTTACAAGGAAAAGGTTATCAAATTGTCCCTATATCTGAACTTATTTACACAGGGGAATATTATATGGATCAGGAAGGAAGACAATTTGAAAAGTAGTACATATAAAAAGTCTCGGCAAAACTGCCGAGACTTTTAGAGTTTGTGTAATGATCTGTGTTTTATATTAGCATATCTTTTCAACAATACTCATCAAGATAATCTAGTGTGCCAGAATCCCTACTACTTCTGTAAAAATCTTTTACCTCATCCATACCATGTAAGCAATTAAAATCATCCAGAACATCCTCGATACTCTCAAATACATCAATTATAATACTTTGGTGGCATAATTTCTCAATTACATTTTGCATCAGATCTCTCCTCTCAGACTTAACTAGATTATACGGTTGCATTTAATAGTACATTCTATTTTATGAATTTAACTAAGCAAATTATAACGTGACAAAGTAAAATCCATTACTATATATATGTTAAATTTATGTAATATAAAAAGAACGTAAATGAATTCATCTACGTCCTTTCTATTTGGGTATATTATAAACTGAGTATAGGATAAAAGGGTCAAACCCCTTTGAATAACGTGGAATTATCAATTTGCACATTCGAAAACTTACTGAAGTGATACACAATATGGTTTGACGAGCAACTGTTATGAAGTCGTTGGTACTTAGGATCTGTATTTTAGATCCTTATGTACCACTACGAACTTCATCCAAGCGAGAGCGAGTTGCGAATCAAACCATATTGTGTATCACTTTATTTAATAACGTGTATTATGTGCAAATTGATATATAAACATTTATACAGGGTTTTTGACCCTCTTATTTTTCTATATGTATTTTAATATCTACGACAACAATGTTACATATATCCCAGTTAAGATAGCAGTTGTTATAACACCACAGATATTAGCACTAAGTGCGTATTCCATTACAAAACTCATTTTGTTCAACTTGGTTACTTCTTTCTGTGCAACCTTGGCCGTAGTCGGTACGCAGGAAACTCCAGCAATACCGACTACCGGGTTGAAATTCTTGCCTGAAAGGAAGTAAACAATATATCCACCAATTATGCCACCAATCCCTGAAAGAAGAAGGGCAAGAATACCTAGTATTAGTAAAGTTAAAATCTTTGGATTAAGTATTGTTCTTGCATCACATAGAACACCTAGCATTAATCCAAGGAAGAAGGTTGCACCATATAAAAATACCTCTTCGATTAACTTTACATATTTCTCAAGACCAGATTCTCTTATTGCGATACCGATAAAAAAGCTTAAGAATAATGGCGCAGCCACTGGGAATAAAAAGCAAAGTAGAGTGTTAGCGATAACGGCGAAAACTAATTTTTCTCTGGAAGAAATTTTGCTAACATGTTTATTCTTATTAACAATAATCTGACCACGTAAATGCTTCGGAACCATAAAACGTATTAAGAATGGGTAACCACCATATGTTAAGCTTAAATATAAGTAAGCTACAATGGTAATCGGTACGAATAATTCCGGAGCTAAACGTAAAGAAGTAAATAGAACCATTGGTCCGTCAGCACCACCGATCATGGAAACAGCTGCAGCTTCTCCATTGGATAAACCTAATAACTTAGCAATTGGGAAGGTAGCAACTGTACCAAGTTCCGCACACATAGCGATGAACATTCCGATAAATGGATGAGCTAGTACCATTCCAATATCACATATAACGCCAATGCCCATAAATACTAAACATGCAATCAAACCGTTGCTGAAGGTAAATGTATATACAGGCTGAAGAAAATCAATCTGCATAATATTCATCAGTTGATCCGTATCGGTTACCATAGGATCAATAAATAAATTTCCCACCTGTCCTGCACCCATAAAAAGCACACCAGCATTGACAGCAGACATACCAAATCCCATAGGTATCATAATTAATGGTTCTAATATATGTTTTGCACCTAGATATACTAACAGGATTCCAAGTAGTATCAAACCAATTCGAAATATTACTGTCTGTGGATCTTGAGTAAACATGGTACCAATTCCTTGGAATAAATCTAAAATATTCATAATATAAACACCGTTCTTTCTCTAAATATTTGTGAAGATTATCAGCCAAATTGACTAGTTTTGATTGTTGATAGAATCCTTTGTAAAGAATTTTATGGCATCTAATAATAATTTAATAAGGACGGACATACACATTGATATAGCAAAGCCTAGTCCGAATACTTTCATAGGAATCATAATTGCTTCTGGCATAATTAACACTTCCTTTCATAAGAAATTTCTCTCATTGTATATTATACAAGAAACGATTATAATAGCTAATATATATGGTAAATGGTACCTATATATAAAACAATAGAGATGGTAAATAATTACAGAAAGGATATCTATGGATTTACATTATCTTGAGATATTTAATACAGTTGCGAAGTATTTAAGTTATAAAAGGGCATCTGAAATATTGCATATTAGTCAACCTGCCTTATCAATACAGGTAAAAAAGTTAGAAGGTCAAATAGGCTTTAAACTATTCTACAAGATAGGGAATAAAATTTATCTTAGTGAAAGCGGCGAAGTACTTTACAGTTACACCAACAAAATATTTTCAATTGTAGAAGAAATGGAAAATAATATATCGATTCAAAATGAATTTATCGGAGGTACGATTAATCTTGGTGGAAGTAATACACCTGGAACGTATATATTACCAGCGGTAATCGGTGAGGTAAAAAAATTATACCCAACTATTACGGTGAATCTCCATATATCAAATACTTCAGAAATCACCACACTCATTGAAAATGGAGCATTGGATGTTGCTATAAGTGGGGGAGATTGTAATTATAATAATAATGTGGTATCAGAAAAACTATTTGAAGATAGATTAGCTATTGTAGCGTCCATTCATAATAATTTATGCGATAAAAAATCTATCCAAGTAGATGATTTAGCAGAAGAAAGCTTTATAGTGCATCAAACTACCTCTCAACTATATACTAGCTTTAAAAAGTTTATTGAGCAATTTGATATCCCAGAAAACATAAGTATGTACTTAGGAAATATCGATGCAATCAAACAAGCTGTTAGTGCCAATCTTGGTATTTCTATTATGCCATACTATGCAGTGAAGTTTGAGGTTGAAAAAGGAATGCTTAAGGAACTTCATATGGGAGAGGAAACATTTATTTATCCATACAATCTGATATATAATAAAAATAAAACTCTTTCATTAACGACACAAAAATTTATAGAAGTACTGAAAGAAATATGCAGTAACTACAATAGGAGGACATGAAATGGGTAAAATATTAGTAGCATATTATTCGTTTGAAGGTTTTACAAAACAGATAGCAGAAACAATGGCAACACATATTAATGCAGATATTCTTGAGATACACCCAAAGAAAGAAATAAAATCCAAAGGATTTGGTAAGTATGTTTGGGGTGGGAGTCAGGTTATGATGGGCAAAAAGCCAAAACTATGTCCGTTTGATAAGCAAATAGATGATTATGATATTATTTTAATTGGATCTCCAATATGGGCTGGAACGTATACACCTCCAATTAAGTCCCTATTAGAGGAAGGTTTTATTCATAATAAAAAAGTCGCATACTTCTATACCTTTGATGGTGGAGCAGAGAAAGCAGAAGAGAAAGCAAAATCAGTATTAGAAAAACAAAATAGCTATTTGGGTGCAATGGGATTTTTAAATCCAAAAGATAAAAGGGAAAATATGGATCTATTAACCACGGCTGCGATCAATTGGGTTAAACAGCTGTTAACTGGTATAAAATAAAACAGAAAATAGGATTGGAAAGAGTGAATTTATGGCTAAGAAAAAATCTAGTAACAAACAAGCGGATAAGGTTATTAAAAATTATTTAAATCTATTTTATATGTCTCCAAAAGCATTCAAAGCAAAAGACATTGGTGATGTGTTAAGTGAAGATAAGAATAAAAAGTTTGAACATTGGGAGGATATGAATGTTCTGGAGATGGAATTATCTTCTGGTAACACGATTGATTTTGAACCAATGAAACCAGATTTTGAAGATCCATCTGATAAATCTTTTATAAAGAATCGAATGATACAAACCATTTTTGCAGTTACCGTATGTGAAGATGATATAGAAGAAGCAAAGTTACATTTTGAGGGTATTATAGAAAAACTAGAAGGTTTTTTGTGTACAGATAGTGAAGATTTTAAGCCATTTTATGTGGGTGGGAAATAATATTAGAAAAGACTGCAACAAGTCCTTGGGCTTATAGCAGTCTTTTTTTGGTAACCTGTTTAACTAAACACGTCTGAACATATAACTACATAAACATAGTAAAAATAGATTGGTTATAGGCATCGTTGGTTGATTAGAATCTTCTTCTAAAGTGAGGATTGAAGAGGCTTTTAATGTTACTGGCATCATTTCTGTTGCTGTTTCGAAAGGCATATCCCTCAATACTTTCATTGGTTTCATCTGGTTCCATGTTACTATTTTCTTTGTTACTAAGGGGATCAAATTCTTCCGTAACCAAAGGGGAACTAGTAGATGATTTTAGACTTACAACGGAAGGATTTCCTATTATACTATGTGTGCCAATTTCAACCGGGACAGCGATACGTAATTTTTGATTTATTGTAAATTGGCAGTTGCCATTAGGTACTCCGTGACAAGAAGAACAATCTTTTGTGATAATGGGAGTTCCTTTTCTTGTAGTCTTGGTAGAACCAGCTTTCGCACAGAAGGTAACTTGAACTGGAACACAGATGGATGCTTTTTGGTATATCACACCTGGACATATGCCTTTATTGTGGCAAACAGGACCACATATGGTGAGCCCGGAAGCAGAAAAGCCTTCTCCATATAAGTAAATTGGATTTGCTCCGAGGGGGTAGACTTGAGTTAATTCAAAGCTGACAGTCATTAAACCAGTTGCTTTATTTAAGCCGAAGTCAAATCTTAATCCAGAATGCCCTATATTAGGGTCAGGATTATTTTTAAATAATAGATTAATATTACCTCCGGCTCCATAGGATATGTCTTGTTCGATTCCGTCTATGGTGACTGAAAAATTGGTTATATGATCTTCTGGAATATCACCTATTAAATCTAAAATAAAATAGTTTAAGCTAGAATAAAGAGGAATATCTTCACCAACCCCTGTTATCTGATAGCAAAATCTTTGATTTTCGCCATGCACAGGAGCCAATACAGAGTTCTCTAAATCTAATTCAATGACAAAAGGAAGCTTTTTGTCCTCGCCAACATTGGTATAGTCAATTTGTACACTGCACTGCGTACCTGGCATTTCATTACTCATTCCGAATCCTTCCCAACTTAATTAATATTATTGTTCTGAATCATCATCTGATTCGGTTGTTTCACTAATATCCATAACGGATACATCACCGGCTTCTACAGATGGATCACCAACAGTGGCTTCTGCACCAAATACTACGGGGATTGCAACACAGATATCTTGAGTAATGGTAAAAGAACAACTTCCATTCACGATACCGCAGCTAGAGCAGGTTCCTGGTTCAATGACGGGACACCCACTACAATATGTTGTAGTTTCTCCTACTTCAACAAACGGAGTAACGGTAACTGGAACACAGATACTGGCTGTCTGGTAACCTATGGTTGGACAGGTATCATGATTAATATGAAGAGCTGATAAATTATTAGAAGGATCTGACATTATATTCATTCCTTTTGGGTAAGTTGTATTATATACTATGTGACTCTTCTAAAAGTGTGTATCTGGTACAAGACAGTTTTTTAAAGCATCTAGTGAAATTATCTTAAAGGAATTTTGATAATAGTCTAATATGTTCTCATCTTTCATTCGGGCAAGCTCTCTACACATGGATGGACGAGATACATTTAAATATTCTGCTAATTCATTACGATTTGGAATAATTTGAAATGTACTACTATTTCGTTTCTGAAATTCATTTAACAGATAAGCGGCTATTTTCTCACGCATTCCTTTTAACATAAGTAGTTCTATCTTATTATTAAGATGAAAGTTCTTTTCTGCTAAGATCATCATCATATTCTGGACTAGTTGAGAATGAAAGGAACAAGCATTGGAACAGCTTCTTGTGATTCTTTCATATGGAACAAATAGAATCTTAGATTCTTTTGCAGCCCTTGTAGTTGCAGGAGAGATGCGTTTGGAGGTACATACAATCCCTTCTCCAAATATATGAGAAGGTCCAAGAAAGGACATAATATGTCTATTACCAGCAGGATTTTCTTTTATTACTTCCACTGCACCAGAGAGTATAATACTAACATAATTCACTTGATCACCAGTAAAAAATATGTATTCATCTGCTAAATAGGTCTTGGTGTGTGTATTTAAACAGGCAAGTAAAGAACCAATGTCTTTATCTTTTATATTTTCAAATAAAGCGGATTTTAAAATTACTTCATAATATTCATTCATTAGACTCCAATCTGCTGATGAAACAGCCTCTAAGTACGCCAATTTACGGGGTTTTATGGATGTTCTTCCTTTTTCTACAAAACTTTTCAAAATGTAGCTGTAGCTACATACAGAGTAAGCTTATTATAGTACAATTAACCTATCAAATCAAGCAAAAATGCTTATTGAAAGGAGATTATAATTATGGAGAATCAAATGTTTTGTTATCAGTGTCAAGAGACAGCGGGGTGCACAGGTTGTACTAAGGTTGGCGTATGTGGAAAATCACCAGAATTGGCTAAAATACAGGACTTACTAGTTTATGTAACAAAAGGCTTAAGCGTTGTAACAACAGAGCTTAGAAAACAAGGAGAGGTAATTGCTCCAGAAGTGGATCATCACATTACACTAAACTTATTTACAACTATTACAAATGCAAACTTTGATAACGAAGTATTCTACCAGAGAGTAGCAGATACGTTAGCAATGAAAGAATCATTACTTGCTAAAGTTGCTGCAAAAGAAAATTTACATCCAGCAGCGGTTTGGACTGCTACAACAAGAGAAGAAATGGATGCTAAATCAGCAACAGTAGGTGTGTTAGCTACTGAAAATGAAGATATTAGAAGTCTTAGAGAATTGATTATATATGGAACAAAAGGCTTATCTGCTTATGTAAAGCATGCCAATGAATTAGGATATGATGATGCTAATATTAATGCATTTATGCAAAAAGCATTAGCTGCAACATTAGATGATACATTAGGATTAGATGGATTAGTAGCTCTTACATTAGAAACAGGAAAAGTTGGTGTAGACGGTATGGCTTTACTTGATTCAGCAAATACTTCTACATACGGTAATCCAGAGATTACCAAAGTTAATATCGGCGTTGGTAAAAACCCTGGTATTATCATTTCAGGTCATGATCTAAAAGATTTAGAGCAATTATTAGAACAAACCCAAGGAACAGGTGTGGATGTTTATACTCATTCAGAAATGCTTCCAGCACATTACTATCCTGAGTTTAAGAAATATACTAACTTTGTTGGTAACTATGGTAATGCATGGTGGAAACAAAAAGAAGAATTTGAAAGTTTCAATGGGCCAATTCTTATGACTACAAACTGTATCGTTCCTCCAAAGGATTCTTACAAAGGAAGATTATTTACAACAGGAACAGCAGGATTTGAAGGATGTGCACATATAGCAAAAGATGAAAATGGCAAGAAAGATTTCTCTGCTATCATCGAAATGGCTAAATCATGTCCAGCACCTACTCAGATCGAAGAAGGTGAAATCATTGGTGGCTTTGCGCATAATCAGGTATTAGCATTAGCGGAACAGGTTGTAGAAGCTGTTAAAACTGGCGCAATCAAGAAATTCTTTGTAATGGCTGGTTGTGATGGACGTCAGAAATCAAGAAGCTACTATACTGATTTTGCGGAAGCGCTTCCAAAAGATACTGTAATTCTTACTGCAGGTTGTGCAAAATATAGATATAATAAATTAGAATTAGGCGATATCAATGGTATTCCAAGAGTACTTGATGCCGGACAATGTAATGACTCTTATTCTTTAGCTGTCATTGCACTTAAGTTAAAAGAGGTGTTTGGTCTTGAAGATATTAATGAATTACCAATCGCATTTAATATCGCTTGGTATGAGCAAAAAGCTGTAATTGTTCTATTATCCTTATTATACTTAGGAGTAAAGAACATTCACTTAGGACCAACATTGCCAGGATTCTTATCAGCAAATGTGGCTAAAGTATTAGTTGAAAACTTTGGTATTGGTGGAATCGGAACGGTTGAAGATGATATCAAAATGTTCTTACAATAATCAATAGAGTCTATATGCTCAATTACGTGCGCGTGTCTCCCCACAAACATATAATTGAACAAAGAGATGTCCCTCGAAAATGCTAACAATTAGTTGTACATAAAAGTATACCTATAGATAGCATATTCGAGGGAATCTTTTTTCTTATAGAGATAAACAGAATCAATTTAATTTATTTTTATATGTGTAGCTATGGCTACACATATTACTTTAGAAACTCGTTATAATAATTACATAGATAGAGAAAATAAAAAACGGAGGTAAGTGTATGAGCGCATTTTTAGGACCGATTCATTATTGGTTGTATAATAAGATACAGATTCAACAAAAATTAGTTGAGGATATTATTGGATTGGGTAAACAAAACAATTTGGATTTACAGAAAGAGTTGGATGAACAATTTGGAATATCAGAGACAAGAGCTCTAGAAGAAGTAATTGATCAAACCAATATCCATGCATGGCTTCAAAATTGTGTATCCCAGGTTGAGAATAAGTTGGCTTACAGCATAACAAAATTATTAGAGAAGGATTCTAATCTATTTCATGATTTGCAAGTGATTTTCCAGAACAAGGGACAAGTAGTAGCCATAACGGAACATACAGATAATGCTGCAGTGGTATTTAAAGCGATCGGCGATAGCTTGCTAGATGGAATGCCATGTGATCACGCCAATTCTATTGTAGAAGAAAGTGAAGAACAGGTAATCTGGAGAAGAAACAACTGTGTGCATAAGCAGTACTGGAAGGCAGTGAATGGTAATATAGAGAATTACTATAAACTTAGAGATTCTTTTATAAATGGATTTCTTCAAGAAACACCTATGGAATTTATTAAGATTGATGAGGAAACATATCAGATAAGGAGGAAGTAAACTTATGAATAGTATAGAATTAATGGTCGATGAGCATCGCTATATTGTAAGAATGTTAAAAGTAGTAAGAAAAGCATGTTTTAATATTCTAAATGGTGAAGAGATTGATTACGAAGATTTTGATAAGATGATTGATTTTATAAAGAATTATGCTGACGTACATCATCATGGAAAAGAAGAGAAAATATTATTTACAGAAATGATTGATCAGCTTGGTAAGATGGGAACAAATTTAATTACTCATGGTATGTTAGTAGAACATGATTTGGGACGATTATATATTAGTGAACTTAAGGAAGCTCTGACTCGAGTTAAGAGTGGTGAGGATGAAAGTAAGCTGGATGTAATTGCCAATGCAATTGGTTATGCCAATCATCTAGCGAGACACATCGCCAAAGAAGATCAATTAATTTATCCATATGCATCAGGTAACTTAAAAGCAGAAACACTACAGAGTATTGATGAGCGAGTAGACCAATTTGAGAAAGAAGCAGAAGAAAAACAGATCCAAGAACATTATAAGAAAATACTGGAAGAATTAGAAAATAAACTGTCAATTTAACAAGTAATTGACAATAAACAATTAAATATAAAAATTATACAAAATAGTGTTGACAAATATAGTGGTAGAAGCTATAATATAGTTACAAAGAAACACTAATTTAATTCCAACGAAAGATGGTAACAAGGAATTAAAAATTCTACGAAAGGCAAGGTATGGACCACCAAAAACGTATAGTTCCAAATTCATAATATAGTAGGAAGGACGGTACGGACCACCAGAAACGTATGAATAGTATAATGAGATGAAAGAGAGTATTTAATGTCAATTAGATACTCTCTTTCTTAGCGTGTTACTAGAGTATACAGAGATCTGGCCTTGTAAAAAAAACTAAAACTGGTCGTTTCAATGCTACCAGTTTTATTGTATCATATCGCTAAGATAACAGTTCAGATGAGATTAGTTGGTTTGAACTGAATACCAATCAATAAAAGATAGAAAGAGGTATAAGGATGAATACACAGCAAAACACAATTACAAAAACACATGTAAATATCCAAGAACTAACACTAGTAGCTATGTTTATTGCCATTACGTTTGTTGCTACCGCATTCATTAATGTAAGACTTCCAATCGCAGCCAATGGTGGCTTAATCCATCTTGGAAATGTACCCGTATTTATTGCTGCTGCAATATTAGGTAAGAGAGCAGGAGCCATAGCAGGTGCGTTTGGCATGGCGTTATTTGATGTGACATCTGGTTGGGTTTCTTGGGCTCCATTTACCTTTGTGGTGGTAGGGTGCATTGGTTATGCTTTCGGATTGTTGACGGAGAAGAAAAAAACAATTCCTTGGTTAGTGGCTGCCGTTATTGTAGCAGGATTGATAAAAGTGGTAGGATATTATATTGCAGAAGTTGTTTTATATGGTAATCTATATCAACCAGTTACATCTATCCCTGGGAATATAGTACAGATAGCAGTTGCTGGAGTTATCGCGATACCAATTATCTTTAGCCTAAGAAAAATTTTGAAAAAGTAATGGAGAGAGAACTATGTTAAAGATTATGACGCCAGGGCCTACTCAGGTACGAGAAAATGTAAGATTGGCAAGAAGTAAAGTTACCACAAACCCTGACTTGGATTTAAGCTTTTATGAGTTTTACAAGGAGACTTGTGATATAATTAGCCAACTATTCCACACCAAAAATGAAACATTTATATTAAGTGGGGAAGGAATTCTTGGATTAGAAGCAGCATGTGCATCATTGACGGAACCAGGGGATCGAGTATTGGTATTGGATAATGGAATCTTTGGTAAAGGATTTGCTGATTTTGTTAAAATCTATGGTGGCGATCCGGTCTTATATACTACAGATTATAAGAATACCATAGATGTTGGGTTATTAAGAACGTTTCTGGAACAGGATCATAATTTTAAATATGCAACCATAGTACATTGTGATACTCCAAGTGGTGTTATAAATGACGTGTCAAAGATATGTCCTGTATTAAAGGAATTTGGTATATTATCTGTGGTGGATTCCGTATCTGGTATGTTTGGAGAACACTTAGATATTGAAGATAGTAAGATAGATATTGCTTGTGGTGGTTCACAGAAAGCACTTTCAGCTCCTATCGGTCTTACGTTTGTAACCGTAAGCCAAGATGCTATTATTGCTATGGAGACAAGAAAAACACCAATCGCTTCCTTCTATGCTAATTTATTAATCTTTAAGGATTATTATAAGAATAAATGGTTCCCCTATAGTATGCCAATCAGTGATATTTATGGACTAAGAAAAGCATTGGAAAATGTGGTGAATGAAAAAGATATGATAGGGCGCCATAAAAAGATTGCAGAAGCAGTTAGAACAGCAATTCAAGCAGGAGGCTTATCCTTATATTTAGAAAGTGGTTATGGCAATACAGTTACGGTGATTGAGGTACCAGAAAACTTAGAATCTAGCGATATATTATCTGTTATGAAAGAAGAATATGGTATTCTAATAGCAGGATGTTTTGATGTATTAGCGGGAAAGGTGATCCGAATTGGGCATATGGGCGAAAATGCCAATGTAGCTGATGTGGCAGATACATTGGATGCGTTAACGAAAACCCTAGAACAATTAGGTAGACCATGTTTGTGTAATATGAAAGAAGCATTTTTATCAAAACTAAATCTTGAAATAATATAGTAAAACTCACAGATAGCATATGTTATCTGTGAGTTTTTATGTGGTATGAACCTTTTATATCGAACTATAGTGAAGTTGATTGATGTTATTATAGTTTTTCCTTTTACTTAGTCATAGAAACTATTTATAATTGTTATTTCATATGAAATCAGATATAATAATGAGAAAGTAATCGTAAGGAGCACAACTTATGAATATAAAAAAGTACCTACAGAAAAATAGAATTATAATGGACGGGGCAATGGGAACCTATTTTGCTAAGATTGAATCAGATGATCAAGCAGTAGCAGAATGGGCCAATCTTGATTCCCCACATAAAATAGAAGAGATACACAAAGAGTATATAACAGCGGGAGCAAACCTAATTCGTACCAATACGTTTGCAGCCAATTCAGTTACATTGCAACTTAGTGAGATACAGCAAAAGGAAATGTTTCATGCTGCTTGTGAGATAGCAAGAAAAGCAGCTGGCAAGGACGTATTCATAGCGGGGGACATTGGGCCAATTAGTGAGAATGCATTTGTAGAGGAAGAAAAAGTATTAGATGAATATAAACGGATGTGTGATCTGTTTTTGGAGGAAGGAATAGATATTATTCTTTTTGAAACATTTTCAGATTTAGTTTATATAAAACAGTTGATACCCTATATGAAGGGTCAAAAAGATGTATTTATCATAACTAATTTCTGCTTGAATAAGAGTGGATTTACCAGTAGCGGTATAAGTGCTTCCAAATTATTATCGGAACTTAGTCTAATCGATGGTGTGGATGCCATTGGTTTTAATTGTGGAATCGGTTCAGGTCATATGAGCCAGATTCTTAAAAAATTGTCCCTGCCAAATAATAAACTGATTGCAGCAGTGCCGAATGCAGGATATCCGGAACAATTTCAAAATCGTATGGTATTTATGGATAATTCTACCTATTTTACGGAAAACATGAAAAATATAGCTAAACTGGGTGTTGAAATCATCGGTGGATGCTGTGGTACTACTCCAGAGTATATTAAGCGATTATCAACAGAGATAGATCCTCATTTACAACCAAGGACTCAGGGCAACTATTCCAAGGATGTACAAGTTATAACAAATAATCAGGAAACAAAAAGTAATGAGTTTTATAATTTGTTTTCTCAAGGTAAAAAGGTAATTGCAGTAGAATTAGATCCTCCATACGATGCAGATTACGAGAAACTCATTGAATGTGCACATAGCTTAAAGAAAAATGGTGTTGATATTTTAACTATGGCAGATTCGCCTATGGGAAGAAGTAGGGTTGATTCTGTTTTGATGAGCATTAAATTATCCCATGAGGCAGGAATTGCTGTTATGCCACATGTATGCTGCCGCGATAAGAATATGATTGCAATGCGTTCCACAATACTTGGTGCTTATATTAATCAGATTCGTAATATTCTTATTGTTACTGGTGATCCAGTGCCTAGTGTAAGTCGAATGGCTACCACTGGAGTGTTTGATTATAACTCCATACAACTTATGAATTTTGTAAAAGAAATGAATGAGGAACATTTTCAAGGTGAACCAATTTTTTATGGTGGGGCATTAAATTATGGTAGAGGACAGATTGATAAAGTAATAGAACGTATGAACAAAAAGATAGAGGCTGGTGCAACTTATTTTCTGACTCAACCTATTTATTCCAAGGAAGATATTAAGCGGATACGTTATATTAAGGAACATGTAGATACTAAAATATTATGCGGAATCATGCCTTTAGTCAGTTATCGTAATGCTAATTTTATTAAAAATGAAATTACAGGAATTCATGTTCCAGATGAGATTATTGCAAGATATAGTCCTGATATGACGAAAGAAGAATCTGAAACTGTTGGAGCCAAGATTGCTAGTGAAATAATAGAGGAGCTAAATCCATTTGCAGACGGATATTATTTTATGCTTCCATTTAACAGAGTAAGTCTTATGGAAAAAATAAAGGTGGGGTGATAAGAGTGACAAAGAAAGAGTTTTTAGAGTTAACACAGTCCAAAGTTGTAATTTTAGATGGAGCTACTGGATCCAATCTACAAAAAGAAGGTATGCCTGTTGGAGTTTGTCCGGAACAGTGGATTTTAGACAATAAAGATGTTATGATCCAGTTACAAAAGGATTATATTAAGGCAGGCTCCGATATTCTTTATGCGCCTACGTTTACAGCCAATCGTATCAAATTAGAAGAGTATGGATTGTATGAAAATATATCTAATATTAATAGAGAACTTGTTAAATTATCTAAAGAAGCGATTAACCAAGCAAAAGCAGAAGGTCTAAACCGGACTGTATATGTTGCAGGTGACCTTACAATGACAGGAGAGCAGGTGTATCCTGTTGGTAAACTTCAATTTGAGGAGCTTGTGGATATATATAAGGAACAAGTGATGTATCTTTTGATGGAAGGAGTAGACCTTATTGTAATTGAAACGATGATGAGTTTACAAGAATGTAGAGCAGCAGTCATTGCTGTATCGGAAACATGCGATCTTCCTATTATGGTAACATTAACGTTTAATGAAGATATGCGAACTCTATTTGGAACTGATCCTGCAACTGCAATGGTGGTTATGCAAAGCTTAGGTGTTGATGCAGTTGGTGTAAATTGTTCTACTGGCCCTGAAAAAATGTGCGAAGTTGTAAAGGTTATGAAACAATATGCCAATGTACCAATTATTGCCAAACCAAATGCTGGACTTCCAAGGTTGGTTGATAGCGTTACTACCTTTGATATGGAAGCAGAAGAATTCTCTGTAGAAGTGAAAAAGTTGGTCGAAAGTGGTGCAGGTATTGTTGGGGGATGCTGTGGAACAACCCCAGAACATATAAGAATGCTTTCGGATTTAGTGAAGGATATGGTTCCTCCTACCAAAAGTACAGAAAAGAAACGTGTATTAACTACTGAGAGAAAAACATTAGAAATTCATTTAGATGGTAAGTTTCTAGTTATTGGAGAACGTATTAATCCCACAGGAAAGAAAGCACTTCAAGCTGAATTACTAGAAGGTAAGATGAATATTGTTGATACCATGGCAGAAGAACAAGTTGAGAATGGTGCTGATATCTTAGATATTAATATGGGTATGAATGGTATTGATGAGAAAGAGATGATGTTAAAGGTCATTTATGAAGTGAACCGCTTAGTAAATGTGCCTCTATGCATTGATTCCAGTCATATTCATGTTATTGAAGAAGCACTACGCATCTATCCAGGACGTGCATTAATAAATTCTATCTCTTTAGAAAAAGAAAAATTTGAAAAACTAATACCAATTGCCAAAAAATATGGAGCCATGTTTATTCTATTGCCTCTTTCTGATAAGGGATTACCAAAGGATATCGCAGAAAAGAAAGAAATTATTCATACGATCCTAGATGCGGCCGTTGCACAGGGACTATCCAAAGAAGATATTATTGTAGATGGACTTGTGAATACAGTTGGTGCTAACAAAAAGGCTGCTTTAGAAACAATGGAGACCATCCGTTATTGTAAAGAAGAATTAGGTCTTTTGACAACTTGTGGGTTATCTAATATATCCTTTGGTTTACCAGAACGCCAATTTGTAAATACCACCTTTTTGGCATTTGCTATTCGTGAAGGATTAACGATGGCCATTGCCAATCCGTCTCAAGATTTACTAATGAATATTGCGTTTGCATCTGACTTACTTTTGAATAAAGAAGAAGCAGATATTCGTTATATTAATCGAGTAACATCAAAACCTATGACTATAACTAGTGGGGGTTCTGCATCAAATACCCAAGAGGTGAACATTGAGAATAAGCAGACCAACGAGAGTAATTCTGTAATATATGATGAAGTGATAAAAGGAAACAAAAAGAATATTATTGAATCTGTAAAAAAATCCATTGACGATGGTAATGAGCCATCCCATATTATTGATACTATGCTTATTCCTGCAATTAATCAGGTGGGTGCATTATTCGATAAGCAGATTTATTTTCTTCCGCAGTTAATAGCAAGTGCAGAAACGATGAAAACAGCTATAGACTATCTAGAACCAATGTTACAACTTGGTGGTGAACAGAAGAAACTAGCAACTGTAGTGATGGCCACAGTTGCAGGAGATATTCATGATATTGGGAAAAACCTGGTTGTTTTAATGCTTAAAAATTATGGGTTCCGTGTGATTGACTTAGGTAAAGATGTTTCTACCGACCTTATTATCCGCACTGCGAAAGAAGAAAATGCTGATATTATTGGATTATCTGCATTAATGACTACAACCATGATGGAGATGAAACAAGTTGTAATAAAAGCAAAAGAGGCAGAACTAAAAGCACAGATTATTATTGGTGGGGCAGTAATCACCCAAAGTTTTGCAGATGAAATTGGCGCAGATGGGTATTCCAAAGATGCACAGGATGCTGTAAAATTAGTTAAACGGTTACTTCATATAGCATAAGTCTCACGTTATGTAGTAATAAAAGGAAGGAAGTACATTTATGCAAGATCTTTTGACGAAAGCAAAGATTGATTTAATTATACCGACCTATAAGCCGGATGAGAAATTTCATAAACTAATGAAACGATTAAAGAAGCAGACTGTTCAACCAGATCACATATGGGTTATAAATACCATAACGGAACCTGCTACCATTGATATTGAAGAACAGTATAAGGATATGCCTAATCTTAAGGTGATTCATATTTCAAAAAATGATTTCGATCATGGTGGCACTAGAAATAGTGGCGCGTCCTTGTCCGATGCAGAATTTGTTATGTTTATGACTCAAGATGCGGTTCCTACGGATGAATATTTAATTGAGAATATGTTAGAGGGATTTAGGGAAGAAAGAATAGCAGTAGTTTATGGAAGACAATTGGCTGGAAAAGAAGTAGGTACAGTAGAACGATACACTCGTACCTTCAATTACCCTTCCGAAGATTCTGTGAAAACCATGGAGGATATAGAGCGATTAGGGATTAAGACATATTTTTGCTCCAATGTATGTGCTGCTTATCGAAAAACCGTTTATAATGAACTTGGTGGGTTTGTGACCAAAACTATTTTTAATGAAGATATGATTATGGCGTCTAAAATAATAAATGCAGGTTATGCCATTGCATATGCATCGAGTGCCAAAGTAATACATTCTCATAAATACACGTATTGGGAACAGTTTACCAGAAACTTTGATATGGCTGTGTCTCAACAACAATATAAAGAAATTTTTGAGAATATAAAGTCGGAATCAGAAGGTATTAAGCTAGTGAAACAGTCTATTAAATACCTTAATAAAACGAAAAAACCATATTTGATACCTGATTTAATACTTCAAAGTGGATTTAAATTTTTAGGTTATAAGGCTGGGAGAAACTATGAAAAGCTTCCGAAAGCCCTAATTAAGAAATTTAGTATGAACAAATCTTATTGGAATGAAAGAGAAAATTAAGGTGACTATGCGTAAAAACAGTGTAGGGATGAGGGGAAATATGGATAAAGTTAGTATTGTTATGGCGACTTATAATGGGGAAACTTACTTAAGAGAACAGATTGAATCCATTCTATCCAATACCTATACAGAGTGGACACTGGAGATCTGTGATGATGGTTCAAAAGATAATACAGTAACAATCGCAAAAGAGTTTGAACGTCAATATCCAGATAAAATCAAAGTACATCAAAATTCGAAAAATTTGGGTGTTGTACTTAACTTTTTGGAGGGTGCAAGACGAGCGGAAGGTAACTATGTTATGTTTTGTGATCAGGATGATGTTTGGCTTGCCAATAAGATTAAGAAAACATTACATTATATGAAGAATATGGAAAATAAATATGGGAAGGACAAGCCTATTAGCGTTTTTACCGATGCTAAGGTGGTTAATAAAGATCTACAAGAACTTAACCCATCTTTTCATATTAGCAATCGTTTAGACTGTACTAAGTTGAATCTGTCATACATGTTAATGGAAAATAAATTAATTGGCTGTACAGTAATGTTTAACCAAGAAGTGAAACGCAAATTAGCTTTATTACCAGCAAGAGCAAGAGTACACGATTGGTGGATTGCTTTAATATCTTCATCATTTGGCAAAATCGGTTATCTAAAAGAAGCAACATTACTCTATCGTCAACACGAACATAATGTAATTGGGAATCAGAATTTTACCAATTATATAAATAATAGAGTGAGGTCACTGAAAAAGCAGAAACAAGTGTTAGGACTAACCATAGAGCAGGCAAGAGAATTTTATGAGTTATACAAAGAGGAGCTTCCGGAGAACGAAAGAGTCATACTTAGTGAGTTCGCTAGTTTAAATCAGTATAATGGAATCAAAAGAAGAGCTAAGATTATTAAATATAGATTTTTAAAAACTGGATTGGTTAGAAATATTGGGGTTTTATTACTGATATAAGCTTATGGAGGTTTGCGAGTCAATTTGCACTAAATTATATTATAAAGTGATACACCATATAACTCGATGAGCAACACGCTCTCGCTTGGATGAGGTACGTAGTGGTACGTAAGGCTCTAAAGTACAGAGCCTAAGTACCAACGACCTCATAACAGTTGCTCACCAAATTATATGGTGTATCACTTCAGTCAGTTATTGGATGTGCAAATTGACAATTCAAGTTGTATAAAGGGCTTATGATGTCTTATCTTAAAAATTCTAATTTTATTAAGTAATTGGGTAACTATGAACAATACATACAATTATTCCGTTTCAACGCTGTAAGGGAACATATGCACCACAATTGTATATATAGTTCTGAAAATAAATGCAATGGAGTTTCTCAATTATCAATTATAATATTATATATAAGGGGAAGTTTATGGACAGAAAAAGTGATAGATTAGGAAGAGGTTCGGTTGCTGTACCAAGTTTTATGGATGAGAATAAAAAAAATGGTGGTAACTATATAGAACGTAACACAACTTCCTATAATGGATACAACCAAAGACAAGAAGTTGCTGCAACAAGACAGAAGTTAGAAAATAAATCAAGAGATGAAAGACCAGAAAGAAGTACGGATTCAGTTAGTTCCAATGGGAATCGTACACAGCGGAGTTCTGTTCAGATTCGTAATCGAAAAAAACGTAAAAGAATGGTGAAGCGAATTTTATTTAGTATGTTAATCTTGGTAGCGGTTGTTACAGGTCATTTGGTTGCTCGAATACAGACACAGGTGAACAATGCTTTAAATAGTATGGACCGAAGTTCGGGTATTGATCTTTCTAATGTGCAGGTTAATGCTGCTAATATTAGTACAGATAATAGAATTATTAATATACTTTTGGTTGGAGCTGATAAGCGTGAAAATTGGAAAGAAGCAGGAAGATCAGATTCAGTCATGATTGCCACGTTAGATTTAAAGCATAAACGCTTAAAAATTACCTCATTAATGAGAGATATGTATGTTCCAATTCCTGAACATGGAGAGAGTAAATTTAATGCGGCTTATTCTTATGGTGGAGTGGAATTGTTATATCAGACCATCGCAACTAATTTCGGTATTAAAGCGGATGGATATGCAGTTGTGGATTTTGCAGCCTTTAAAACAGTGATAAATACCATAGGTGGAGTTGATGTTAAGCTAACACAAGATGAGTATGAATACTTAACAACCGCATATAAAAAGGGAAGTGTACTAAAGTTAAAGCCAGGTCTTAACAAAATGGATGGAAATCAAGCATTAGCGTATACTAGAATTAGACAAGATGGGAATGGTGATTTTGGGCGTACCCAGAGACAAAGAGTTGTGTTACAGGCTATTTTTAAAGAAGCAAAATCCATGTCCTACAGTGAAGTAATGGACTTGGCTAATCAAATATTGCCAAACGTTGCGACAGATTTATCCAATGAAGAGATTATATCTTATTTAACGTCTATACTAACATTAGGTACCACAGAAATAGACCAAAAGCGAATTCCGATTGATGATTCCTTTACGCAAGATCGTATCAACAATATGGCAGTATTAATTCCAGACATGGCTGTTAATACTAATGCATTGCAGGAATTCATCTATGAATATGATGGAAAGTAAGAAAATGCCATACTTGACAAACCAAACAACAGTTGTTACAATAGCTTTAGCTAATTAAAGTATAAAAGAGTGTCCCAACGCTACAGCATGTTTGTAGCTTTGGGCTTTTTCTAAAAAGACAGTTAATCAAATTCGCGGTGTTATAGCAGAATGGAGATTTGTATGAGAAGAATGGTTTTATCAATTCTAGTAGATAATACAGCAGGTGTACTTAGTAGAGTAGCAGGTTTATTTAGTAGAAGAGGTTATAATATTGATAGTTTAACAGTAGGTGAAACAGAAGATCCTGCATTTTCCAGAATGACAGTAGCAGTATCTGGGGAAAATCAGATTTTAGAACAGATAGAGAAACAGCTTGGCAAATTAGAAGATGTAAAAGAATTAAAAGAACTAAAAGATGGTGAGTCAGTATGCAGAGAACTAGTATTAATTAAAGTTGGAGCAACACAATCACAAAGACAAGCCATTATCGCAGTTGCAGATATCTTTCGGGCAAAGATTGTAGATGTTGCTCAGGAGTCCTTGATGGTAGAGTTAACGGGAAACCAGTCAAAGATAGATGCATTTATTAAGTTGTTAGACGGCTATGAAATCAAAGAGTTGGTAAGAACCGGAATTACAGGACTTGCAAGAGGCTCCGAGGATGCTGCCGACTACATAGATTAGCGCGGGGGACTTAGGCCTGCCACACTATATAAATAGTAGTAGAAATAATACATTATTCTAGGAGGAATAAAAGATGGCAAAGATTTATTATCAAGAAGATTGCAACTTATCACTATTAGACGGTAAAACCATAGCTGTCATTGGTTACGGTAGCCAGGGACATGCTCACGCACTTAACGCAAAAGAATCTGGTGCACATGTTATTATCGGTCTTTATGAAGGCAGCAAATCATGGGCTAAGGCTGAAAAGGCCGGCTTTGAAGTATATACTGCAGCGGAAGCAGCAAAAAAAGCTGATATCATTATGATTCTTATCAATGATGAGAAACAAGCGCAAATGTACAATGATTCCATTAAACCTAACTTAGTAGCAGGCAACACATTAATGTTTGCTCACGGTTTTGCAATTCATTTTGGACAAATTATCCCTCCAGCAGACGTAAACGTTATTATGATTGCTCCAAAGGGACCTGGACATACAGTAAGAGGACAATACCAAGAAGGTAAAGGCGTTCCTTGTCTTATCGCAGTTCATCAGGATGCATCAGGAAATGCTCATGACATCGGATTAGCTTATGCTTTAGCAATCGGTGGAGCAAGAGCTGGTGTTCTTGAGACAACATTTAGAGAAGAAACTGAAACTGATTTATTCGGAGAACAAGCAGTTCTTTGTGGTGGTGTTACTGCCCTTATGAAATGTGGTTTCGAAGTATTAG
The DNA here is from genome assembly GCA_023420935.1 of Bacillota bacterium. Classification (GTDB taxonomy): domain Bacteria; phylum Bacillota; class Clostridia; order Lachnospirales; family Lachnospiraceae; genus Mobilisporobacter. The sequence goes on along the minus strand of JAEZUR010000165.1, from coordinate 7,428 downwards.
TAGAAGCTGGTTATGAACCAGAAAGTGCTTACTTTGAATGTATCCATGAAATGAAATTAATCGTTGACTTAATTAACGAAAGTGGTTTTGCTGGTATGAGATACTCTATTTCTAATACTGCAGAATATGGCGATTATATGACTGGTCCAAAGATCATTACTGAAGATACTAAGAACGCTATGCGTCAAGTATTAAAAGATATCCAAGAAGGTGTATTCGCTCGTAACTGGTTACTTGAAAACCAGATCGGATGTACAAACTTCTTAGCTAGAAGAAGAAGAGAATCTGAACACCAATTAGAAACAGTTGGAGCAGAACTCCGTAAATTAATGAGCTGGACTAACAAGAATAAATTAATTGATAATTAAGAACAATAGAGTTTAACGTAATAAGATTTTACTTATTCGTAGAATAGAGGGGCATTCCGGGTATCGGGGTGTCCCTTTGTTTAGATTTACGAGGGGGAGTAAGTTGGAAACTGATAGGTTGTGTTCGTGAATATGATTGCATCTATATTCATTTGGTCGCCTTACCTTCCTAGGCATATTCGCTTTTGAGCCTCAAGGCGTAGTAAAAATACCGTATAAGCAGGCGTCATTTTTACCTGAATCTCAAGTCGAATACCACAAGAGACATAAGACGACTTGTGGTCACGCGGACAGTCGCCAAATGACTGTGAACAGCCACTTGGCTCATTGTCTACGCGATTATAAACGCCGTCGTCAGCCGGTCTTCCCAAGCTGAATATAGATGCAATCATATTCACGCTTATAGGTTATCGATGGGTTTTGCGCTTGATGCTCTCGTGATTTAGTAACTGCGGGAATCTGAAGAAGAAAAATTCCTGGGTATATTTGTGTCGTATTCTCACAAAATTATAAGGTTCCTAAGTTACAAGGTTAGTAAGTTAAAAGGAGTAGATTAATGGAATCGTAAATTATTAGAATCGTATATTCCAAGAAGAGTCTGTAAGATTTTTGGGTTCATAATTTGCTAGATCCATAATTTTGGTTTTATACGTGTATTATTTTAAAATGGATGATTCTAATTTTGTTAGAGAGGAGTAACTATGGAGCATTTGTTTGAACCGGTATTTGATAAGAATTCTAAAGTATTGATACTGGGTACGTTTCCTTCGGTAAAGTCTAGGGATGCGGGGTTTTATTATTATCATCCTCAGAATCGGTTTTGGAAGGTGATTGCAGTGCTTACGAAAGAAAGGTTTCCTGAAACGATAGATGAGAAGAAGGAAATATTACTTGCTCATGGAATTGCTGTTTGGGATGTGATAAAAAGTTGTGATATTCAAGGATCTAGTGATAGTAGTATAAAAAATGTGGTACCTGCTGATTTATCTGTTATAATAGAATGTGCAGATATTAAACAAATTTATGCTAACGGTGGAAAGGCATTTGAACTTTACCAAAAATATAGTAAGGATAAAACGGGACAAGAGATTGTGAAATTACCTTCTACTAGTCCAGCAAATGCCAGTTGTTCTCTGGAAAAACTGTTGTTAGAATGGAATTGTATTACGGAATATTTAATGTAATTACGAAAGATTTGATGAAAGAATGTTGAAAGATGTAGTAGGAATGGCGTGAAAACGCTTAGATAGGATTAGGTGTAGAATGAAATACGATTACTCAAAAATGGTTGACAATTTGTTAACATGGTATGAGGAGAATAAAAGAACATTAAGGTGGAGAAGTAATCCCAAACCTTATTATGTCTGGGTTTCAGAAATAATGTTACAGCAAACGAGAGTCGAAGCAGTGAAAGCTTATTTCGACCGATTTATAGAAGCCTTACCAGATATTGGGGCATTAGCAAATGCAAAAGAAGATGAATTATTAAAACTTTGGGAAGGTTTAGGTTATTACAACCGAGTTCGTAATCTTCAGAAAGCAGCTATAACGGTTATGGAGCAATATGAAGGTGAATTACCTGGTGATTATCACGAATTATTAAAATTATCAGGAATTGGTTCCTATACTGCTGGTGCGGTCGCATCCATTGCTTTTCAAATTCCAGTTCCAGCAGTAGATGGTAATGTATTGCGTGTGACCAAACGAATAGCAGGCAGTTTTGATGATATTACAAAAGCAAGTGTGAAAAAAGAGGTGGAACAAGATTTACAAGAAATCATGCCAACCAATTGTCCTGGGGAGTTTAATCAAGCACTCATGGAATTAGGAGCCATGGTTTGTATTCCAAATGGAAAGCCCCTCTGTGAAAGTTGCCCAGTGAACCTGATTTGTGAGGCCTATAAACAAGATATCGCCATGCAGATTCCAGTAAAACCACCAAAAAAGGCAAGAACCATAGAAGATAAGACAGTTCTTTTATTAGAATATCAAAGTAAATACGCCTTACATCAAAGAGGAGCAAAAGGTCTATTGGCAGGTCTTTGGGAACTACCTAATGTGGAAGGAAAATTATCCATTGATAAGATAGAAAAATTATTAAACGAAAATGGGATAGAAGATTACGAAATGGAGCTTCTTGGAGAGGCAAAACATATCTTCTCCCATATAGAATGGCACATGTTAGGTTATCGCATCCATATACTCCAAAAAGGCCATGAACTAGGATTAGAAGACATTGTATGGGCAGATAAAGAGCAGATACAAGAACAATATGCTCTCCCAACTGCATTCCAAGCTTATAGAGAACGTATTTAAATATAATTATAAATTACTAATTCAGGAAAAAGAGGAAGAAGAGTCAACGTTCGAGTGGCTTAATAATCTAATAAATGACACCTGTAATCAATTACTTGTCACCTTTTCCATATTAGCAGACTGGATGACATCCAGTAAAAGTAGAAGTGGGGTTGTTCCAATGAAATATTGTGATTGTGATGAAAGAATTGTTATTGAAATTAATTCATATCAATTATACGATGAATTAGTAGATTTTTTTAATAAGCAAGTTGAGGAGAGTGTTTTTTCCGATATACCAGTAAAACTACCATATTTCCAAGGTTATAATTTAAAACCTGAAGATGTGAAAGATGAATATAAATGGTATGCAGATAAATGGTATAAATGCAATAAATGTGGAACTCTATGGGAGTTTAAATATCCTGATTTTCCTGCAAAAGGTTTTGTCAGAAAGTTTGTGGATGGAAATTATCAAGTAAAGGAGTAAATTGTGAATATTAATGAACCTATTACCAATGATAAAGTTGGTAGATATAATGAAAAAGCTAAAGCAATTGCTTTTTGTATTCAATAGTAATTAGTTATTACATAAGGGCATCATGTAGAAAAGAGCATGGTGTCTTTTGTTTTAATGATTCTGATAACTATAATATAAATGCAATTGGAAGTACACTATACTTATATGATATATTACTCAGTTGTTATGAGGGAAAATACTTGGTATAATAAATATGAATACTAATAAATATTAATAAAATATCGTTTCTATTAAAATGACTATTCAATATTTAGTAAGGTAAATTTAAATCATTTAAAATTTCTTATCCAATATAAAGTTATGAATAAATGTGAACAAAGTAAATTACCCATTGAATAACGTAACCCTGCGAAATGTCAATAACCTTTACCAATAAGATATTCTGGATACATTTCCGAAACGGAAGTTAAGCGTAGCGTTGTAGTGTAGGAATTGTATCCAGAATATCTTATATCCACTACGTAAATTATTTCGCATCAATACCCAAATCAATACCCAAATCAATACCCAAATCAATACCAAAATCATCATACCAGGAGGACACAACCCATTGAGAGACTTTGTCATCACAACCGAAACCAATTCCGACCTACCAAAAGAATATCTATCCCAAAACCAAATCGGCATCATTCCACACTACTATTCCATCGAGGATACAGTATATGGTGACGGAGAAGAATTAACCATTAAAGAATTCTACGACCAAATGCGTGACGGAAAAAAAGCTGCTACTATGGCAAGCAATCCAGAAGTAATCCACACCATGTTTGAACAATATGCCAAAGAAGAGAAAGATATCTTACATATTAGCTTTTCCTCTGAACTAAGTGGTGGTTGCAGTAATGTAATGGCTGGAGGCCGTGATATCTGTGAAGAATACCCGGAAATGAAAATAATTGTGATAGATACTTTAAACGCTTCACTTGGAGAAGGTCTATTAATTAGAAAAGCAGTTGAATTGAAAAACGAAGGAAAAACTATCGATGAGATTGCAAAGTATCTTGAAGAGATTAAGTTACATGTTTGCGTTCAATTTACGGTTGATGATCTGAATCACTTGTATCGCGGTGGTCGTGTTTCAAAATCCGCTGCATTTTTTGGAACCATGATTAACATTAAACCGATTCTATATGTAAATGAAGAAGGTAAATTATTAGCTTTGGATAAAACAAGAGGAAGAAAGAAATCTTTATCCATGTTAGTTGATAATATGGAGTCTAGAATTGGAAACTTTAAAGAAAAACAAGATGTGATTGGCATTGTTCATGGAGATGCAGTGGAAGACGCCAATTATCTTGCTCATTTAGTGAAAGAAAGGCTTGGCTATGAAAATATCCTAATATGTCCTATAGGACCTAGCATAGGGGCACATTCAGGCCCCGGTGCTATCGGTTTGATTTTTATGGGAGAGAAACGTTAAAGGTGTTGGTCCTGCTAACACTTCTCTCGCGATATAAAGTATTCGTTCACAGTTGGTAACCGTAGTCCATTTTACTAAAATTATATTATCATTATCTATTTCGATGGCAGTGATGCATCTGGGATGAATACAACTGCCATCGTTAAAATAAGTTGGTTCACTTATCGTAGGAAAAACAGGTCTATGAGTGTGGCCAGTAATCAGTATTTTGTGTTCTTTTTCTACCCATTTTATTAATCTCTTTTCCGTTTTACTCTTGACTCCATAGTTTTTTGCAGCACTGGTTGGGTCTAGCACTCCCACTAATTCCAAAGGATGCCAAAGGTAACGAACTAGAAATCTTGTTAATGGCCATAGTGTATCATTTAGTATATCGCCTTGATGACCATGTGCTAAATATAACCGTATATCAGCCTCTTTATTTTCTAGAATTAAACCTTCGTGTACTTGCATGTTAGGAAATAAACTTTGTTCTTTTCTAGCGCCTTCACAGTAATAAGTGGAGCATTTATTAGAGATAAACTTATAATTTTTTTTCACCATATCATGATTTCCATAAATCATAAATAGTCTATTTTCTAGATGAAAACGAGACATGAGCCAGAATGCGTCACTGTGAACGTTGATAATCTGATTCATATTTCTGTTTTCCCAAAGCTCATCACCATCACCTAATTCAATATAGCTAAACCCACAATTATAATAATAAGATAGCGCTGCAAAGAAAATAGTTTGATTTTTTAAGAAATTATCGCTCCAGGAGCCATCTCCTCTATGGCAGTCACTCATTATAACAAATCTTGAAGAGGAATGAAACGGTATAATTTCAGCTGACTCAAAAACACGAGAGAGATGTTTCCACGTGGACATGTGCCTACCCCCTTTTGCCCTCATAGGATTTCAAAACATTAAAATGGCGGAATAGATCTTTATCACTACCCATATTCATAACAGTACTAAACATTTTTGGTGAGTAAACTTTAAGATACTGAAGTTTATCTAGCGTGGTTTGATAATCTCTCGTAATATATTCATAGGTTTCACAGTACAATTTATTACTTTTCTGTACTAAATATTCCGTTAAATTAGAACGAGATTCCGGTTGTTCTGTATGAGGTTTGTCAAAAACAAAGAATACGGAATGATAACGAATCAGCACATCTTCAGGAGAATATCCTACTTTATATAATGCTTCAACAAAAGCATTGCACATAACACGATTTGGGAAGGTGATACGAATATCCATTGTTAACTCGGATGGTTCAGAAAACATTCCTAATTTAAATCCAGTTAACCACCAGTGTAAATCATTTCTTGTAAAAAGAACTTCATTATCTTTTCTTAAAGAGTAAGACATAAATAGGCGTTCACTATCATCTACACTATGATATAATGTTCCTTCAAACAAACCAGGAACTTGAATTTCATTCTCATTGGTATTATATACCCCAATTTCTGCGCCAGTGGTCATTCCATATTGGCCTTTCCATAGTTCAATAAGCCACTTTTTGCCGTTATAATCAAATGTGATTGGCTCGCTATCTATAATCATACTAAAAGTTGGAGCCATATCATCGTAAAGCCTACAGTATCCAAATTCTCTCTGCCAGCAATCCATTAAGGAGTAGAACATATCCTGCCTTATTTCGTAGGCAAATCCTGCTGGTTTTAAGTCTTCATTCAGTGCCTCCATTTGCTCAATTGAATTGACTGTGGGAAGTGGTTTTCTATGTTTTTCTTTTGTTTTTTTACCAGATTCTTTGCGATACATAAATAAGGACAATCCGATGATTACTATAAGTGATGCAATTATTATTAAAACTTCAAATTGGAAGAAAAAAGCGCTTAACATGACATCATATCCATTCATAATATTCTATATTATCATATTCGACGTTTACTAGAATGGTTAATGAGAACGTTCTAAAATTCGAATATAGTTGACTATTGATGTGTTTGGCGATATGATTTTATATAAAACAATTGGAATTATTATAAGTCTAAGTAGGGACAGATGGAGGTTTCATGCAAGATAAGATAAAATTTATGGAATTATTACAGGAAATCGCAGAGATAGCAAATGCTCAAGATAACTTGATTACAAAAGAAGAGATAAAGAATTATTTAAAAGACATGCAGTTAGAAGAGAGTCAGTATGAACACATTTATACCTATCTCTCTCAAAACAATATTAAAGTACAGGGATTTATTTATCAATCAATTGATCCAGTAAACGTAGTCGAGGATAACCAAGAGACCAACGAAGAAGATTCTGCATACTTAAAAATGTATCTGGAAGAATTAGAGTTTATAGCGCCATTGGAACCAGGGGAAGAGATTGGATTAATACAAAAGATTATGAATGGTGATGAAGTGGCTAAGAATAGATTGATGGAAGGAAAGCTTCATTATGTTGTTGAGATTGCTCATCAATACAAAAATAAAGGTGTTTTAATAGAAGACCTTATTCAAGAAGGAAACATGGGATTAATTCAAGCATTAGATAGTTTTTTCGAATTAGACAAGTTAGAAGATGGAGAGGAACTTATTGCTGATTATGTGAAGCAATCTATGGAATTAGCAATTGATGAAGAAATGGATGCAGCTGATTGGGAAAGTACGGTGATTGCTAAAACAGCATTGATTCATGAAGCTGCCAATTATCTGGCTGAGGATCTTGGACGTGTTGCGAGTATAAAAGAGTTGGCATTTTATACCAAGTTAACAGAAGAAGAGATTACGGATTTAATAAAGCTATCGCATGATGCAGTAAAAACATCAGATCATGAGCATAAGCATAGCCA
>JAEZUR010000007.1 GCA_023420935.1 Bacillota bacterium | reverse complement strand
GTATTCTCCAATTCAAAATCATAGATTTCAGCTGGATCAAATTTATTATTCTTGCATCCTTCTCCAAGGCTTGCATCGAAGATAGCAGTTAAATCTACTGATTTAGCACGATCTGAATTAACTAGGTTGTTCTTCTTTAATAAATCAGTACGTCCTACTAATTCACCAACTGTTTTGATTCCAAGCTTCGCCATATATTCACGAAGTTCCTGAGCAACAAAACGCATATAATTTTCTACATATTCTGGTTTACCTTTAAAGTTCTTACGAAGTGCTGGATTCTGAGTTGCAACACCAACTGGACAAGTATCCAGATTACAAACTCTCATCATAACGCAACCCATAGTAACCAATGGAGCGGTTGCAAAACCGTACTCTTCTGCACCAAGTAAAGCAGCTACTAACACGTCACGGCCATTCATTAACTTACCATCTGTTTCAATGACTACTTTAGAACGAAGACCGTTCATCATTAATGTCTGGTGTGTTTCTGCAAGACCAAGTTCCCATGGAAGACCTGCATTGTAAATGGAACTCTTTGGAGCTGCACCGGTACCACCATCAAAACCTGAGATTAGAATTACTCCAGCACCTGCTTTTGCAACACCTGCAGCAATGGTACCAACACCAGCTTCTGATACTAATTTAACAGAGATTCTAGCGTCTTTGTTAGAATTCTTTAAATCATAAATTAACTGTGCTAAATCTTCAATCGAGTAAATATCATGATGTGGTGGAGGAGAAATCAAGCCTACCCCTGGAGTTGAATGTCTTGTTTTAGCAACCCATGGATATACTTTACCACCTGGTAAATGTCCACCTTCACCTGGTTTCGCACCCTGTGCCATTTTAATCTGAATTTCTTTTGCACTTACTAAATATCTGGAAGTAACACCAAAACGTCCAGATGCTACCTGTTTAATTGCGGAACATTTGTTTAAACCATCTTTACCAACCGTTAATCGTTCAATACTTTCTCCACCTTCACCACTATTGGATTTACCACCTAAGTTGTTCATGGCAATCGCAAGGGTTTCATGTGCTTCTTCAGAAATAGAACCGTAAGACATTGCTCCTGTTTTAAATCTCTTAACAATAGAATCAACGCTTTCTACTTCATCAATTGAGATTCCTTCTGTTGGAAAATTAAAGTCCATAAGTCCACGTAATGTAATTCTGTTTTCTTCTTTATTGATTAATTCAGAATACTGTTTGAACATATCATAATCACCAGTTCTTGTAGACTGCTGTAATAAATGAATGGTTTGTGGATTATATAAATGTTCTTCTTTTTGACTTCTTAATTTATGACTACCAATACTGTCTAATGTCAAATCAGTGCTTAAACCAAGTGGATCGAATGCTTTATTATGCAGATTATCAACTTGCTTTTCAATATCATTAATACTGATACCACCAATTCTACTTACCGTATCAGTAAAGTATTTATCAATTACTTCTTTACCAACACCAATTGCCTCAAATATCTTAGAGCCTTGATATGATTGGATTGTAGAGATACCCATTTTAGAAGCAATTTTAACAATTCCTTTTAGGATTGCTTTGTTGTAATCATATACCGCTTCATAGAAATCTTTATCCAACATATTATGTGCGATTAATTCGCCAATGGTTTCTTGTGCAAGATATGGATTGATTGCACTTGCTCCATAACCTAATAACGTTGCAAAATGATGAACGTCTCTTGGTTCTGCACTTTCTAAAATCATAGCAATACTTGTTCTCTTCTTTGTACGAACTAGGTACTGTTGTAATGCAGATACAGCAAGTAAAGAAGGAATTGCTACATGATTTTCATCCACTCCACGGTCGGTAAGGATTAATATATTCGCACCATCTTTATATGCGCGATCCGCTTCCACAAATAACTGTTCAATCGCTTTTGTTAAATCAGTATTTTTGTAATACGTAATTGGTACTACTTCCACTTTAAATCCAGGTTTTTTCATTGTCTTTATCTTTAAAAGATCAGTACTTGTTAAGATTGGATTTTCAATCTTAAGGACATGACAATTTTCTGGTTTTTCTTCGATTAGATTTCCATCTTTACCAAGGTATACTGAAGTTGCTGTTACAATTTCCTCACGAATTGCATCGATTGGTGGGTTTGTAACCTGTGCAAATAATTGTCTAAAATAATTAAATAATGGCTGTTCTTTTTCAGATAACACTGGTAGTGGACTGTCAACACCCATAGCTGCGATTGGTTCTGCACCTGTTTTAGCCATTGGTAGAATAGAAGATTTTACTTCTTCATAAGTGTAACCGAATGCTTTCTGTAAACGTGCTCTCTCTTCTGCAGAGTATTCCTGAACCTTTTTATTCGGAGCATGAATATCTTTAAGACAGACTAAATTACCATCAATCCATTCACCATATGGTTGGCGAGTCGCATAACGATTTTTTAAGTCTTCGTCATCAATTAGTGTTCCATTCACTGTATCTACTAAGAGCATTTTACCTGGTCTTAGACGCTCTTTCTTAACAATATTCTCTGCTGGAATATCTAAAACACCAACTTCTGAAGAAAGAATTAATTGATCATCACTTGTTATATAATATCTGGATGGACGAAGACCATTACGGTCAAGAATTGCACCCATTAAATCTCCATCGCTAAATAAGATTGAAGCTGGTCCATCCCATGGTTCCATCATTGTTGCATAATATTGGTAGAAGTCTCTTTTTGCTGCTGAGATGCTTTTATCATTAATCCAAGGTTCTGGAATGGTAATCATAACTGCTAATGGAAGCTCTAATCCATTCATTAATAAGAACTCTAAGGTGTTATCTAGCATAGCTGAGTCAGAACCTTCTGTATTTACTACTGGAAGCACTTTATGAATCTGTCCATTTAAATAAGAAGGATCCATCATTTCTTCACGACCAAGCATCTTATCTGCATTACCACGAATCGTATTAATCTCACCGTTATGAACGATGACTCTATTCGGATGTGCTCTCTGCCAGCTAGGTTGTGTATTCGTACTAAAACGTGAATGTACTGTTGCAATAGCTGATTCATAATCATTATCCTGTAAATCACCAAAGAAAGTACGAAGCTGTCCAACTAAGAACATACCTTTATAAACAATGGTTCTACTTGATAAAGAAACAACATACGTGTTATTGCTACTCTTTTCAAATACTCTTCTAGCTATATATAATAAACGGTCGAATTCAAGACCATTTGTTACATGATCCGGTTTTTTAATAAAACACTGCATAATATAAGGCATGCATTCCACTGCTTTACTTCCTAATACTTCAGGATAAGTAGGAGTTTCTCTCCAGCCTAAAAACTCAAGTCCTTCTTTTTTCACTACGATTTCAAACATTTTCTTTGCTTGATTTCTCATTAACTCATCTTGTGGAAAGAAGAACATACCTACGCCGTATTCTCTTTCTCCACCAATCTCGATATTTAATTCTTTTGCAACTTTGGAAAAGAATTTATGAGAAATCTGAAGTAAAATACCAACACCATCGCCAGTTTTTCCTTCTGCATCTTTACCAGCACGGTGTTCTAAATTCTCAACTATTTTCAAGGCATTTTCCACAGTACCGTGTGTCTTAATTCCCTTGATATTTACAACTGCACCAATACCGCAGTTATCATGTTCAAATCTAGGATCATATAATCCAGACTTTTCACGTTTACACTCTTCTAAAATTTCTTTCTTCATTGAGCCGCCTCTTTTCTTCCTATATATTTGTAAAACTATTGTTAACAAGTAAAAACGGAATGAATACCCTTTTTCTTCCTGTAAAAAAAGCAAAAAAGCGCCCTCGAATAGAATTATTCGAGAACGCCCTTGTTCTTGAGCATGATTATAATACAAAATATTAAGAAAATCAAGTGTTTTTTTATGTTTTTCTAATAAAATAAAGTAAATCTGATAATTACCTTGTTTAATTAAGTATGCTTATATAAAACACTACCTGATTCCTGTAATATCTTTAATAATTTCGCCTGCAATAATTAAGCCTGCTACAGACGGCACAAATGATGTACTACCAGGTACCTGTCTTCTTACATTACAATTCCTTTGTGTTCCTGGAGGACACACGCAATGATTCTTACAGCTTGTGGTATCATCATCAATTGGAGTCTTGGCAGGTTCTTTGGAATATACCACCTTTAATTTCTTAACTCTTCTTGTTTTAAGTTCTTTTCTCATCACCTTAGCAAGTGGGCATACGGATGTTTTATAAATGTCCGTAACCTCTAACTGGGTTGGATCTAATTTATTACCAGTTCCCATACAGCTAATAATCGGAATATTCTTTTCCTGAGCTCTCATAATAAGCTCCAATTTGGCTGTAACGGTATCAATGGCGTCTACAATGTAATCATAGGCTGAAAAATCATATTCCTCCGCTACACCTGGCAGATAGAAACATTTATAAACATTAACTACTGCATTGGGATTTATCTCAAGTATTCTTTCTTTCATAGCATCTACTTTGTATTGCCCAATGGTTTTTCTTGTTGCGATTAATTGGCGGTTTAAATTAGTAAGACAGATTTTATCATCATCAAAAATATCAATAGTACCTATGCCACTTCTTGCTAATCCTTCTACCGTATAAGAGCCCACACCTCCAATTCCAAAGACTGCCACTCGGGATTCTTTTAATTTATTCATAGCTTCTTTTCCAAATAGAAGCTCTGTTCTTGAAAATTGATTTAACATCACTAACTCCTTTGTTTCTATGCATGTTTATATTATCTTCGGAAAGTGTAACACGAATGTATTACCTTTGCAAGGGTATTACATTGTGTTATAATCAAATATCATATAATTAATATTTATTTAATAAGAAATACATAGTACATAAGCGAGGAAAAGGAAATGAATGATAGTAATATAAGAATGGCAACCCTAGAAGATGCCTTTAGAATCTTAGAAATATACGAACCTTATATATTAAATACTGCAGTAACTTTTGAGTATGATCCTGTACCAATTAATGTGTTCCAAAAACGTATGGAATCCATTATGAAACAATTTCCATGGCTTGTTTATGAAGTGGAGGGTGTGATCCAAGGTTATGCTTACTGTTGTCCTTTTCATGAAAGAGCGGCATTTGCATGGGATTGTGAATGTTCTGTTTATATAGATACCAAGTATCAAGGCAATGGAATCGGTAGTTTATTATACAAAAAGTTATTCCAATTGGTTGAAGCACAAGGATACTATAATATATACGCATTAATTACCACATCTAATGAATCCAGTATTCGCTTTCATGAAAAATGGGGCTTTCAGATCGATGGTAATCACAAAAATTGCGGATATAAATTTGGTGAATGGCATGGACTTACTTTTATGTCCAAGCAGATACGAGATCTTAATACAACGCCAATTCTAGTTAAAAGCATTCATGAAATTTAGTTAATTGCACATAATAGTATAGCCAAAAGGCATGCTTTCATGAATAGAAGGAGTATAATATGAATCTTTTTGATATTTTAGGACCTGTCATGGTAGGACCATCCAGTTCCCATACAGCTGGTGCAGTAAAAATCGGTTATTTCTCACGAAAATTAATAGATGAGCCTATTGTTAAGGCTAATATTCTGCTTCACGGTTCATTTCTAGCTACTGGAATTGGACATGGAACTCAGAAAGCAATCGTAGCTGGTTTACTAGGAATGAAACCAGATGATGAACGAATTCCTGATAGTTTTCAATATGCGGAACAAGAACATATGGAAGTTCATATTGGAGAAATTGATATGCCCAATGCTCATCCTAATTCTGTGAAACTTTATTTAACAGGGCAAAGCGGAAAAACCTTGGAGATAGTAGGGGAATCGATTGGCGGTTCACGCATTAACATTTCACAAATAGACGGCCTAACTGCCAATGTAAATGGCGATTACCCAACATTGATTGTTCACAACGTAGATCAACCAGGTCATGTAGCAGAAGTTACTTCCATGCTCTCCCACAAATCAGTAAATATTGCTTCTATGAAGCTTTATCGCTCACATCGTGGAGGGGATGCTGTTATGATTATAGAATGTGACCAGAAAATCCCAAAAGAGTCTATTAAATGGTTAGAGCATCTTGAGGGAATCGCAAAGGTTACTTATTTGAATCTAGAAAGCGAATAAATAAACGAAAGTAAGAGTCATATATACACAATCTAAGTTTGTGCCTACGCTACTACCACAAACTAATAATCCGTATAGTAGCGAGAAACGAGGATAACCATGGGATTTAAATCTCTTCAGGATATTTTTGATAAAACAAAGAAGGAACAGAAGGAATTCTGGGAAATTATTATAGAAGATGATATGAACGAACGCAAGGTAACCCACGCAGAATCTTTTGAACGCATGCGTAGCTTGTATCATGCAATGAAGCATGCCGATACCAACTATGATGAAACCCTTCGTTCGCCCAGCGGTATGTCTGGTGGAGATGGTGGTAAACTGGAGGCCTTTCGAAAATCAAATACCAGTATTCTTAATGACTTTTCCTTACAAGTGATGGAGAAAGCTATTAAAACATCCGAATCCAATGCCTGTATGAAACGAATCGTTGCAGCACCAACTGCCGGCAGTTGTGGTATTATACCTGCCGTATTTCTAACATACGAAGAACAAAAACATACTCCAGAAGACAATATTATAAAAGCATTATTTGTTGCCGCTGGGATAGGTTCTGTCATTGCTAGAAATGCTACCATCTCCGGAGCAGAAGGTGGTTGTCAGGCAGAAATTGGTTCAGCTAGCGCAATGGCTGCAGGTGGACTTGCCTACTTAGAAGGCGGTGATGTGGAATGTATTCTTCATTCCTCTGCTTTATCCCTTAAGAACCTGTTAGGTTTAACTTGTGATCCTGTTGCTGGCTTGGTGGAAGTTCCATGCATTAAACGTAATGTTTACGGCTCAATCAATGCACTATCCAGTGCCCAACTAGCACTTGCTGGGATTCGTAGCGCAATCCCCCCAGATGAAGTCATTGATACCATGAAGCGAATCGGTCAACAGATGCCGGCGTGTCTTAGAGAAACCAGTGAAGGCGGATTGGCTATGACTCCAACTGCTCAGGAGATTGATAAAAATATGAAGAAGAGTTATGTTCGGAAATAATGCTATATCGTTGTTGTTATAAATATTAATAATAATTCAATAAGCAAGAACCTAAAAAGCCATATTACCTAAGGTAGTATGGCTTATAAATTAATCTTCTTCCAAAAAAGTCAATAGCTCTACAATTACCATCCATTATGTCTACTCCCACATATGGGCTTCTAGCAGTTCCACTAATATTAACAGGTGCTGGTTTTATTCTCCAAAGTAATTTTTTATCCAACGTATAGCAGAATACATTATCATATCCATCATCCTCATCAGTATCGAAAACAATCACTAACTTTTCATCGCATTCTACTGCTTCAATAATTCTCATGTCAAACTGTAATTCTTTATCCCTTAATAATACCTTGTTATTTTGAATTTTCATTATTGTCCAATCATCCTTTCTTTATTGAACATACCAAAACCCAATTACTTTTTGATATCTGATTGTATATCATAATAAAATATAATAATCAATTTCTATAGTACTGTATAAACCTCGCTTATCCCAATAATTTGTTATTTTAGAAGCCTGTAAATGAATTGTTGATATTTTATCCAGAATAATTTGTTGATGTTTAATTTCTCGAATAGTTTCATCTTTAATCGTATTATCTATATACAACAGCTGAATCTGTCTAATATTCCCATCTTCAAACCACAAACCAACCTTAAAAAAACCACCTAATTCTTTTATCTGACATAAATTTTCTAGCCAAAGCTAAAGTCTCTTAATTCATATCATGGATTACGTCACTTCGTGAGAGCCATGATACTGAATTAAGAGACTGGGATTTAGGTAGTGAAAGACCTAAAGTATAACCATAATAAATATTAATTCTTATATTTTCACATAATTTTGATTGAATCTATAACATTCTCCAATTCTATATTAATTTCAGATTGAAGTTCTTTTGGTGTATCAACAATATCAATTTCTGCTAATACCTCTAATAAATCCTCTCCATCTTGATAAAAGTACGAATTTAATTTAACTTCTTTAGTTTTCGCTCTTACCATTATTTTTAACTGTTTATTATTAATTTCTTCATATTGATACTCAGATAATTCTCCATATAGCTGTTTCCAGCGGGACTTAACCCCTTCTTCACTAATTTCAGAATATTTATTGTCAATAAGAAATGCAATGTAGTTTTTATTATGCTCTTCATGAGTAAATATCTGATAAGCATCCGTATGCCCATCTCCCATATCTTGGAAATCATCCGCTGGTCGTGAATACGATACTGTATTCTCATTTAAAGTTTGAAATGAAAATATCGAATAATCTTCTCTTTTAGCATTACAAGACAACATATGTTTTACTGTCAAACCAAGCTGCTTTTCTGAAGCGGTTAAATGTATCTGCTCTGGCTTGCAATTCTTAGGTTCTACATAGCTTCCATCTTTTTCTCTATGACATGCTATTAATTCATAGTAGCTTTCTTTCTGCTTTATTTTTACGCATTGGTGCTTTTTGCTAAATGCTGCAAAGCTTTTAACCCCTGTTATTTGCCAAAATTTGAAATCTTTTATTTCGTTACGTTCTATTGGAGATGCCTCACATGATTTTTGTACAGCTTTCTTTATTGCAATTCCTATTTCCACTTCAGAAATTCCATTTTCTTTTACATCCACTGGATTCATTACTACTTTCGCGACACTACCCTTTAATGTGGTATAAGAAGCTAAGATATATCCAAAATCCTCACTAAAATAAACTGATATAGTTCCATATTTCATAATAATTATCCTCCTATCGTTATAATTACTTTAACACCTTTTGATTTACCATATTGGATAGCATTGTTAATGGCTTTAATTTGTGCATCAGATAATGTTGTATTCGGTACTACAATTTGTAACTGTCTTCCCGTTATATCACTAGCTTCAATATCAACACCATTCCAATCTGCTCCATCAAAGTTGGCAACTTTATCAATATCTTTTTTTATTGTCTTTTCAAGATTACTACCATTTTGATATGTTTTGCAATTTAAATCTCTACTTTTAACACTTGTAACTACTCCATTTTCATCAATTTTATCAATTACAGGATAGTTTTGACCTACATTATTATTCATGATTTCATCAATATCCTTTCCTCTATCTGTTGCTCTTTTATTCCATGTTCCTTCTGGTAAATCTACGTTATCAATATCAACATCTAACTTGCTAAAACTTTCATCGATTCCAGTCTTTAAGCCACCCTCACTAATCTTTTTAATTCTAGTCGCCAGATCACCATCACATTTTCTTAGCAACGAATTAATCTGGTCATCATTCATTGAATTAATTACCTTTTCTAAACTACTATCATCAAGTTTGCTTAACACTTTTTTCAACGATTTTGCATCTAGACTCTGAATGATTCTTAAGATCGTTTTACTATTTTTTGATGTATTTATTTTATTAACAATGGAATCTACTAATACTGAACTTGCCTTATCTTTTACTCGATTCAATTTCCATGTTTTTAGTGTTTGCTTTATTTTCCCTTTGACTTTTGCTTTGGCATTACTTACTTTTCCGTCATATTTACCTTGTACAACATTACTTAAAAAGTAGCTTTCGCCTAACATAATTAATCCTGCAAAAACATCACCCCATCCACGTTCCAGTGTATTACCTAGTTTCTTTCCTTTAATTACGCTGTACCGTTTTGATAGAATCTCTAAACATTCCAAATCAATACTGTGATTGGTATATTCCCGTTTTTCTGTCGTCATGCTATTTTCTATTGCCGCTATGGTTGCATCATCATAATATCCTGTTCTAGGTGCGTTGGCTAATGCTTGTATAGCATTGATATAACGATCACCAATTGTTAAGTTTCCAAGAGTGTTGACTTGTAATGGTCCAAATTTTTCTATCTCAAACCATAGCATAGTTATGGCATCTTTCAATTTATCCACATCCTGCCACCAGAAGCCTTCAAAATAGTCATACTCTTGTTCCCAAAATAATGCAATCAGTTTTTTTGCTTTTGTTTCTGGTTTATCTAGTAATTCTTCTAGATTTTCAGTAACTTCTTTTGTATCTAGTGCTGTACCATCGAGAGGCTTTATTAAATCGTAGAGTTCTTCCCCTCGATTGATTTGTTCCTGTCTCCATAATTCATACACTTTACCTAACTTATCTTTATTCCCCTCAGTGTCTAAAGAGATCTCTATTTCGGTAATTATTTTAATTTGTTCTGGTACCACCACTGGTAATTTGCCACCAGATGAATGTTCTGGCACAACATCAAGTGTAACTTTTGATAACAGTTCTATAATACTTTGTTCGGTTGTGATTACCTTATTCACGTATTGATCCAAGCGCATTCTGAATTCTTTTAATGACCGATTTTGCCTATGTATGGATGCAAAACATTGTTCTAATTCACGATTTAAGTTAAGTGAACTAAATCTTAAACGTCCCTGTAATTCCTGTACACTTTCAAGACAAGATAGTACTTTTACATTATAATCCTCAGTAACTTGATCTATCAAGTTTTTTATTGGTTCGATATTGTCAAATTCCAAACCTACTTGTCCACTTGCTTCTTTATACGTTTCATTTACAATCGGTTTGTTAGCAGCATATTCCGATTCATTCATGACTCCCCTCCGTTCACAAATCTTACAATATATGTAATTTTATATGTTTTACCATATTTTGTCAACTTCGTCATCTTTGGTTACTTATCAGAGATAAAGATTCATCTGTTAAGAGTTAAGTCATAAACAACAAAAAACAGCATATACACGATAAACTCATATACATGCTGTTGTCCTAATTTAATTAAATATCTTCATAAAGTAATTGAGGATGTTCATACTAAAGACTCACTCTATAAATATCAGCCTGAACCCCATTATATTCAAAGCTTCTCTCATAAACCCCGCCATTTTTTAGAATGGTTTTAACAGAAGCTTCGTTACTTCGCTTCACAGAAAGATGAATGCAAGTTAATCCAGTCTCTTTAGCCACTTGCAACACTTTATTTAACATAATAGTAGCATATCCTTTATTTCTCTTTGTTGGTCTTACACTATAACCAGAGTTCCCGAAATCTTTTAAGAATTCATTTAGTGTATGTCTGAAATCAATCATACCAATAATTTTATTATCTCGTTCTCTCAGTGCAAAAAATGTATCTGTTACAACCCAATCTTTACTTACTGTTTTTTCATCTGCATTATTCGTAACTTTTTCTAACCATTGCTCATAACAAGCTATCTTATCCCACAATTCTCCTCCATTGATTTCTTGCTCCCCATAATCAAAATGCTCCTGTTTGTAATCAATGGCTTTTTCCTTAAGAAGTATATTAGGGCGTACTAAAATAATGCTATCGCTCATTTCTACCATACGGTTCGACCTCCAAGATTTCCTTTACTAGACTAATAATATTGTTAACTGTCTTTTCATCCATTGGAATCACATGACTCCACATACGAATTCCTTGGTAAGAATATAGAATCATATCCGTGATTTGTCTTACGTTCACTTTCCTAAATTCCCCACGATTTATCCCGTACTCAATTAATACGTTCCATTTATCGATTGCTTTTTTGTTATTCTCCTGAAAGAAATTTTGATCATACATAGAAGAATATTCATAAATAGCCAAACTTAGTGAATGTTCAGCATCTAACATATCCTTACGAAGCTGTTCTAATACTTCGTCGAGGATTGTAACAGCTGAAACATTTTGCACTATTTTTATTGTAAATTCATCTTTCGAATCACTTATAATATCTAGAATTAGTTCCTCAAAGATTTGTCTGGTACTATCATAATGACGATATAATCCTCCACGACTTAATCCTGTGGCTTCACAGATATCCTTCATAGTAATTGATTTCAGTCCGTTTTTTGCAAAGAGCCTACGTGCTTCATCTTTAATTTGCTTTCTTGTTATATTACCTTTGGTATCCATAATTTATCTCCATGATTTGCGACACTCGTGTCTTTTTTATTATGCGACATCTATGTCGCTTTGTCAAGTACAAAAAAGCCCAACTCTCATAAAAAGAGTTGAGCTTAATTGATTTATATAGTTCTTAGAATACAGGAACTACTGCACCCTGCCATTTTTCATCAATAAATTTCTTAGTTGCTTCAGATGTAACCGCTTTGATTAACGCCTGAGTTTTTGGAGTATTTTCATTTCCTGCTTTTACAGCAATAATATTTGCATAAGTTGTAGCTGCTTCAGAATCTGTTGCTTCTACTTTTAATGCATCTTTACTTGCTGATAAGCCTGCTTCTAATGCGTAGTTTCCATTAATTACTGCAAAATCAACATCTTGAAGTACTTTTGCTGTCTGTGCTGCTTCTATCTCAGTAAATTTAATGTTATGAGGATTTTCAGTTATATCCTTAACAGTTGCTTCTAATCCCATATTATCTTTTAACTTAATTAAACCTGCTTCTTGAAGTAATAATAATGCTCTTGCTTCGTTGGTAACATCATTAGGAACTGCTATTTGTGCACCATCAGCAATTGCATCTAAGGTAGCAGTTTTGCCTCCATAGATTCCAAGTGGTTCAAAGTGAATGTTTGCTACACTTACAACATTCGTACCATTTTCTTTATTAAAATCGTTTAAGTATGGTAAATGCTGAAAGAAGTTAGCATCTAAGCTTCCATCTTCTGTTGCCATATTTGGCTGTACATAGTCCGTATATTCCACTACCTTAATTTTAAATCCTTCTGCTGCCAATGCTTCTTTTACAGCATCTGAATTTAAAATACTTGCATGTGGCTCGATTGTTGCACCAACTATTATTTCCTCTAACTCCGCTGTTTCTGTAGCTGTTGCATCATCCGTTGCTGCTACATCTGTAGTAGCTACAGCATCATCGGTTGCTTTGCTGTTATTTGTACTTCCAGTATTCTTGGTTCCACAAGCTGTTAATACCGCTCCCACTAAAACTAACGTCAATAATAGACTTACGATTCTTTTCACATTTTTCATAATCAATTCTCTCCTTTTCCTCTTTTATCAATTTTCTTAGAAATTATATGTCCAACGCTTTGAATTATTTGCACGATAGCAACTAGCAAAACGATTGTCACCACAGCGATATCCGTCTTGGATCGATAATATCCATAACGTATTGCAATATCTCCCAGTCCACCACCACCAACAGCACCAGCCATTGCTGTATAACCTACTATGGTAATAGCACCTAATGCCACTCCTGTTACTAGAGAAGGTAAGGTCTCTGGAATCATAACTTTAAATATAATCTGAGCATCACTAGCACCCATTGCCTTCGCTGCCTCAATCACACCTTTATCTAATTCATTTAATGAACTCTCAACTACTCTTGCAATGAATGGTGTAGCTGATAAGATTAACGGAACAGCCACAGCCTTAGGCCCTAGTGTTGTTCCAACGATAATTCTTGTAAGTGGCATAACTGCAACTAATAAAATAATAAACGGAATCGATCTACCCATATTAATAATAATGCCTAATATACGGTTTATCTTTTGCATTGGATGAATTCCATCATTAGCTGTTACCTTTGCAATAATACCAATTGGCATTCCTAATACATAAGCAATAATACTAGCAACACATGTCATCCATATAGTATCTAGAATTCCTTGTACCAGGAGAACTCCATATTCTGCAACAATATAATTACACCAACCTATAAAACTCTGAAAGATACCCATTATGCTTCACCTCCTAACAAACGTTTTGTCACTGGATTGGTCGTATTTGCAAATATATCCTGTGTATATCCAGTTTCTACGATTTTAGAGCTATCGATTACTGCAACTTTATTGCAGATCGTCTTAACTACTCCAATTTCATGTGTAATTACTACGATAGTGATATTTCTCTCTTTGTTAATCTTTTGAAGTAGTGCGAGGATAGAATCGGTTGTCATACTATCAAGTGCTGAAGTAGCCTCATCACATAATAAAATGGATGGGTAAGTTGCAAGTGCTCTTGCGATTGCAACTCTCTGTCTCTGTCCACCACTTAATTGTGCCGGATAGGATTCTGCCTTTTCCTCTAAATCAACGATTTTAAGAAGTTCATTAACGGTTTTATCAATATCTTCCTTCTTTACTTTTCTCTTCTTAAAATAACTTAGTTTTTTATATTCTTCTTCCGTATAACCGGTTGGTATGTATTCATTTACTCCGATTATCTCAAGACCAAATGCGATGTTCTTTCGAACGGTCTTTTGCATGAGCAAATTAAAGTTCTGAAATATCATACCGATATTTCTTCTACATTCTCTTAGTGCCTTATCATTTAACTTATCTAGATCAATGCCATCAATCTCAATGGTACCAGAAGTCGGTCTCTCCAGAAAATTAATGCAACGAATTAATGTACTTTTTCCTGCACCACTCATACCAATGATGCCATAAATATCTCCATCTTCAATGTTTAAACTTACATTATCCAGTACACATAATTCTGATTTCTTTGTTTTAAACGTTTTGGTTAAATTAGTAATCTTAATCATTGTTATCTCCTTTTCGTATACTTTCCTATACGTAAAAAGGTTTTCAAAACAAGAAATCATTTGTTCTAAAAACCTCCAGTAGTCGGTCTTTAGTCATATTCCATCTAATCCCTACTTTTTCTGTTGGTTTTATTGGTTTTATTAATATGGCTAAGTATAATATGTAATTCCGACTTTGTCAATATGTTTTATATAATTTAATTATTTTAAATAATCATTCTTGAGTATTTGGTATAAAATCGTCGTAATCTTCTAAAAAGCTATGTTTTACACCATGTTTCTGATACCCAATTATAGTATCCATATTTACATTGTGTATACTTCGAAAAATATTCATATCGATAATATCACTTGTCTGACGGAATTTCTTGATTAAAGCTTTCATTTCATTTCGTTTGGAACCACCACCATTGTCACCTAGCATACAATTCTCTGTAAAACGGCAGGCACATTGAATGAATTGTAATTCATTATAGCGTTTCCATGATAAGATATCTTCTTCTTTTATTAAATACATTGGACGAATCAATTCTAGACCCTCAAAATTGGAACTGTGAAGCTTAGGCATCATCGTTCGGACTTGTCCACTGTAAAGCATACTCATTAAAACAGTTTCTATGACATCGTCAAAATGATGTCCAAGAGCAATCTTATTGCATCCTAATTCTTGTGCTTTCTTATATAAGTAACCTCGTCTCATTCTGGCACACAGATAACAAGGTGATTCATCCACCGTCGCTACAATATCAAATATCTCTGTTTCAAACATTTGAATGGGTATATTGAGAATCTCTGCGTTTTCTATAATAACTTGTCTGTTATAATCATTATAACCCGGATTCATTACTACAAACTCAACGTCAAAATTAACTTTTCCATGTCGTTTTAATTCCTGCATACATTTTGCAAGAAGCATAGAATCCTTACCACCAGAAATACAAACTGCAATTTTATCCCCTTCATTGATTAATTGATAATCATTGATTGCCCTGGTAAACTTTGTCCATATTTCTTTTCTGAATTTTTTAATAATACTCTTTTCTATTTCTTGATAACGTTCCATTTCTAACTCCTGTCTAAATGATCATTTCTGTTGCTGCTTATAACATTCATGAAATATACGTAAAAACTCTTCCAATTCATCCTCTGTAGTAAGATAACTAAGGCTAATGCGAAGTGTAGAAAGGGCAGATTTTCTATCCTTCGTTATAGCATATACCGGTCTAGAAGGGGTATTCGGAGCACAACAAGCGGATTTGGTAGATACATATACCTGTTCTTCTTCCAAAGCCTTTTGAAATGCTTGTGTATTCATACCTTTCATACTGATATTAAGGATAAATGGAACTGCCTTATCTGTACTATTAATACGAATATCCTTATATTCTCTCATTTTCTCACGTAATCGTTTGTTTAACCTGGTAACATAAGATACATGTTCCACCATAGTTTCCATGGCAAGTTCCATGGCTTTCTCAGTAGCTACAATATGGGCTAACATTGGAGTTCCGCTTCGATATGGTGTACTGCTAATACCACCATGTATTTGAGGCTGTAACATTACATTATCTTTCTTAATTAATACACCGCAACCATTTATACCATAAAATTTATGCGCAGTAAAGGTAAATAAATCAATATTTTCTAAAGTCACTGGAATCTTTCCGATTGCCTGGGTTCCGTCCACATGAAAATAGCAATGTGGATACTCTTTTAACAATATGCCAATGGATTGTATGTCCTGACAGATTCCTATCTCACTATCCACATATCCAATGGAAACTAAAATCGTATCATCACGAAGTAATTCTTTTAAATGATCTAGATCTACTAGACCATTATCTAATATATCTACATAATCCACATCATAGCCTTCTTGTTGTAACGCTGTGATTGCTCCTGTAACAGAGGAA
This sequence comes from Bacillota bacterium, assembly GCA_023420935.1. Classification (GTDB taxonomy): domain Bacteria; phylum Bacillota; class Clostridia; order Lachnospirales; family Lachnospiraceae; genus Mobilisporobacter. The sequence goes on along the minus strand of JAEZUR010000007.1, from coordinate 25,550 downwards.
TGCTCTAAATAAGTAGTTATGATATGTTTTCCATACTTTTTATAAATACCTGCAATCCCTTTCAAAGCCAGATTATTGGATTCACTGGCACCGGAAGTGTAGATAATTTCATTATCCTTTACACCTAACATAGTTGCAATTGCAGATGTAGATTGATTTAATCGATCCAAACTCTTTCTTCCTAATTTGTGAGTGGAGTTAGGATTGGCAATATATTCAGTAGAAACTTGGCAAAACACATCCAATACCTGTTGATTCACAGGCGTTTCTGCTGCATAATCTAAATATATCATGTAGCTCCTATCTACCGCCTAGCGGTTCTATATAAAATAAAATGTGAAACAATGGAAAACTCTACGCAAACGTTCCATTGTCATGAACTATTATCCACCAGATTACAACTTCTTGTCAAGTCATATCCACACATACCAAATTATGTATATACAGCAAAAAGGCTTATTCCTCAATATTTCTAAGGATATAAGCCCAAAGTTTAAATAATTATAATTCTCTTATTATTGAACCGCTTTGTCTAATGCTTGATTGATATCAGCAATCAAATCATCTGCATCTTCAATACCAATGGATAAACGAATGGTATCCGGTGTAATACCTGCCGCAATTTGTTGTTCTTCTGTTAACTGTAAATGCGTTGTTGTAGCTGGATGAATGACGAGAGATTTCGCATCTGCTACATTGGCAAGAATGGAGAAAATCTCTAAACTATCAATAAATTTAATCGCGGCCTCTTTCCCACCTTTTACACCAAAGGTAAAGATTGCTCCAGCTCCCTTTGGAAAATATTTATCTGCAAGATCTTTGTATTTACTGTTCTCTAAGGAAGGATAATTCACCCATGCCACCTTATCACTCTTAGTTAAAAACTCTATAACCTTCTTTGTATTCTCAACGTGTCTTTCCACTCGAACATGAAGGCTTTCTAGTCCCTGTAAGAACAAGAATGAATGAAATGGAGCTACGGTAGCTCCTGTATCTCTTAACAGTGTTACACGAATCTTAACAATGTAAGCTAGATTACCTAATGCTTCAACATACTTTACACCGTGATAGCTTGGATCAGGATCTGTTAATCCAGGAAACTTACCACTTGCTGCCCAATCAAATTTTCCAGAGTCAACAATAACGCCGCCTAGAGATGTTCCATGTCCTCCAATATATTTCGTGGCAGAGTGTACAACAATATCAGCTCCAAATTCAATTGGACGAATTAGATATGGCGTACCAAATGTATTATCAACAATCAGTGGAATTCCCGCTTCATGTGCAACCTTAGCAACAGCTTCGATATCAATAATATTAATACCTGGATTTCCTAATGATTCAATAAATACAGCCTTCGTATTATCTTGAATGGCTGCTTTAAAATTATTTACATCATCTGGATCTACAAACGTTGTTTTAATTCCTAAATCAGGAAGGGTATGTGCTAGCAGATTATAAGTACCACCATACAACGTACTAGCTGCAACAATGTGATCTCCTGCTTTTGCAATATTCAAAATAGAATAGGTAATTGCTGCGGAACCAGATGCGGTTGCTAATGCACCTACTCCACCTTCAAGTGCAGCCATTCTTTTTTCAAATACATCGGAAGTTGGATTCATTAATCTAGTGTAAATATTACCGCCTTCCGCTAATCCAAAACGATTCTCAGCTTGTTTGGAATTCTCGAATACATATGATGTGGTCTGGTAGATTGGTACTGCTCTTGATTGAGTAACAGGATCCACTTCCTGTCCCGCATGCACTGCTAATGTGTTAAAGCTATAATTTTTCTCACTCATAATCAAATCCTCCATTTTCTTCTTTCTTAATTTATCTTTTGTTTAAATGTAATACATGTCCTGTCCATGATTTTTCTTACTGATGAATTCATTGGCTAAATCCTCTAAAGTAATATGTTCTAGAAGATCTTTAATCGTATCATTGATTCGATCCCATACCACTTGCTGTATCGTAAGCTGAACCAGGTCTGGTTCCCCATTGGTATATAGAACTTCATCTATAATATTAAAATCTCCTTCCAATATCTGAATGATGTCAGAAATAAAAATCTTGTCTGGTCTGCTGCTTAGTGAATAACCACCTTGTGAGCCTTTTATACTTTTCACGACTCCACCTTTTCTAAGAGCAGCAAATACCTGTTCCAGATAATTGAGGGAAATCTGTTGCCGTTCCGCAATACTTACCAATGATACGTGATTTTCTTTCGAATGTATTGTTAAATCAAGTAACGCTCTAAGTCCGTATCTTCCTTTTGTGGATACTTTCATTGGCCTATCCCCTTTCTATTTTATTCTATTTAACTTACTATTTCATAGTATACGAATATGTTTTCTATACATTATATATACACCTTTCCAAATCTTTTGTCAACTAATTTAAAAACTTTTTTTACCACCGAAAAACTACTATTAACAAACTAGTAAAGTGTCGATATAAATAGAGTGAATATAATTGTTTGCCCATAAGGGCTTATATTTACCAAATTACAAATAAAATTTACGTTTATATCGAATAGATAGGAGTTGTAAAATATGTTAACGAATAAGGTAGCCGCTACGAATACATCCATTAATCAAACAAGCACTTCAAAAACTTCTGAACGAAGTGTAGGAAAGCTAAGTAATTATGGCTCAAACCGTAGCACCGTTTCATTAACAGAAGGGCAAATAATAAAAGGAGAAGTGACAGATCTTCGTAACAAAGAGGTATCCGTTACTATGGAAGATAATACAAAAGTAACCGGAACCCTTGAAAATGGTGCGAACCTATCCATTGGGCAACCAGCAGCTTTTAAAGTAGTAAGCATTTCACCGAAAGGCATAGTTCTAGAAGCACTTCCTAATAATTATTCTCTATCTGAAAATGTTACCATACAAAAAGCCCTAGAAGAAGCTGGCTTACCTAAAACAGAGCGCAATCAAATGATTGTACACGAGTTACTAATGAATAAAATGTCCATAAATAAGCAAAGTATACAAACAGTATTACAGCAATCTTTAATGAATAAAGACATCAGTATCAGTACCCTTGTATTAATGAATAAATTATCCATTCCCATAACCAAGCAAAATGCGACTCAATTTGAAAATTATCGCAATTACGAACATAGGCTAGTGAAAGAAATTGACCAAATAGCTTCCAACCTTCCAAAACTATTAGAACAACTAGCGAAGAATAATTCAGCTTCTTCTGTTGCTGATTTTGGTAATCAATTATTGTCCCTTGTACAAAATAAGGAAGTACTACCTACCAATCCTTCCGAAAGAATTACGACTGCTTCTTTTTCTAGTCCAGAAGATGCGTCGGAACTAATTAGTATTTTAGAAAATTTCACATTAAATGAATCACAAAAACAGCAATTGTCAAATGGCTCTTTACCACTACGTAACCTTGTAAATATTATAAACTCAAGTATGGAGATGGCTCATGAATTAGATATGAAGAATTTAGTAGCCGAATTAGCAACAACCACCGAAGATCTTCCTATTCTTGACCCTACACTTGCAACCGTTACTACTGAGACTGCAGATGATGTATTATTAGAAATCCCAAAGATTATGGACATATTTGATAATCCCGTTATACAAGACGTACTATTACAGCACAGTACTCTCCAACGAGAAAATGGAGAGCTTGCATCTTTTCTTGACACGGACGAAAGACAAGCGCTTCATGATGCATTAAAAGATTTTCCGATTAGTCCACAGTTAAAGGAAAAGATTTTATCTGGCGAAGCGCCATTAAAGGAAGTTTTATCCATTACTAAAAATGTACTTTCTTTCACTGAACCTGAATCAGTGAAAAAATTATTTACTACCAAAGAGTTTCAATCTATGGTAAAAGAAAATATTCTTCTAAACTGGACGTTAACACCGAATGCTTTACTTAAAGAACATGCAGTTGAAGAATTCTACGATAAAATGTATCACCAGTTATCCCAGCTAGAACATCTAATGCAAGCTACTGTTACTGGTTCTGACTCAGCAGCACTTTCTAATCAAGCAGGACAGATGAGGGAAAATATTGATTTTATGAAAACACTTAACGATTTCTTCCCTTATGTACAACTACCACTAAAATTAAAAGATACCAATATACATAGCGATTTATATGTTTATACTAAGAAAAATGAATTAAGAAATCATCCAGATAACATTAGCGTACTACTTCATTTGGATATGGACCATCTTGGACCTCTCGATATTCATTTAACTTTAAACAATAAACATATCTCATCCAAATTTTACATGTCAGATTCAGAATCTAAGGAATTAATTGAAAACAATGTGATACAATTGCAGACTGCCCTCTTAGCCAAAGGATATTCCCTATCATACGAAGCATTAGAACGGCAACGAGACATTGATCTAGTGGATGATTTTATTGCTCAAGATTCTCCTAGTACTTCACTAAAAAGATATACCTTTGATATTAGAGCATAAAATATGGACGATACGCCGACATAACAAATGCCTAGACTTAACTTGTTTATGAGTTTTGTCTAGGCATTTTATTTTATTTTAAAAAGGTGCATTCTACAAAATAATTATATACTTCTTGTGTTTTAGCTACTCCATAGTGTAGCCCATCTTTTTTACCATTTTCTCTCGTAATCCAAAGATCATCTGAAGTTATTTCGGAATCATTATTATGAATACCAATCACATTATATGTATTAATCCAACTTATTTTATTGGATAATGAACTTTTCAGTAATTCATTAAACTCTTGAATACCTTTCAAATTATTATTCTCATTTAGCATAGTAACATTCGACCTTGCGCATGTACCATAATATAATAACATTTTTCCTCGATCAACGTAGCCTACTGCCGCAACGTAAACCTTACAATCTGACCATTCATACTTGGTTAAATCATTAATTTTATTGGCATATACTGTCCAGCTATTACCACCGAGTGTTGTTGAAAAGTAGTCATTCACTCCTAGCCAGATAACAATGGTATCACCAGGATTTTTTATAGCATTTACACTATTGATTCCTTCACTCACAAACCAGTTATATCCTTGTCCGCTCTTGGCTACAAACTTTGTTGGGACTGAGGTGTTTACCCATTTGCTCATATTATGAGTTCTTGAATCCCCCACAATAATTAATTTCTTATTAGACGTACTATTTTCATTAACCAAAGCTTTAAAGTTGAGATTTTTATTTTTCACATATATAAATGCCTTCGAATTAATTGGACAAGAAATTACTAATTTAGAGGTACAGCCGTAGAATGCGTTATTTCCAATTGTACTCACACTATCAGGAATGTTAATACTAATTAGACTATCACATTTTCCAAACGCAAGTTTTCCGATAATGGTAACTGTATTAGGTACAGTAACCGAAGTTAGATTGGTACAATCGTAAAATGCTGATTGTCCAATGCTCTTTACCTGATATACTAAACTATTATATATAACCGTCTGGGGAATCTCAGCCGTTTTTATCGTATCCTGTTTCTCTTTTCTAACACTTACGCTAACCCTTCCCATTTCATTTTGAGATGCAATCTTCGTAATTGTATACACATATTTATCTCTAGTAAAAGTTCCCCCTTTTACTTCAGCAGCATCCGCAGTAGACGTGATTTTTAAAAATATAATTGGTATCATTATTAATACCAAATACTTCCACTTCTTATGTAAACCCACATTGCAGCCCCCTAACTTTACCCATTATTTATGTTCTCTTAACATATTATGGCTTGTTAAATTCTATTTGTCAATCACATCTAGGAAAAGAATTGCCCAAAAAAGCTCCTATAGCATAGCCTTCCTTCTCTTAATGCTATGCTATAAAAGCCTATTCAAGACATATGATAAATTCTACTTTCTTGACTATGATTTATTCCATATTTGCTAATTTTTCTTCATACTCATCGAAAATATAGGATAATATCGGCGCCATTCCTACAAATTCACAGCCATAACTAAAAACTGATGACCCAGCTGGTTCTGATCTTACAATTTTAACAACTGTGTAGAGTATTGAGTCTTCATCACCCAAAGTAAGTTTAGCGTTAAAATAATAGTCCAATGGCAATACACTTTTTGATATAAAACCTATACCACCTTTTGAAATGTTCGTCACCTCAATTGGAGCATGGTTTAGATTCACATGCACATTATCTTGCTTAAATAAAGATGAGATTTCTAAAACCAAATCAACTGGTAACCGTTTACTGTGTCTTTTTTCATTCATGGCAAACCCTCCTACATAAATAGTTTTATAATAGTTCCATTAAGATCTGGTTGATTAAACCAGGATCTGCTTTCCCCTTCATTTCCTTCATGGTCTGTCCTACTAAGAAACCAATTGCCTTTGTTTTTCCATTATGATAGTCTTCTACTGATTGTGGGTTTGCGGCAATGATTCTCTCTATTGTACTACGTAAAGCACCTTCATCATTTACTGTTTTTAATCCGTGTTCTTCTACATACTGAACTGGATCAATATTATCTGCAAATATTTTCTCAAATACTTCTTTCGCCACCGTACTATTAATTGCTTTACTCTCTGTTAAGTCAATTAATTTTGCAAGATTTTCTGGAGCAAATTTAATGTCTTCTGGTTCCATGCTATGTTCTTTTAAAAGTCTCATGGTCTCTACCATTAACCAGTTTGATGCTTTTTTCGGATTATTGCATATGGCCACAGTCTTTTCAAATATATCGGCTAATTTTTTAGAACCAGTTAATATCTGTATATCATATTCAGGGATTTCATATTCTTTCGCATAGCGAGCCATTTTTTCAGCGCGAAGTTCCGGTTGATTCTCTTTCACTCTTTGAATCCATTCATCACTGATTACAATAGGAACCAAGTCAGGTTCAGGGAAATAACGATAATCCTGTGCGTCTTCTTTGGAACGCATTGCATATGAAGTTTCTTTGTTATCATCCCATCTTCTTGTCTCTTGTACTACCTTCTTGCCTTCTTCGATTAACTCAATCTGTCGTTCTCTTTCCCCTTCAATGGCTCTAGCAATCGCTTTGAACGAGTTTAGATTCTTCATTTCTGTTCTAGTACCAAATTCTTTGGCACCTACTTCTCGAATAGATAAGTTAACATCTGCTCTCATGGAACCCTCTTGTAATTTACAATCAGATGCCCCTAGGTACTGTATCATTAATCTTAATTTATCTAAATAAGCAATTACTTCCTCTGCTGATCGCATATCTGGCTCAGAAACGATTTCAATCAAAGGTACACCAGAACGATTAAAATCTACTAAGGAACAATCATCCCACTCATCATGAATTAATTTACCTGCATCTTCTTCCATATGAATTTCGTGAATTCCGATACTCTTCTTTCCCTCTGCAGTTTCAATTTCTACACTACCATCACGACAGATTGGTAAGTATAACTGAGAAATCTGATAATTCTGTGGGTTATCCGGATAGAAATAATTTTTACGATCAAATTTACAATATTGGGTAATCTTACAATTAGTTGCTAGACCCACGGCCATAGCATATTCAACTACTTGCTTATTAAGTACTGGTAGAGAACCTGGCATTCCAGTACAAACAGGGCAGGTATGTGTATTGGGAGCTCCACCAAATTCAGTGCTGCAAGAGCAGAAAATCTTTGTTTTGGTAGCTAACTCTACATGGACTTCAAGTCCAATGACTGTTTCGTATTGTTTCATGTTGATTCCTCCTACTTTTGCACTACTTCTGGTCTTTGGTATTCTCTAGTTCTCTCATAAGCATAAGCTGCACGAATGATGTCCTTTTCTTTAAAGCAATCACCAATTAACTGTAAACCAATTGGTAATCCTTTTGAATCCACTCCACAAGGTACACTAATACCAGGAAGACCTGCTAAGTTAACAGATATAGTATAAATATCTCCGAGGTACATCTTCATTGGATCACTTAAGCTCTGACCTAACTTTGGTGCAGTAGTAGGTGCAGCTGGTCCTAATATAATATCATATGTTTCAAAGGCTTTATCAAATGCTTTTTTAATTAACGCTTTTGTTCTTAATGCTTTCAGATAATATGCATCATAGTATCCACTGCTTAAAACAAACGATCCAAGCATAATTCTTCTCTTAACCTCAGCTCCAAATCCTTCAGAACGAGTTTTCTTATACATACTATGAAGTCCATTATATTCTTCGGTTCGATACCCAAATTTTATTCCATCAAAACGGGACAAATTGGAACTTGCTTCTGCAGATGCAATTACGTAATAGGCTGGTATCGCATATTCAACTAAACTTAAATTAAATTCTTCAACAATAGCTCCCTTTTCCTTAAGTACATCGGCCGCCTTTAATACAGAATCTTTTATTTCTGGATCTAACCCTTCTCTAAAGTAATCACTAGGTATACCTATCTTCATTCCTTTTACATCATCTACTAGTGCTGATGTAAAGTCATATTCATCTCTCTTAACCGAAGTACTGTCTTTAGGATCATAGGATGCAATGGCTTCCAATATAGTTGCACAATCTGTCACATCCTTAGCTACTGGTCCAATCTGATCTAACGATGATCCATAAGCAATTAACCCATAACGAGAAACTGTTCCATAAGTAGGTTTTATACCTGTTACACCACAAAATGAACTAGGTTGACGAATTGATCCGCCTGTATCAGAACCTAATGCATAGAAACACTCTTCTGCTGCAACAGCTGCACAGGAACCACCTGAAGAACCACCGGGAACATGTTCTGAATTCCATGGGTTTTTAGTCACTCCATACGCTGATGTCTCTGTCGTACTTCCCATAGCAAATTCATCCATATTTGTTTTGCCTAGAATTATCGCACCAGCCTTTTCTAAATTAAGTACCGCTTCGGAAGAATACGTCGGTTTAAAATTGCTAAGAATTTTCGAACTACAAGTAGTTAACATTCCTTCTGTGCACATATTATCTTTTATTGCAACAGGAACTCCAGCTAATGGTCCAGTTAACGTTCCATCATCGATTAATTTTTGCACTACCTCTGCTCTCTTAAGAGCAGCTTCTGCACCAACTGTGACATAACAATTAAATTCTTTATCCATAGCGTCGATTTGAGCAAGTGCTGCTTTTGTTGCTTCCACTACGGTTACTTCTTTTGCTTTTATTTTTTTGCCTAACTCCACGGCAGTTAATTTCATCAAACTCACGCTGATTCCTCCTATTCTACAGTCTTAGGAACTTTAAAAGCTCCATCTTTATTCTCAGGTGCATTAGCAAGAATATTATCTCTGTCATCGCCATTTATAACTACATCTTCACGAAATACATTAGTAACAGAAAAAACATGGGACATTGGTTCCACTTCACTCGTGTCTAATTCATTCAACATATCTATATAGTCTAACATTTTGTCCATATCTTTTTTAGCATCTTCTTTTTCTTGATCGGAAAGTTCTAGTTTTGCTAAAATACCAACATATTCAATTGTTTCATCGCTAATATGATTTGCCATACTTAATCTCCTTTTCCTATTATAATTCTTTTGTTATAAATAAAAAAGTCCCGGAATACAGTCATTAATATGACTCTATTCCGGGACGGGATTCCATTTCCCGCGGTACCACCCGCATTGAAAAATCGTATGATTTTTCCTCTCTTGCATTTAACGCATGCCACGCATGAACCTACTTTTCTGTTCAGCTCATGAGCTCCAGAGTGTTCCTCCCTATAAATATCATTCCTATTATGCTTTCAGTCGGTGGCATAAATCCCTGTTTTACAATGAAATCAGTATAGTTTAGTCTCTTTCCTAGCAGATATCCAATATAAGTATATAGTTTAGCATGTTTCGTTTCAAATAACAAGTAGTTTTCACTATTTTATATTATTAAATGCATCTGCTAACTGTTTTAGAGCATGCTTTAATGTTTCTTTTGGACAAGCAATATTGATTCGTTGAAAACCAGTTCCATCTTCTCCGAAGATTGCCCCTGAGTCCAGCCACAGATTAGCTTTATGAATAATAATCTTATCTAATTCCTTGTCTGATAATCCATATTCACGAAAATCTAACCATACTAAATAAGTTCCTTCTGGTTCAATTAAGGTTACCTTTGGAAGTTCTGCTGTTAAATATTCGCGTACGTATGCAAGATTCTCAAGTAAATATTTCTTCAAATCACTTAACCACGCTTCACCATATTGATAAGCCGCATAACTTGCTACGAGTCCTAGACTATTTAACTGACTATAACCGGTCATATCAATGGCTTTCCTAAATTTACGGCGAATTTCTTGATTCGAAATTATAATATTGGATACTTGTAAACCAGCAAGATTAAATGTCTTACTTGGTGATGTACACGTAATGGTAATCTGCTCAAATTCCTTGCTTAAGTTAGCAAATACTGTATGTTCATTCCCAGGATAGATAAAATCAGCATGTATTTCATCAGAAACTACTAATACCTTATGCCTTAAGCATATTTCGCCAACTTTTTGCAGTTCTTCCTTTTTCCATACTCTACCAACTGGATTATGTGGATTACAAAGCAGAAACACTTTTACTTTCTCTTCAATAATTTTTCTCTCAAAATCTTCAAAATCCATGTGATATGTTCCATTTTCTAGTTTTAATGAATTAACCACCAATTTTCGCTCGTTATCTAATATTACTTCTGAAAAAGGATAATAAACTGGTTGTTGAATTAAAACTGCATCACCTTTATTAGTAAACCCATTGATTGCAGATGCTATGGCAAATACTACTCCTGGAGTTTTTACTATCCATCTAGCATCTATATTCCAATGATAATGATTAGAAAACCATTTCTTTAGTACATCCGTATATTCTTCCTGCACTTCCGAATAACCAAATATTCCATGACTTACTGCTACATGAAGCGCATCTAATATTTCAGGTGCAGTAGAAAAATCCATATCCGCAACCCATAATGGAAGAATATTTTCTGGTTTGCCTCTACGTACGGCAAAGTCATATTTTAGTGAGTTGGTTCCTTTTCTATTTATTACTGTATTGAAATCATATCCCATAACGTTCCCCCTACTGAAATGCTTGTTCTAAATCCGCAATTAAGTCTTTTACATTTTCAAGTCCCACTGATAATCTAAGAAGTCTTTCATGTATTCCTTTAGCATCACGCTCTTCTTTTGGAACATCTGCATGAGTCTGAAGCATTGGGTATGTCATCAAGGTCTCCACGCCACCAAGACTTTCCGCATAAAGGATAATATTTACCTTTTCTAATAATTTCTTTGCTGTTTCTTCCTTATCTACTTCAAAGGAAATCATACTTCCAAATCCAGCTGCCTGCTTAACAGAAACCGAATATCCAGGATGAGAAGGTAGCCCTACATAAAATACCTTCTTCACTTTACTATGATTTGATAACCAGTTTGCTAAGATTAAAGCGGATTCTTGTTGTCGCTCCATACGCACAGCCAATGTTTTAATCCCACGTATGATTAACCAGCTGTCAAATGGGGATAAACAAGTTCCTAATGTTTTATAGATATAACGGAGCTTTTCAGCAATTTCTTGATCTTTCACAACCAAAAAACCAGCTAACGTATCGTTATGTCCACTTAAGTATTTGGTTCCACTATGAATCACAATATCTGCCCCTAATTTTAATGGTTTTTGAAAATAAGGTGTTAGAAAGGTATTATCTACTATTAAAAGCAAGTTATGTTTCTTGGTTATACTAGCGATTTCTGCTATGTCAGTTACGTGCATCATTGGATTCGTTGGCGTTTCAACATAGACAGCTTTTGTATTTGCGCGTATGACCGATTCTAAATTAGTACCATTTAATTCATCAATATAATCAAATTGTATTCCATTTTTCTTGGAAACACTCTGAAATAAACGAATGGATCCTCCATATAGATCAGAAGATGCAATAATATGATCTCCCGGTTCAAACAATTCCATCATTGTTGTAATAGCAGCCATACCAGTAGCAAAAGCAAGTGCTTCCTTTCCTTCCTCTAAGGTTGCTACCGTTTCCTCTAGATATTGTCTTGTTGGGTTGGATACTCTTGTATAATCATACCCTGTGCTTTCTCCAACACCTGGGTGCACATAAGTGGCACTCTGATAAATAGGAACACTAATTGCTCCTGTTGTATGTGAATCATTTTTAGAACCATGAATACATTTTGTTGAAAATTCCAATGTGTACTCCTTTCTGTCACTATAGCGACTTTGCAGCTTCATGAAACAGTTGATGTTACGATATTAAATGAGAGTATAACAAACATAATTTTTAGTGTCAATAGGCCAAGACAAAGTTTTGAATAAAATATATAGGAATAATATGAATTATAGCAAATAATAAAAGAAGCGGAAGAATGAGTACTTTGCCGTGGCATAGGCAAATATTACTATTCATCCGCTTCTTCTTGTTTCATTGTATATTAGATATTATGAAAATAACCCAGATAAAAAGTCAGCAATTGCAGTAAATATATTAGCAAAGAACTCACCGATTTTTTCTAGAAGACCTTCTGTATCAATATCCCCTAACTTATCATATAAATCTTTTGCTTGACTCTTAATAGACTCAACATCTAGGTCAAGCCCATTGATTTTATCCATTAAGGCAACAATACTTTCCTTATCTTCTTCACTTAAGTTAAGATCCAAACTATCAGAGGCTTCATCAACTGCAGCACGAATATCTTCTGAAGTTGCTAGATTTTCTTCAAACACTTTCTGTTTTACCAATGCAATTAGCTGTTCTGTTTTTTCACTATCCCCTAATTCTTCTGCAAGAGCACCAGTAAGAACAAGCTCATTGGTAGCAGCGTCCATACTTTCTTCGGTAATCTCTTGACCAGTCATAACCGCATAAGCCTTCATAGCACCCACAAGAGCAGCCGTTCCAGTTAATTCAAAAGGTCCTACTACTGTAACTTCAGCATCTTTTAGTCCAGCTGTGATGAGTGCATTACAGTACATACCTGATGTACAGTAGTTTATATTTTCTGTAGTTACGGCAATCCCATGTCCTTCTTCTTGCTTCACAACAAGAACAGAGGAAAGTGCTCTTGTACCAATCACATCTTTTGATAAATACTCGCCAAGATATTTATGTTCCTCTTTATTGGTTACTTCTATTACATCGTAGTTTTCCAAATCCTCTTCTGAGATACCAAGTAAATCTAGCACCGTAGCCTTCTCTTTGTCCTTTAAATCTGCACCAAAGGAAACATAAGGTACATAATCTTTATCTCCCTCGACTCCATCAGCTGATACTGGAATCGAAGTCATCATAAACGTAATAAATGCTAATAGAAAAACAGATACTTGTTTCATTTTTTTCATCATATAACTCCAATCTGCCCATTTAAGCGGCATTCTAATGACTATTTCTTCTATATAGTAGCATCCATCCTATTGTCTGTCAAATTTATTGTGCCTCTTCTAGTATATTTCGTATCAGTTTCTTATACTCCATAAATTCTGTACTAACAATAAATTCTTTATCTCTTGGTTTTTTTTCATTTACTATTATCTCTTGTGTAATTTTACCTGGTTTACCTGTCATAATATAAATACGATCTGATAAAAGAATCGCTTCGTCTATATCATGTGTAATAAAAAGTGTAGAAAGTTTAATCTGTTCCATTACTTGAAGATACCATTGATGCATATTACTCTTCGTTATGGTATCTAATGCACTAAATGGTTCATCTAGTAATGCAACTTCATGAGAGAATAGGTAGGTACGAAGCAATGCTGCCCTTTGTCTCATTCCTCCAGATAGTTGATTGGGATATTTGTATTCTGTTCCCTTTAGCCCAAATTCTTCAAAATATTTGAATGCCTCAATTCTAGCCTTCTTTTTGTTCATACCTTTAATCAGTAAAGGTAATGCTACGTTGTCAATTACAGTTTTAAAGGGCAATAGTAAATCTTTCTGAAGCATATAACTAACCTTACCCGCTTGACCTGTAATTGGAATATCATTCATCGCAACAATCCCTGTATCCGGCATAAGTAAGCCGGACAACACATTAAATAATGTGGTTTTTCCTGCCCCGCTTACTCCAAGAAGACACACAATCTCTCCTTGATTTAATTCTATTGAAATATCCTCTATAATCTTGATTCCATCAAAACTGACGGATACATTACTTGCTGTTAGCTTCTTCATCTCTCACATTCCTATTATTTACTTAAATAATCATTGGTAAAACCAGTTCCTGCTGGAATTTCTTTTTCTATTAATTTATTTTTGTATAACCAACCATAGAAACCATCCCATCTTACAGGATCAATATATCCCCATTGTTCTACATCTGCTTTATACTGAGTACTAATCCATTTCTGGCTAGCTTTTACTAATTTTTCATCTAATTCAGGTGCTGATTTCAATAAAATATCTGCTGCTTCATCTGGGTTGTCAATGGCAAATTCATAACCTTGTTTGATTGCATCTAATAATTTTTTAGTTGTTTCGCTATTATTTTTAATATAGTCGTTATTACCAATCAATACAGGTGTATAATAGTCAAGTTCTGAGCCATAGTCTGCAAACTTCAAATAGTTTGTGTCTAAACCAGCCACTTCTGTTGCAATTCCATCCCAAGCGTAGTAGATCCAAACAGATTCTACATCAGTCTGTAAGGCTGTAACCACATCAGTTACCGTATTTGGAATCAATTTTACATCTTCATATTTACCACCATCTTGCTCAACTATATATTTTATCATAGCAAGTTCGATTGGATCTTCCCAAGTTGCATAGGAATGACCTGCTAATTTACTTGGACTATCAATCCCTGATTTCTTTAAAGAAACAATTCCTGAAGTATTATGCTGGATTAAAGTCGCAACTGCCGTAATAGGCATAGGAGCATCAGAAGCTAAACTTGGAGCAATGGTATCTTGAAAACTAATACCAAATTCCGCACCACCAGTTGCAACCAATGCAGTTGTACTACCTTCTGGCGGCTGCATAATCTCAACTTCCAGTCCTGCCTGTTCAAAAAATCCTTTTTCCTGTGCTACATATAACCCAGTATGATTGGTATTCGGTGTCCAATCCAGAACAATACGAACCTTTTCCTTCTTCCCACTATCAGCCGTAGCCTCCGGGTTCTCAGTAGCCTCCGTCTTAGCATCATCTGCATTATCCTTGCCTGTATTACTATTCTTAGCTGCATCTTTAGATCCACAAGCCGTCAAAGACACCAGCAAAATCACCATTAAGATAGATATAATTTTTTTCTTCATAATAAACTCCTTTTTATCTTTAATACAAGTACACAACATTAAATGTACTCTTTTCTTTACTCTGTTTCACTTAATCGATTCTATTTACTTGATTTTTTTACTAGATTTATTAATTAATTATTTACTAGATTTATTTAATTTACTTGCAGTTTATTACTTATGACTCACTGCCTTACCTACGATTACTAACATAAATTAATAATATTTGTTATTATCACATACGCACATAGCATTTATTGATAAATTTATTTGCTATCATGACGAAAACGCACAAGCATGAATATGGTTGCATATGTATTCAGCTTGGTCAGACCGGCTGACGACGGCGTTTTTGATCGACTCGAGACTCAGTTGAAAATGACGCCTACTTATGCGACATTTTCAACATGTTCTGAGGCTCGAAAGCGATCATGCCTAGGAAGGTAAGGCGACCAAATGAATACATATGCAACCATATTCATGACCACAACCTTCTACATAGCCAACTCAACTTCTTGTTATTAATACGTTCCGTACGCTCCCAAGGCATACAAGCCCTCTGTAATAAAGTCACCCCAAACATCAGCAACAAACTCACCGCCGAGATAAAAAAGATAACCGCAAACATCTTATCAAAGGAATAAGATTTTCTGACTCTCGTCATATATACTCCTAAACCACTAAAACCACCTAGCCATTCTGCAACTACTGCTCCAATGATAGAATAGGATACAGAAATTCTTAAACCAGCAAAGAAATGACTAATGGAACTTGGTAACTTGATATGGATAAATCGCTGTACCTTCCCTGCTCCCATTGCCTTCATAAGATTAAGTGCATCTTTATCAGCAGAGTGGAATCCATCTAATAAACCAATGGTTATTGGAAAGAAGGATGTGATTATGATTAATGTAATCTTAGGTAATATTCCATATCCTAACCATAATACTAATAGCGGAGCAATTGCAACGGTTGGTATAGTCTGAGTGATGATGATTACAGGATATATCGCCTTATGAGCAGTTGGAAATCCATCCATAATAACTGCGACAAAAAAGCCCAAGATGATACCAAAAAACAATCCCCAAAATGCTTCTAATAAGGTTGTTTTTGTATGCTCCATTAATAGTGGAAAATCACCTATGAATGCCTTTACAACATCAATGGGTGAAGGGAGCATAAATTTTGGTACCACACCATTTATACATAGAATCTGCCATACCACTAAAAGAGTAGTAATAACAAAAAATGGTGCTATTTTATTGATGATGTTTTGTAACTTTCTGGTCAATGGTAAGTACACCACCCTCCGGTGCAAATGTTATCTTTACATAAGAAGCCACTTTAGGGCATCCAGCTTTGATTGCAATATATTGGCAGTTCTTCACTATCTCCATCAATGTTTCATATTCCCCTTCTAAAGCTGTCTCACAAGGGCCAACATAATAGGTTACTCCGGTGCTTTTAATATAATCAATTACTTCATCCACAATACGAACCACTTCTTCATCGGTAGTAACATGTGGTAAAACTTGAATTGCTACATTAGCGTTCATTTCTTTTCCTCCTTTTTCATAAATATTATTTAGGTTTTGGTATAAAAAAACCCTCTCTATGCAGAGAGGGTTCTATCATTCAACGACACTTTTATCCTAAAAGTTTCTGAATTCCATATACCATCCCTACGCCAGCATTATCTGGATCAGGTGCGAAGCAATTATCATTACTTCAAGGGTTTCAACATTATGGTAGTTTTCTCTCAGCCTAACTCATCAGGCTCCCCTAGTTCTTTGTCAGTGTAACTCAATCTGTAATCAGTGTCAAGTTGTTTTGCTATGTTTGATTAGAATCTAAAATCACGTTCCCCATTGGTAATCTTTTGGATTCTCTCCTTGGCTATCCCGTATACTTTTGGGTTTGTAATATTCTCCAATTCATTTTCTATTACTACATCACCTTTTGCCTTGGTATCTTCCGAAGCATAATCTTGTAAATATTCCTCTAAGGTCATCAAAGCATTTGGTTGACAACAATTTGCTAACTGACCGGATTTCACTAATTGCATAAAGCGATCGCCAGTACGACCTTCTCTATAACAAGCGGTACAGAAACTTGGAATATAACCAAGCTCTAATAACCAATTTAATATCTCATCTAACGATCTCGTATCACTTGTATCAAATTGTGCTGAATTCTCTTCTTCTGGTTCTTCTTCTGCGTAACCGCCTACGCTTGTTCTAGAACCACCACTAATTTGTGATACACCTACTTTTAAAACTCTTTCTCTAGATGCCTGACTCTCACGAGTAGAAACTATAATACCAGTATAAGGTACTGCTACACGAAGAATTGCTACAATCTTCTCAAATATATCATCCGAGATCCCATCATTAAAATCTTCAGGATTTATGTCATCCGCTGGCCTAATTCGTGGAACACTAATTGTATGTGGACCAACTCCCATTGCAGCCTCAAGATGCTCTGCATGCATGAGCAATCCCACAAAATCATAGCGATACATATTAAGACCAAACAACACACCTATACCCACATCATCAATTCCCGCTTCCATAGCACGATCCATCGCTTCTGTGTGATATGCATAATCATGTTTTGGGCCAGTTGGATGCAATTTCTCATAATTCTCTTTATGATAGGTCTCTTGGAACAGAATATAAGTACCGATTCCTGCGTCTTTTAATTTTTTGTAATTCTCAATGGTAGTTGCCGCGATATTCACATTCACACGACGGATTTCTCCATTCTTATGTTTGATACTATAAATAGTTTTGATACTTTCTAGCACATACTCAATAGGATTGTTAACTGGATCCTCTCCAGTCTCTAGGGCAAGTCGCTTGTGTCCCATATCTTGTAATGCGACAACCTCTTTCCGAATCTCTTCTTGCGTTAATTTCTTACGAAAGATGTGTTTATTCTTTAAATGATATGGACAGTACACACAACCATTTACACAATAATTAGATAAATATAGTGGTGCAAACATAACAATTCGATTACCATAAAATTTCTGCTTGATTTCTTTCGCCAATTCTAATATTTTCTGATTCTCTTCTTCTAGATCACATTCTAATAAAAGTAGAGCTTCACGATGAGTAAGCCCTTTACAATCACGAGCACGTTCAATGATTGAGTTAATTAACTCTTTATTATTCTTATTCTGTTTTGCATATTCTATAGTGTCTAAAATCTCAGAATCATCAATAAATTCAGTTGCAACCTTTGATTTCACATTATACATAGTTTTCTTCCTCTCCTTATGTTGACAATTCCTTCTCCTGAATTAGTTTGAGTTGATTGCCTTTATAGGTTTACTTGTTATTGGTTTTTGCTAACATTGATTTCACACTAATTCCTGTAATTCTCCCTAGTTTACCTGATAATGCACTAATAATATTCTCTGGTGCATCAACGACAATTGATATAATGCTAACCCCTTTTTGTTGATATGGAAGCCCCATTCGACCAACAATATAACTTGCGTACTCATGAAGTAATTCATTGGTTTGGGCAGCACTTTCCTTGTTTTCTACGATAATACCAATTAAAGCGATTTTTGTTTCCATCCCTCATCCTCTTTCTGGTTGATTGTGTCTGATGTGACTAGACCGGGGTGCGACCTTTCGGTCTGATGTGACTAGACCGGGGTGCGACCTTTCGGTCTGATGAAACTAGACCGAAAGGTCGCGGGCATTCGCCCGCCTTGAGATAACATAAAGCACGACAGCTTATGCAAGCATGCTGTCTTGCTTTATGTTATCTCAAGCCCGGCTCATTGCTTACACGAAAAATACTGACTGCATCTTCTTTGCTGAATGCAGTCAGTTATAGTATGTTTCTCTAACTACTACTCTTTATCTCAGGATTTACCTTAAGCATTCAGAAAGAAGTGTTTATAATCGGTTACTAATTACACGGACGCATCCACCTAATCAGACAACTTTTATCATTAAGCTCATTTTATCGTTGTTTTATGTTTTTGTCAAGTTTTCTACTATTTTGCATTAAGTGCAGCCATGGTAATATAGTTGTATGGCTGATTAAAATGTGGAAGAAAAAAGATATCTAAAAGTTTCAGTTTATCAATAGTAACTTTCTCCTCAATAGCTAACGAAAACATATGAATTGCCATTGAAACATCATAATCAGATGCTAATTGAGCACCCAGGATAATTCTAGTAACTTTATCATAAACAATACGTATTTTAACTTTATTATTCTTTTCAATAAATGCAGGTTTCTGTAATGCTTCATGATCTGTTGCTACAGCATCAAACCCGTGTTTCTTGGCTTTTTCCAATGTTAAACCTGTAGAGATTAGGTTAAGACCCCAAATACTAATCGCATTGGATCCTTGTACCCCAACAGTTTCTAATTTGGTACCACATACATTATGAGCAGCAATGATACCTGAACGAACTGCATTGGTAGCTAAAGCAATGTAGTTAATATCATCAATTGTGTTATCATAAACGGTTGCACAATCTCCAATAGCATATACATCTGTAATACTTGTCTGTTGACTACTATCAACAACATATGCCCCGTTGGTAAATAAGGAAAATTGATCTTTGGCAAGCTTAGTATTAGGTCTAAAACCAATTGCTAAAATAACCATATCTGCTTTATATTCACCTTTATTGGTGATAACCTTTTCTACCCGTTCCTTACCTTCTAATCGTTTCACAGATTGATGACATTCTAAAGAAACCCCATGAGATTTTAAATGTTCTTCCATTAATACGGTAAACTCACTATCATAATAACTAGCTAGACAAGTATCAGCCATGTCAATGATAGTTACCTTTTTCTCTCTTCTTGCAAATGCCTCTGCTAGTTCCACACCAATATATCCAGCACCTACCACAACAATGTCTTTTATTGTATCATCTTCCAACTTTTCAATAACATCCTGGGCATTCTGGTATAATTTTACTAACTGTACATTTTTCAAATCTTTTCCTTCAATATCAGGAATGATAGGAAGAGAACCTGTTGCTAAGATCAATTTATCATAAGTCTCACTATATTCTGTTCCATCTTTGCTTTTGGCATAAACAGTTTTGTTTGCATAATTAATATCATAAACTGGTGTCTCCATATAGATTTTGGCACCTTTTTCTTCTAATAATTCTTTTGTTGAGTAGAATAGACCTTCTGGGCCTGCAATCTGATTGCCAATCCACAGAGCCATACCACAACCCAAGAAACTTATATTAGAGTTTGCATCAAATACAATTACTTCATTTCCGGAATAGTTATCTAAAATCGTGTTTATTGCAGCTGTTCCCGCATGGTTTGCACCAATTACAATAATTTTACTCATAAATCTTCCTCCTTGATGTTTTCATTTGATAAAACTATACTTATTATATCAAATTATGTAAAATAATACTAACTAATATTTATTAATATGATAAAAAAACAAGTACATTAGATAAGCTCTTACCGTTAAGTGAGCATTACTAATATACTTGAAAATTGAATTCTATTCTTTTGACACTTCTTTTAACTTTTCGATAAATCCTTTTAAGGCATCGTCTCTCTTCATCGCATTAACTAGATCAGTGTTTACCTGTTCAATTATGTTTACTATCTCTTCTTCTTGTGATAGTTCATTAATATAAACGGATAAGTTAGCCGCACTAGTATCCTCTTGAATGACATAATCACCTTGTTTGTTTATTACATATAACACGCTCATTCCTGGTGCTAAGGTATCAATATTTAGGAATTTCATATCATATGTAGAAAATACAACATATGACTTCTCTTCCATACCTAGCCTTACGTATGTTTTAATATTTTTATAAGCTTCGATTCCTTCTCTTTTCTCAGAAATCGCTTTCACCACTTTTTTATTCTCTTTCACTCCTTCAACTAGTAAATTCTCATCTAGTTTTGCAGTGGGATTATAATAGTTAGTTACCAAATCATTTATCTCATTAATTACACTTTCATCTAGTTCATTAACATTCTCAGTTGCTTCTAAAGTAACGTTTTTAGAAGTACTATCTTCCATTTTACTCAAATCATCAGAAGGAGCGTCCATTACAATATTTTCTACCACTTCCTTCTTAGCAGTGATATTACTAGCTGTATCACTTTGTTGTTTCGTTAATTTACTAGCCAAAATAACTAATAAAAATATTAAAATGAGAACGCCAGAAAGAAGCGAATATTTTTTTATTATGGGAATTGCCTTTTTATTCATGTTATCTGCCTTTCTTATTACTTTCTTATAGAAATTATTAATTCATGTAGCTTACTGCCTTTATTGGTTGTCTGTATGTATAATTGGAAATTCTAATTCCGTTTTCAGGATTACTTGCACCTATAACTTTTCCATTTCCGATATAGATAGCTACGTGATTAATTGTTCCATTTCTATCATAAAAAATAAGATCACCAGGTTGTATCTCTGAGATCGAGATTGTTCTTCCACCAGTTGCCTGTGTTCTAGATGTTCTAGGAATACTTATTCCATTATCTCGAAAAACAGATTGTGTGAATCCAGAACAATCTGCACCGTTTGTTAAACTAGTTCCACCCCATACATATGGATTCCCTTGAAATCTTAATGCATAGTCCACTAATCTACTACGAGAAGATGAACTGGATGAACTAGATGGCTTTTCCTTAACCGTATCATTTGATTGCTTTGGCACATTTGACTCATTGGTTGCAACAATTGTAGTCCTAGCGGTTTCTTGATTCTGTGCCTCAGCCCTTTCTGCTGCTCTTCGGGCTTCTTCTTGTAATCTTGCTTTCTCTTCTTCAATTGATTCTGCTTCTGCAAATTCAGTACGAAGTTCTACATAATCAGAGGAAACGTAACCAAAAACATCCGAGTCAATTTTTACTTTTATCCAACCTTTTTGTTCCTTCTTAACATTTAATTCTTCTCCAATAGGAACAAGCGTTTCAACCGTTGAATTAAGGCCTGCTTTTTCTCTCACTTTAAGTGTTGTGGTTGTTACTGTGGCGATTCTTTTACCAACAGATTTAGCAAGTTCTTCTACCTTATCACCTGTCACAAGATACTCAGCTTTAATATAGCCTGTAACTGATCCAGATTTAACTTTAACCCAATCTCCTTTTTCTTCCAGAATAGTTGCAGCTGAATTATTATAAAGCTTCCCTAGTATTTTACTTTCTTCTGACGCTTTATTTCGTATATTCACATAGTCTGTTACTTGTGCGATCGCTAAATCTTGATACAAGGAATCATATGGGGATAGTAATTCATTTATCTCAGTTTCATTACTTGCATCCGTTTCATAAAAATCACTTAGCACCATATCAATTCCTGCTATAGGTATTTCTGCTGCCTTTATAACACCTGAGCTACCTATCCATGTTATTGTACCAATTAGACAGCAGGCAGCTATCTTTTGCATTTTTTTCTTCATAAATCCTCCGTACGTATAAACCAGTTTAAATGTTACAAAATTATTAAATTTATTACAAAGTTATTATATGTGTTAATTATGAAGATTTTATGAAGATAAAAAAGATAACACTTATTACCATTTCCCAACAAATCTGACGTCAAATTTGTCTCGACATTACCGAGACTTTATAATAACGAAAGGAAAAAGCACCCTACATGTTATTATAAATAATAGCTAGAATGCTTTTTCTTTTATTACTCTATATTAACTAGAATTTCTTCCAGTTCTTAAACATATCCACTTTTTCATCTAAAAACGTAGCTGGAATCGTAATTTCTGAATCAGTTGCCATCTTTACCTCAGATGTGATCGGAACTGGATTACATCCGTTTTTTTCTAATTCTATCATATCCGTCTGAAAAACATTTCCACAGTTCTGACATTGGAAGGTATCACCCTGTTGTTCAAAAAATGCGTAAGGGCTACCATTACATACTTGGCAAGTATTAATAGCTGTTCTTATCGTTCCGTCACTGGCTTTCACTGCAAAAAACTCTATTGTTGTTCCATTGGCATCATATTGATAAAATGTAGCATTCTCACCTATATCAGATGTTTTTATTACAATATTATCTTCTTCATTTGCTGTTACAGTATCTGTCAGACTATCAGAAGCACTTGCCCCTAAAACATCCGATGTTTGTGTTTGGTCGTCTGTGGATTGTACTGTTTGTGCCTCATTAGAAGCTCCTGCACCACTTTTATTATTTAATCCATAGAAAGCAAATAATGCTACAAAAGCAATAGCTACTACTGCGACAATCATAGGATTTTTACTTTTATTTTTTTTATTGTTAGTTTGTTTCATACATTCTCCTATCTGCCTAATAAGGCGTTCCATAAATTATTATTCATAGAAGACTTATTATCAAATCTTCTATCTGAATATAGTCTACAAAAGTTTTATGTAGAAGTTATGAAGATACTAACAAATTATTATACTTATTTTTATTCTATGGAATTCATGGCTGCAACCTGTGCATGGATTACGGTTGTATCAAATAATGGAGTATGAATATCACCTTGCTGTATTAACAAGCCTATTTCTGTACATCCAAGGATAACCCCTTGGGCGCCTTGCTGTGTTAATTGATCAATAATTTTTATAAACCTCTGTTTCGAATTCTCTGATATGATTCCAAGACATAATTCCTTATAAATTGTTGTGTTAACAATCTGGATGCCTTCATCGTCTGGAATTAAGACTTCAATACCTTGAGCAATTAATTTTGATTTGTAAAAATCTTGTTCCATGGTATATTTCGTTCCCAATAATGCCACTTTAGAAATTCCCTTTTTCTTTAATTCCTGAGCAGTTACTTCTGCAATATGCAGTATTGGAATGGTGATTGCATTTTCAATTTGATCTACTACTTTGTGCATAGTATTGGTACATATAATAATAAAATCCGCACCCGCTTTCTCCAGTGACTGTGCAGCCTTTGATAAAATAGCAGCACTTTTATCCCAATCCCCTCTAGCTTGGCATTTTTCAATTTCCTCAAAATCCACACTATAAAGGATGCATTTTGCAGAATGTAATCCCCCCAATTGCTCTTTTATAACTCTATTAATGATCTGATAATAGGTAACACTACTCTCCCAGCTCATACCACCTAATAATCCTATTGTTTTCATTGGCTGTCCCCTTTTATATATTCCAATAATTCTAACCAATCCTCTACTTTAATATGGTCTTTGTCAGGTGGGCTTTGTTTCATACCCATTGCACCAACATACCATACTGGTATCATTCCACTAGCATAAGCTCCATCAACATCACATTTTACTTGATCTCCACAGAACCATATATCCTTGGCTTCTAGTTCTGACTTCATCAGTGCAAGATCAAAAATTCTTTTGTTTGGTTTACGAAATACATAATCGCTAGATGCTATTACAAATTCAAAATGATGATTCGGTAAGATATGATTAATTCTTTCTTTTAAGGCATCCCCACTAAAGGAGATATTACTAATCACGCCAGTTCTAATATTATGTTCATATAAATAATCCAATAAACTTTCTATATTCTTTGTTGGTCTAGCTGGTGCTGCATTATCCCAAAATACAGTCTCCAGTTCATAACCAGATATGGATAACTCTACTCCCATCATCTCATAAAGGTAGCGCTGAAATGGATAGTTATGTATCTCAACTTGCATCTGATGCAATCTTGCGGGATCAAAACGTCCTATTTCATCATTGAGTTCGTTCACATATTCTTGTATTTCAAGGGCTGTTTTATTGTATTTATTCTTGGTTGCATATTGTAATACTGCTTCTGTTCCTTTAATCCCATCAAAATAAATCTCGTCTATTATGGTCTGTCCATAATCAAATAATATCATTTTTGGTTTCTGCAACTTAAGCACCTCCGTTTGTATGAAATGTATCACCTCTATTTCTCTGTTGATACTTCCAATCCATTTTTCAGTAGTAATTCTGCTAATAATCCATTCCCATCGATTAACCTTCCTGTAAACGTTCCATCATATATTTTACCATAACCACATGATGGACTTTTTGCTTTCAGTATCGCCTTCTTAATTCCAAATGCCTTTGCAATTGCAAGAGATTGTTCTGCCCCTTGCAAAAACTCTTTGGTAAACTCTTGTCCATCTTTACTTTTGATTACAATCTCTTTTTGAGTGGTTATCTGCATTTCACAACATGGTCTTGGAGTAGGAAGCCCTCCCAGTTGTTCCGGACAAACTAATACCGCCTGACCTTCCTCTAGCAATCTCATAACCTCTTCATTCCTAGAGTTTCCACCATCATATCTACAATTAATGCCCGCTAAACAAGAACTTACTAAATACATAAGCTCACTCCTTCTATTTATGATTATGATTATGGCTATGCTTATGC
>JAEZUR010000194.1 GCA_023420935.1 Bacillota bacterium | reverse complement strand
AACAGCTGGAAAGAGCAATTGATGATTCAAAAGTAGTAACTCAAATATATATCTTGTCGGATATGATTATGCAAATTTCAGAGCAGACTAATTTGTTAGCACTTAATGCTGCGATAGAAGCGGCAAGAGCTGGTGAAGCAGGCAGAGGTTTTGCGGTAGTTGCAGACGAAGTAAAAAATCTTGCTAATCAATCCCAAAGCACTGTGTTAAAAATTCAAGATATGATAACCAAGGTAACTGAAACTGTGGATAATCTTTCAACAAGCTCTAATAATCTGCTAGCATTTATGTCTAATGATGTTGACAATGATTATAGAACGATGTTGGCAATTGCAGAGAAGTACAGTGAGGATGCATATTATGTTGAAGGATTAGTAACAGAATTCAGCTCTACCTCGGAAGAATTATTGGCATCAATTCAGTATGTCTTAACTGCCATTGATGAGGTTGCAAATGCAGCCAGCGAAGGATCGAGCGGAACAACAGATATCGCAAATAAAGCGACTGAGGTTAATGTTAAATCATGCGAAGTTATGGAGCAGATATCAAGATCAAAGGAGTCTGTGAATAAACTCAGAGCAGAGATCGAGAAATTTCGGATTTAACTTTATTTTACGGAGTGAAACGACTTACCGTTTCTCTTGTCTTATGGTATTAGTAAGCATCAAATCATATGCTATCATACAATCTAAGCGCCGTTTTTTACGGCGCTTACTGTAGCAATCAGCCGGGAATGAATTTGACTACGGTATGAGTGGCTCAGGCTTTGATTGTTCTATATTCTATCATTATCAAATAATAAATATATGCTTGGGCAATCACGCTCTAATATCTTAATAAAAAGATCACTCAAAATGCTTATACCGTTTCATTCAATTTGGGTTCCAAATAGTCCCATATCTCATTAATAACTTCTTCTTTTTCTAGCCTTTGGTTCAACATTTCACCATATAACCAATTAGGATCAATTTGAACTACTAGAACTTTTTTACCTGAACTATTTGTAATATTTTGCTTTGGATTATACTTTACTCCAAGGGACTCCAGTTTCTCACAAATACTATCTTTTGACGGTTCTATTTCTCCTTTATATGCATAACCTAGATATCTACACCACTTAGGTCTCTCTTCATCTTGCTCTACCCCTTCTAATCCAGCAATATCATACCATGGTAATAAAAATGCATTTAAACCATTCTCAATTCCATACTCACATCGAAGCGTTTGATAATAATCAAATTGTTTGGCAATATCTTTATAGCCAGGTAAACCATGAATCCATTGATAACCATTTTTTAAATTTGTTAGGGACCTTTTCGTTTCTAATATCTCACCCAGATAATATTTTGCATCTAGAAGCAAAAATCTGACTTCATTATCATTGTCTTTCGAAATATTTATTATATCTGGGATAGAGTCATTATCTACTTGCTGTTTTCCGGTTCCTAACCTATATTCTGGTGAGCCAAAACTAAAATTTTTAGGTATATTTCCAAATACTTCTCTTAAACAATCCTCCCAGACCTTTTCAAATGAAACTGTTCCAACAGGCAGCTCATAGTATTTACTATAACCACCACACCAAGCTTCTAACGCACGCAACAATGTAATATCCCTATTCGAAAATACTGTTCTTTGAAAGGTTTTTACTACTCCACTATATTGTTGCAATTTTCCTAACATACTTGTATTACAATCTGGCCAAATCACGGTCTCTGCTTCACCAAACTTTTCTATATATGAGATTGCTTCTCTTACCGCACACCTATGAATCTCTGATAGCAGTATGGAATCATTCCTTTTAATATAAGTATTTAATGGGTTATGATAAAATACATCATCTTCATCAATATAAGGAATTTTCTTTGTCACTGTTTTGTCCCAGTTAATCCTTCCTTTACTGATACTAGAACATTTACGCTCCTTTATATAAAAGATTCCATTCATACTATAGTCATTTATAATCCATTTAGCCAAATTATATTGCGTTATTCTCTTGTAATCAGAATTATATTTATTTTCAGTAAATGATGCTTCTGATACATAATCATACAAGTATCCTGTTTTTTCTATCGCTTTAATGATTAGTGATATCTCATTAGCCACGACACAAGTATCTTTCAAATATTTGGGCAAAACCCAAAATTCAATTTGATCTCCTCCAATATTTATCTGAAAACCTCCAACAAAACGAATTCCTTTATCTTCGTTTTTCATTATACGGAAAAAGCCATGGCTAATCATAAAATTTCGAATATCATAGAGTTTTAATTGCGTCAGTTCTAAACCCGAGAGTTGCGATTTCATCTTTTTTTCAATTGTCTCCCAATAATCACCCTCATTAAGGAATACCTTAATAAATTTTTCCATAAAGTTCACCTCTAGTCATTATTGAGCTAATTCGCTGAATTCGTATCAGATGTTTCTTTATTTCTAATCCAATCTTCAAAGTCCTTAATCGCTACAACCTCATCTTCATTATTTCTTTTGATTTCGTCTTTGATAATAGATAATGTTTCTTTTATAAGCTGGTCAATTTCATTCTCAGATGCTGACCCTTCAGATTTGTTATAAGTCATATTTATATCAATAAAAAAGTCTTCAGCAATTTTCCACGACTTCAATTCACTTTCTTTTTTCAATTCACGAAGTGATATATCTGTAGTCATCTTCTTTGATAAAATAAAAGAAATATCATTAACATCTTTGTAAGATCCTGGGATAAGATCTATTTTCAGAATATCCTGAAGAGCTCTTCCCTCCATCATTCCTTGACGTACTTTGTAAAGCGACTGATACTTCTCTTGGAATATAGCTCCTGGATTGTTTCTAAATACATCTTGTCTTAAATAATGAAACAGCTTATCGCATAATGGATTTGAAAGTATGCTACGTTCATTTTCATCCAATTGTATTGCTTTAGTATATTGAAATATTTGGTGCATTTCTTGTGCCTTATAA
>JAEZUR010000149.1 GCA_023420935.1 Bacillota bacterium | reverse complement strand
GTATTGAGAGGTCTATTTTTCATTCCATATATAATGAGTATGACTATTGTTGGATTTATCTGGAAGTTTATCTTTTCGCAAGGATTTGCTAGCTTATTTGAATTAACTGGGTGGGGCTGGTTAAATCTAAGTTGGTTAGGTGATGGTAAATTAGCGTTTTTCTCCATTGTATTCGTTGGAGTATGGCAACAATTAGGTTTTTACATTGTACTTTATATAGCTGGTTTACAGGCAGTGCCTGCTGACGTACTTGAGGCTGCTACGGTTGATGGAGCCAATAGTTGGAAGAGGTTCTTTCAAGTAACCTTACCATTACTTGGACCATCAATTACAACATGTTTATTTATGTCTCTTACCAATGCGTTAAAAGTATTTGATATTATTCTGGCATTAACAAAGGGTGGACCTGGTGGATCTACTTATAGTGTTACCTTAGATATTTATAAAGAAGCTTTCCAGAATAATAATTATGGTCTGGGTTCTGCCAAATCTTTAATTTTCTTTGTTGTAATACTAGTATTGACACAAACTGTTATGACAATTTCAAGAAAAAGAGAGGTTGAAGTATAATGACAAGATTACAAAAAAAGAAACTTGCAATGATTATATTGGAAATATTCATCATATTTGTTGCAGTGATATTTATTTACCCAGTTTTTCTTATGTTTATTAATTCCGTTAAGCCTTTTAAAGAGGTTGTTGTTGATGTTATTGCATTACCAAGTAAAATTGCAACAGAAAACTATACCTACGTTATCGATAAAATGAATTATGGAAGATTATTTATTAACAATGTAATAATTACAGCAATTGGTATTGTTGGAATTGTTGGATTTTCCTCATTAGCAGCTTATATCTTAGATAGAAGAAAATCTAAATATACAAGACTAGCGCATTTATTAATTATAACTCCTATGTTAAT
Organism: Bacillota bacterium; assembly: GCA_023420935.1. Classification (GTDB taxonomy): domain Bacteria; phylum Bacillota; class Clostridia; order Lachnospirales; family Lachnospiraceae; genus Mobilisporobacter. The sequence goes on along the minus strand of JAEZUR010000149.1, from coordinate 27,624 downwards.
TCCATTTCAGACGATTATGATTACTTTATTAAAAGTTATGAATGTTATTAACCTATCCGGTAGTCGTGTTGGTCTAGGCATACAATATTGGGGATTCGGAATTCCTATGGCAACATTTATCTTTTGTAACTTTATGCAAACCATTCCAAAGGAAATTGATGAAAGTGCACATATTGATGGAGCGTCTACATTTCGTACGTTCCGTTCCGTAATCTTCCCTTTACTTAAGTCAGTTACGGTAACTGTTATCGTTCTTGACGTAATGTGGATCTGGAACGACTTCCTATTACCTTTATTGATGGTGAATCAAAGTGAAGCAACTAAAACACTTGTTTTATCTGCATATAACTTTGTTGGTCAATTTAATACACAATGGCATTACGCTATGACTGCAATGGTATTGGCTGTTGTTCCATCTGTTTTATTCTTTATATTCCTACAGAAATATATTGTAGATGGTGTTGTGGCAGGAGCTGTTAAAGGCTAATATGAATGAATATTAATGAGGCATATGCCGGTTAATATAGAGTTTTTAATTTTAAGAGAGCCAAAGGAGAGAGTGCTTATGAAAAAGAAACTATTAAGTGTAGTACTATGCGTAGCAATGTTAACTTCTGTTATGACGGGTTGTGGTAAGAACAATACAGCGAACACACCTGAGAACACAGCAGGACAGGAAACAACAGGTACAGATGATGCCAATGCAGGCGCTGGGGATGAAGAAGCAACAATCAGTATGTTTATTTCACAGCCAGAATATGCAGATGCAATTAATGCATTGATTGAAGAGTACAAAACAGTTAAACCGAATGTAACCATTAATTATGAGACAACACAGAATGATTATCCAACATTATTAAAAGCAAAACTTAATTCAGGAGATACTCCAGATATCTTCTCTTCTACATCCGGTAAAGAAATTGACGTGTATAAAGAGTATTCATTAGACCTATCAGATCAACCATTAATGGATGCTATGTTACCTGCAGTTCAGGATGCTATGAAAGATGGCGAAGGCAATGGTATGTATGGACTTGCAATCAAAGGTAATTTCTTTGGTTTAATTTACAACAAAGCAGTTTTTGAACAAGCTGGTATTGCTGAGTTCCCAGACACAATAACAGAATTAAAAGATGCTTGTGAAAAATTAAAAGCTGCTGGTGTAACTCCATTTACAAGTGGATTTGCTGAGTGGTGGGTTTACAAACATGTATGGCAACATTTCCTAGGAGCAGCAACAGATGACGTTCCTGGATTAATTAAGAAGTTTGAAAGTGGAGAAGCTAAGATTAAAGACTATCCTGAGTTATATGATAACTTCTTCCAATTTGTTGATTTAGTTAAAGAATATGGCGATGCAAAGCCTCTTGAAACAGACCTTAGTGCTGAAATTGCTAACTTTGCTTCTGGAAAAGCAGCAATGGTTGTAGGACAAGGTGCATGGATTGAAGGGGATGTTAAAAAAATAGACCCTAATATTCAAATCGGATTTGTTGGATATCCAGTTTCAGAAGATGCTGCAAAAGCTCAAGTAATTACTGGAGCAGACCAGGCACTTAGAATAAACAAGGACTCTAAGAATAAGCAAGCAGTACTTGATTTTATTAATTGGTGGTATACTTCTGACTATGGAAAATCATGGTTTACTGATGTGGCAGGTGTTGTACCTCCTATCACAGTAGAAAAAGAATCTACATTTGAAATTATTAAACAGGGTACTGCTTCTGTTGAAGCAAAAGGTTCCGCACCTCTTGGAGTTATATATTCAACAGACTCCTTCCACACTGCATTTGGTGAAGCAATGCAAGCTTATGTAGGTGGAGCAGCTGACAAAGATGCTACTTGTGCAACAATTGAGCAGAAATGGCAGGAAATTGATGGTGCAAAATAAAAAGAGTCTTTGATAGACTTGTAGCAAATATGTTATAAGAGCTAAGGGGACGCAGGTGTGGGTAATTCGCAGGGCCTGGGTCCTCTTAGCATATATAAAAGTATATAAACATTTACAAAAAAATTTATTCGTCCGCAATTAGGACAGATAGGAGCTAAAAATGAAGTTTACAGAAGGATATTGGGAACGAAATGAGAGTGCAAATGCAACCTATGCGGTACAGGCATTTGTCGTGGAAGAAATCCCAAATGGTATGAAGGTAGTTGCTCCGGCAAAAGTGATTGAATCAAGAGGTGGAGCTCTGGACGTAGTTACCATAACATTAGAATTCACATCAACAGCAGAAAATATCATAGGTGTAAGAGCATATCATTATGAAGCATATGACAGTCATGAAGCGAGATTTGAGAAGTATGAGAATCCTGTACCAGTAAGTGTATCCATTGGGGAAGAAGAAGCGGTTATGACTGCAGGCAAAATGACTGTGAGAGTAAATAGAAAAGAATGGAGCTATCAATTCGAAGCAGATGGAAAAGTATTAACCACTTGTGGCTTTAGAAATCTTGGCTATATGCAATATAATAGAAAGACAGCTACTAAGTTCCCTAGGGAAAATTATCTCTTAGCTGAATATCAACCATATATGGCAAATGAATTATCCATTCAACCGGGAGAATGTGTATATGGACTTGGTGAGAGATTTACTGCATTCGTTAAAAATGGTCAAGTTGTGGATACATGGAATGAAGATGGTGGAACATCATCACAGATTTCTTACAAAAGTATACCATTCTATATGACAAGTAGAAATTATGGTGTTTTTGTTGATCATACAGATAATGTTTCTTTTGAAGTGGCAAGTGAGAAAGTTGAGTATGTTGGGTTCTCTGTGCCAGGAGAAGAAATTCGCTATCATATTATTTATGGTGAAAGTCTTCCGGACATTCTATCAAGTTATACAGCACTTACTGGTAGACCAGCGTTACCACCAGCTTGGTCCTTTGGACTTTGGTTATCTACTTCTTTTACAACCAATTATGATGAAGAGACAACAAGTTCCTTTATCCAAGGAATGAAAGATAGAGACATTCCACTTCGAGTGTTCCATTTTGATTGTTTCTGGATGAAAGAATTTCATTGGTGTGATTTTGAATGGGATGAGAGAATTTTCCCTGATACCGTAGGAATGTTGAATCGATACAAGGAAAAGGGGCTTAAAATCTGCGTATGGATTAATCCATACATTGCACAAGGAACGAAGTTCTTCCGAGAAGGTGTAGAAAATGGTTATTTATTAAAACGCATTGATGGTAAAGGTGTAAAGCAAGTTGACACATGGCAACCAGGTATGGCATTTGTAGACTTTACAAATCCAGATGCTGTTACGTGGTACACCAATAAACTTAGAACTCTACTAGAAATGGGAGTAGATTGCTTTAAGACAGATTTCGGTGAAAGAATTCCAGTTGATGTTGTATATCATGATAATTCTGATCCAGTTACAATGCACAATTACTATACTTTCTTATATAATCAAGCAGTATTTAATTTAGTCAAAGAAGTAAAAGGCGAAAAGGAAGCCATACTATTTGCAAGAAGTGCTACCGCTGGAGGACAGCAATTTCCGGTACATTGGGGTGGTGATTGTTCTGCAAGTTTTGCATCTATGGCAGAATCATTACGAGGCGGATTATCTTTTGCAATGTCAGGGTTCTCATTCTGGAGCCATGACATGGGTGGTTTTGAATTAACAGCAACGCCAGATGTTTATAAAAGATGGGCTCAATTTGGACTTTTATCAACTCATAGTAGATTGCATGGTTCTAAAAGTTATCGTGTGCCTTGGTTATTTGATGAGGAATCGAATGATGTTATTAGGAAATTTACCAAGTTAAAATGTGCATTAATGCCTTATATATTCCGCATGGCAATTCATTCCAAAGAAACAGGTATTCCTGTTATGAGACCAATGATATTAGAATTTGAAAAAGATCCTGCTGTGAAATACTTAGATATGCAATATATGTTAGGAAAGAGTATATTAGTAGCGCCTATTTTTCAAGAAGATGGTGAAGTTGATTATTATCTCCCAGCTGGAACTTGGACACATCTTTTATCTGGCGAAACAAGAGAAGGAAGCAAATGGTACCACGAAGCATATGACTATTTCTCACTTCCACTATATGTAAGAGAGAATACGTTATTAGCAATTGGCTCCAATGATCAAGTGCCTGATTATGAATATAAAAATGGTGTTGCACTACATTTATATCAATTACAGGAAGGTATTACTGCAATATGTGAAGTACCTGATTTAGATGGAAATCTTGTATTAAAAGCGTCTGCTAAGAAAGAAGGACAGTCTATTTATTTGACTTCTGATATGGTATCAGATAATATGATTTATATACTACATGATATACATTCAGTGCAGAGCGTAACTGGAGCATCCTATGAATTGGTAGACGAAGGGTTAAGGCTAATACCATCTATGACGGATATTACAGTAAATCTATAAGTAAATTATGGAGGCGTGGTATGAACAAACACGTAGTAATTAAGGATAAGTTTTGGAATCATTATATTGAACTAGTGAAGGATACCGTAATTCCATATCAGTGGAATATACTAAATGATAAAATACCAGACACGGAGCCAAGTCACGCAATTGATAATTTTAAAATTGCAGCTGGGGAGTTAAACGGTGAGTTCTATGGACAAGTTTTTCAAGATAGTGATCTTTATAAATGGCTAGAAGCAGTAGGTAATATTTTAAGAAGTTACGATGATCCAACACTTGAGGACATAGCAGATCAAGTTATTGAGATTATTTCCAAGGCACAGATGTCAGATGGATATTTAAATACCTATTACCAGATTGTAGAGCCAGAAAAAAGGTGGACGAATATTTTAGAGTGCCACGAACTATACTGTGCTGGACATTTTTTAGAGGCAGCCGTAGCATATTATCAAGCTACGGGTAAAGAGCTCGTGCTACAAGTTGCCAGAAAATTGACTAATCATATAGATTCTGTGTTTGGACGAAGCGAAGGTAAACTTCCTGGGTATCCAGGACATCAAGAAATTGAACTAGCTTTAATCAAATTATATCAGATTACCAATGAGAAACGGTATTTGGATCTTGCCATTTACTTTATTGATGAACGTGGACAACAGCCCGGATTTTTTGAAGAGGAATTTGAAAGAAGAGGGAGAATCTGTCATTGGACCAAGGAAAAAGTAGAACAACCGAACCGGTGGTATAATCAATTTCCATACAGTAATTATAATCAGTTTCATATACCAGTCAGAGAACAGAAAGATGCTACTGGTCATGCAGTTAGGGCAGTATATATGTATACTGCCATGGCTGATGTAGCATTACGGACGGGAGATGAAAGTTTAATAAAGGCTTGTAGGAATCTTTGGGATAGTATTGAAAAGAGACAGATGTATATTACCGGAAGTATAGGCTCTACCCATTCAGGAGAAGCGTTTACAGTTGATTATGATCTTCCTAATGACACAAATTATTCTGAAACATGTGCTTCTATTGGCTTGATCTTTTTTGCTCACAGAATGTTAAAGCTGGAATGTAAAGGTAAGTATGCAGATGTAATGGAGCGAGCACTTTATAATACGGTGCTAGGCGGTATGTCTTTAGATGGAACCCATTTTTTCTATGTCAATCCGTTAGAAGTTGTTCCAGAATGTTGTGATGGTAATACGGAAAGAAATCATGTAAAACCAGTAAGACAAAAATGGTTTGCCTGTGCCTGTTGCCCTCCAAACATTGCTAGATTAATATCTAGTCTATGGGAATATATATATTCGACAAAAGAGAATGCAATCTATATACATTTGTTTATGGATAGTGAAGCAGAATTTTCACTCCCGGGTGGAACCTTTCAAATTAAACAGACTACAAAGTATCCGTGGGATGGGATAATGCTATTTGATGTGGAAACAGAAAGTACAGAAGAAGCATCTATCTGTATTAGAATTCCTGGCTGGTGTGATCAAGCTAGTATTCAGATAAATGATCAACCGTTGGATATAGAATCAATTCAAGTAGAGGGCTATGCTGTTATCAAGAGATGCTGGAAGAAGGGCGATAAAATCATACTTCAATGTGATATGCCAGTGGAATTGATGCAGGCCCATGCTAAGGTTCATTATGATGCAGGACGTGTAGCTATTCAAAGAGGTCCATTGGTATATTGTTTGGAAGAGGTAGACAATGGTAAGTATTTGAATTTAATTTCACTGAACAGAGAATCAAACTTAAAAGCTAACATGGAAGATGATCTACTTGGTGGAGTTGTAACAATTACTGGTAGTGCAAGTAGAATTAATGCAGATCCACAGTCAGATGAGCTTTATTCTAAATATACAAGAAAAGAAACAGATATTACGGTAAAAGCAATACCATATTTTCTCTGGAATAATCGAGAACCAGGTGAAATGCAAGTATGGGTAAGAAATAAAGACTGAGTGTATTAATAATTAATTAGTATAGGGGATAATTATGATTACGATTAAAGAAATAGCTGAGATTACGGGGGTAAGCAATACCACTGTTTCTAATGTTATACATGGTAATACAAGTAAAGTTTCAAAAGAAACCATAGAAAAAGTGGAAAAAGTTCTAAAAGAAACAAATTATGTGCAACGCATGGGTCTTATGGCATTGACCAATAAAAGTTCCAAAATGGTTGGAGTAATCATAAATACACCAAGGAACTACATTGGCAATGTCCTTGCCGACCCTTTCTTTGGTACGGTGATTGGTGGAATTGAACAATGCATCAGAGAAGCAGGGTATTATATGATGTTATATTCTTCTCAAAAGGAAGATGATATATATAAAATGGTAGCCGCTTGGAATGTAGATGGTCTAATTGTTTTAGGCTTTGATAAGAAGAAGTATAATAAGCTTAAGGAATTGACCTTGAAACCTATTGTTTCCATAGATATGGATGACAATGATGGAACATGCTTTAATATTAGCTTACAAGATGAAGAAGGCGCGTATGAGATGACGAAATACCTAATTCAGAGCGGATGTAAAGATGTTTATATCTTTGCCAATAAAGATATAGGAGTAGACCATAAACGCTTTCTCGGATATAAAAGAGCATTATTAGAGTATGAGCGTGACTGTATGGAAGATCATTTTATTTTCATTAGTGATACATGGGAAAATCGGAAAGACGAGTATAATAAATTGCTTTCCTATGTTAATCGAGACATTGCTCTTTTCTTTGTAACAGATTTATATGCAGTAGAAGCTATTGGTTTTTTTGCAGAACACAACATTAGGGTACCCGAACAAATATCTATTGTAGGATATGATGATAATATTTGTGCGCATTTATCCATTCCTAAATTAACTACAGTCCGTCAACAGGTGAATAAGAAAGCTGAAATGGCAGTAGATATGCTTCTTTCTCTTTTGCAAGAAGAAACCATAAATACGAGAGAAATCTTACTGCCTGTTGAACTTATTATACGTAATTCAGTTAAGAATTAGCGTTTTCTTACTTCTTATGATATACGGTATAACAGTTTTTCCCTTTTGCCTTTGATTCGTAAAGGGCTAAATCTGCCTTCATAAATAATTCATTAAATGAGGTGGCATTCATGGGATAGAGGGCAATTCCTATGCTAAAAGTGAAAGAATGATTTTTCTCAAGTGAGATATCATGCAGGAGTCCAAGTAATACTTCAGCCTTTTCAATTGCATACTTTTCACCGTAACAGGATTGCATGTAAATAATGAACTCATCGCCACCGATACGCCCAATGATGTCATTGTTACGAAAGGTTTTCTTAACTCTCTTTGCAAAACTTTCTAGTATCATATCGCCAAAAGGATGTCCGTATGTATCATTTATGGTTTTAAAATTATCTAAATCAAGAACAAATAGTGCATGTATTCCTTCTGGTTTGCCATCCAAATGTTTTTCTATTAATGTTTGTGTTGTTGTTTTATTGTATAAACCGGTTAAAGGATCATTTTCAGCTTTGCTAACAAGGATTTTCTCAAATTGTTTGTAATCTGTAATATCTACCATTACGGCATAGTACCAACGTTGTCCAGCTTCATCTTGAAATAAATTTATTACATTATGAATCCAAATTAATTGCCCTGAAGCATTTTCTGTTTGATATTGAATGGAGCTTGGGGTTGCACTTGTTTGCTGCTTTGATAGTATGGAAACGATTTCGTCTCGCTCGGAAGGAGATATAAAGTTATCAAATCGGTTCTGGTATTTATTCTTAAAGTCTTCATTACTATATCCTAATAATTTTAAAATTCCCTCACTGATAAAATCAAATTCTAATGTATCCGCACTGAAGCGTAAAACGCCACCAGGCACATGCTTTGTTATATTTTGAATGGTATCTGCTAAGTTATGAATGGCACGATTCTTTTTCCTGATAATATGTACTACAACGAATGCAGAACAAAATAAGATAAACAATATCTCAACAAGAAGTAAAAAACCCATCATCATGTTTCTTGAGGTACGTTGATGAATGATGCTATAAGGAAGAACATTAACAAGATACCAATTACTCCCCTTAATAGGTGTATAATTATAATGACTCTTTGTATGCGCAAATTCACTACGAAAGAAGCCGCTTTTTCCATTCTGAAAATCTGTCACTACTTGATTCATAATTTTTTTATCACCAATAGATTCAAACAGATTGGTCATAGAGCTATTATTGTCAAGTCTGGCTACAATGACGCCATCTTTTTGCACAATGTAGGCCATCTCATTGCCAGAGAAATTATCGGAATCTAGCATTTCATTCAATTTGTCTTGTTGCAAAACACTACGCAACACACCTATCACTTTATTATCCTTTTTTATAGGCACAGCGATTACGATACATGGGAGTCCGTCAACTCTTGATATAATTAAGTCTGATACAGTTGATTTTCCGTTAATGGCTAATTTGAAATAATTTCGATCGGCAATAGAAATAGACGAATCGGGAGAGCAATTATTTCCCTTTTCATCTGTTACAGAAATACGTACATAATTATTATTATTACTTACTTGATCTAATATAGAAAAAAGCTTGTCGTTATGTAAGTCGTCATAGGATTGGATAAATAATGCAAGCGTTTCTAGTGTTGTAAAATTTTCCTGGAGGACATAGGAAATATTAGTGCTTTCCATATATGCATTTTCAGATAGTCGTTCTAGTAAGTCTCGTTTTGATGTATATTCCGTTTTAGTAATAAAATTAATTGATACAAAGGATACTAAAGTTATAACAAGAACTACTCCTAAAAACACACACAATGCCCCTTTTTGCTGAAGTTTACGAGACATTTGTTAATCCTCCAATCTTTAGTAGATTTGTTGTACATAAGATGGTTGTATTGGTATATTATACCATATACAATAAAAAATTACAATAAAACAGTAGTTTTGAGATACATAGACTAAGTAGTCTTCAAACTTGTACATAGGGCATTCATATGATATGCTTTACTTAAAAAGGAAAGGATGGTGAACCTATGAGAGGTCTTATTCATATATATTGTGGAGATGGAAAAGGAAAGACGTCAGCTGCGGTAGGTCTTGCAGTGAGGGCAGCAGGTAATCATATGAAGATATTGATGATGCGATTTTTAAAAACAGATGATTCTGGCGAAGTACTAATCCTAAAAAAGATACCAGGAATACATGTCATGCCTTGTGACAGAGAGTTTGGTTTTACCTTTTGTATGTCAGATGATGTGAGAATGGAAGCATCGGAATACTATAATAAAAGATTAAGAGATGTAATTCAAATGTCGGAACAAGAGTCGTATGACGTCTTGATCTTAGATGAAATTATGTCTGCGTACAGAGAGGGTATGGTGGAGAGAGAAGTATTAATTGAATTCTTGAAACATAAGCCTGATTCTTTAGAAATAATTCTTACTGGTCGTAATCCAGATGAAGAATTAGTGGAGTTGGCAGATTATGTATCTGAGATTAATAAAGTAAAACATCCATTTGACCAAGGGATTCCTGCTAGAAATGGAATAGAGATGTAATGAAGTAATTACAAAGGCCCGCTTCTTGCGGGCCTTTCAACTATAGATCTAAATCTAGCTCAACGGGACAATGATCACTACCCTCAACTTGTGAGTGGATGATACTGTCAATAATGTTGTGTTTTATTGATTCTGAAGTTAAGAAATAATCAATACGCCAACCAACATTTTTAAGTCTGGCTTTAAACATATAAGACCACCAGGTATAAGCATCTGTTTTTTCTGGATAAAGGTATCGGAAGGAATCCACAAAACCACTATTTAATAATTCAGTCATTTTTTCGCGCTCTTCTTTTGAGAAACCAGCATTGCCAACATTACTTTTGGGATTTTTTAAATCAATTTCATTGTGAGCCACATTCATATCTCCGCAGATGATAACTGGTTTCTTCTTGTCCAAATCACAAACGTAGGAACGGAAAGCTATGTCCCAATCCATTCTATAATCAATTCTTGCTAATTCCCTTTGAGCATTGGGGGTATACACGGTAACAAGGTAGTAGTTATCAAATTCCAGTGTTATTACACGACCTTCATCATTGTGCTTATCCAATCCAAGGTCATAACTTACCGATAACGGTGTTTCTTTGGTAAAGATAGCAGTACCGGAATATCCTTTTTTTACAGCGCTATTCCAGTAAACTTCATATCCATCAAATTGAAAATCTGCTTGTTCCGGTTGCATTTTTGTTTCCTGTATACAAAAAACATCTGCATTACATTCATTAAAAAATTCACGGAACCCTTTATTCATACAGGCTCTTAGCCCATTGACATTCCAAGATAATAATTTTTTCATAGGCACACCCTTTCTTACTATTCATTTTCTTCTATTATAGCGAAGCAAACAATGTAATACAAGAAGATTCTGCTCATAATGACCATTAACTGGCATATTTTAAAGAAGTTTTGAATATATTAGTCTAAAAGAAGGAGTGACGGTTTTGGAGAATTATAAAAGATTGGTTTCTTACATGTATAATTACGAAAAAGGAATTAAAGGAAACAATGTAGGATATGCCAAAATTGAAATTCGTAATTCACAATGTAAAATTACTATACATATTCGTCTATTGAGTATTAGTGAAAAACAGTTAAACGTCTATATTTTCCATAGAGAAAATGGACTAATCAACTGTATTTCGCTTGGTTCCGCTATGGTGAAAAATGGAGTTTGTGAATGCAGGATTGTTACAAAAACGGATGATATGATGGACTCCGGATATTCCTTTGATGAAATGGGCGGTTTACTTATTTATGCTTCCAAAGAAAAGTACTTTGGAACAGAGTGGGATGATAAGCCAATAGATTTAGACAACGTTGACGTAACAATTAATAAAATAAAGAGCATAGCTCCAGTAACTCCATTAGAAGAAGTAGTGGAAGTTGACGTTGAGGTAGCACAGATTGCAGCAAGTACGGAACAAGCAGTTGCGCTTGAGGAGCATGTTGTTCTGGATGAAACAAAAGAGGAACCACCTGAACATAAGGTAGAAGCCTATATAAAAGAAGTGGCAGAAGAATTACCGATTTTGGATTTCAGTGATTTAGAAGGAGAAGAGTACTCTAATCCGGTGAAAGAAAAATCCATAGCTGAAAAATTATTTGCCGAAAAAGAGATTGCAGAAAAAGTCATGGCGGATAAAATGAAATCCCAAAAAGCCCCTGAAAAAAATAGGATTGATCTAGTCTTTACAAAATACCCGAAAATGTATCCCTTTGAAGATGATGAAATTTTGGACTGTGTTCGAATAGAACCGCAGGATATTGGTATTTTCCCAATGGAATATTGGGTTTATGCTAATAATAGTTTTTTACTACACAGTTACTATAGTTATCGCCATTTAATATTTGCAAAGAGAAAGCAAGGTAATAAAGAAGAATATCTCTTAGGGGTTCCAGGTATCTATCATAACAGAGAACAATTTATGGCTAGAATGTTTGGGTTCCCCAACTTTAAATCCATTAAGAACCGTGAGCTGAAAGCGGGAGAATTTGGATACTGGTTTTTTAATATAGTTTTATAGCGGATTAACCATTGCGTAACGGAGATGATCTTTCCAAATACCATCCAATTTAATGCATTTTTTAGCGATGCCTTCATATTCAAAGCCAATACCTTTTAGTAATTTAATAGAAGGTTCATTACTTGGTAGTACGAAAGCCTCTATGCGGTGCAAACCATATTCTTGAAATATAAGCTGCACCGCATAGGATAGGGCTTCTTTGGCGTATCCTTTATTGCAGTGGTTTTGATCCATCTTATAACCTACCATACAGGTTTGAAACGCACCTTTCACTATATTGCTAAAACAAATGGTTCCGATAACAGTATTGGGATCGTCCTTGTAAAAGAGCCATAGTCTAAGATACTTAAATTGGCAGAATAAATTATATTCATAAACTAAATTAGCATGCTGAAAACTTTCTGAGTAGAAGGTATCCATTCGATCGGGTTCAAATGGTTCGAAGAAATCTTTGTTACGAGTATAGAAGTCAAGGACTGCTAAACTATTTTCTGGAGACAGAACTTTCAATAGCAATCGTTGTGTTGAGTATTCTAATTTCATGACATCCTCCTTTGTGCTTAATCGATACCTCTAATTTCAACGTTGTTTACGTATGGTTCCAGTAAAGTCTTAAAATGTACAAGCTCAGATTTGGTGTAAGGGCTAAAGCCGCTTTGAATTGTATTACCTGAGTCGATATATGACTGTAAAAAGTATCGCCTAGCGCCGCGAATCCATTTTCCTATTTCTATAAAGTCTCTCTCTGAATGAAGCTCTTTTACAACAGTTGTACGGAATTCGTAATCTATCTCACTTGATTGAATCAAATCTATACTGTTCTCTATATTATCTAAAATATTAAAACAATCACTGGAGCTTGTTCTTCCAATGGTTTTTAAATAGTTATCTTTGGAATTTTTTATATCCATGGCGATGTAATCAATATAGTTTAGATTTAATAGTTCTTGTATCATGCTTGGATTATTACCGTTGGTGTCCAATTTAACCTTAAGACCTAGACTTTTTATTTGTTCAATAAAGTGAGGTAATTCGTTTTGTAGGGTTGGTTCGCCGCCAGAGATGCAGACACCCTCTAATATGTTCTTTCTTTTTTGTAAAGTAGAAAGGATTTCGTCGGTTGGAATACATGGCTGCATCTGTGGCGATATAACCAAAGACGCATTATGACAAAATGGACAACGAAAATCACAAGTACCTAGAAATATAGTTGATGCTAGATGACCTGGGTAATCCAATAAAGTTGTCTTATTAAAGCCTTTTATTTGCATATTGCCACCTCCATTTGAACATGTTACTATATAATATAGCACACAGTCAAAAGAACAGCAATTAGTTCGGATTCATTATTTTGTGCAGCGGGAGTTGTTTATGAAAGAACAGTATATGAAAGAAGCCATAAAACAGGCAATGAAAGCATATAAGTTAAAAGAAGTTCCAATTGGATGCGTAATCGTATATCGAGATAAAATTATAGCCAGGGCATACAATAAGAGAAATACGAAAAAAAATACATTAGCTCATGCTGAGATATTAGCCATCGATAAGGCTAGTAGAGTCTTAGGAGATTGGAGATTAGAAGAGTGTACGATGTATATTACACTGGAACCTTGCCCAATGTGTGCGGGTGCTATTGTTCAAGCTAGAATAGAAAAAGTTGTGATAGGAAGTATGAATTCCAAAGCTGGATGTGCTGGTTCGGTATTAAATCTGTTGCAAATGGAAGGATTTAATCATCAGGTTGAGTTGGAGACAGGCATTTTAGAGCAGGAATGTAGTGGGTTATTACAGAAATTTTTTCGAGAATTAAGGGAAGAAAAAAAGCATTCATCCCTGGAAAAATTCCATTAGTTCCCCTTGACACAAGCTCCGAAAAACAGTATACTGATATTCACTGCTAGAAACGAAGTAGTTATATTATATAATTAAAATATAGCATTTAAGATTAATTAGCAGCATAAAATAGTCATAAGATTTCCGTGCAGCCGGGGAGACAGCGGTGCCCTGTACCTGCAATCCGCTATAGCAGGGGTGATATCTTGCCCCGGGTCTATATTTGTGGAGCTGCCCTTTATAAGTGGCGTTGACGTTTGGGTCTTACGCAACAGGAATTTGTGAACCGTGTCAGGTCAGGAATGAAGCAGCACTAAGCAAAACCTCCTGTGTGCCGTGAGGCAGCCTGGACTGAGTTAACTGTAGAGGTAACGTCCATGAAGTAGATTCAAAGCAAGATGCACGGATTATTATATAAGTCGACCACATTAGATGTGGGCGGCTATTTTTTTACAAAATGAGATAAACCATTTACTATCATGCAAACTTGGATTATAATGAAAGAGAGTTTAAATATACGGAACATCGGGGTGAGCATATGGATATGAAATTAAATATGAATGCAGTGAATCAAATATTGAAATCAACAGTAGTATACGAGGAGAACCAACCAGTCAATAGTATCAGTCTTGTGCTAAAAGGACGCGTTGAGGTTTTTCGAAATGGCGTTAGAACCATCATTGGATCTGGTAATTTTCTTGGAATATGTGATATATACACGGGGAGATACGGGGTAACTTATACCGCGTATGATAATTTAGTATTATATGTATTTCCAGTTGATCATATTGACAGTATAGAAATGATTCTAAATGCAAATAAGGATTATGCAGGACTTATCGTGGCTTCCTTGAGTAGATATATGAAAGAAATTGTAAACATACATCATTTGCTTATGAAAAAAGCGGTAACTCTTAGAGGTTTTTTGGACAAATACTATACCTTATATCAACAGATGGGAACACAGAGCGGATATAATATTAATAAAGTTTCTGTGCTAGAAGATCTTGAGCCGTTTGAGATGGAATCTATGATAGAAGATAAGAAGTTAGAGTATTATTTGGCATGTAATAGCATTCCGCTAGATCTTCAGAAGAATTTTTATGGGCAAAGTAATACCATATGTTTATACCATATTGAAGAACAAGCAGACATTATTAATAATCTTATTAATGAGTGTACTGAGATTTCTTGTTATGTCTTCGAAATGTCAGAAGGTTTAATTAACAACACTCCAAATTGCCTATTTCGATGCATTGCTAAGTTAGCAATGGATCTAGGTCTTGCTGGAATTGGTAATAAAAAGTTAATTGATATCCTGGATGAAGTAATTGATATGATAAATGATATTGAAACGTTATTTGAAGAAAAAGCTGGCCGTAAGTTACCAATCGAACGAGATGCCATGGAAAAGATTTATTATGAACTTTTGTCTGGAAGCTCCAACGAACCTTCAAAAGAGCAAGCCTCCTCTTCTAGTGAAGTCAATGAAGTTGAGATTATGGGTGCGTTAAAAGGATCATTAACACAGATTTTAGCATATGCCAATCTATCAAAAGAAACCAGTGAAGTATTCTTCAAGTTAATGGAAAGCTTTGTTAATCTTCAGGACAAGTCTTCGAGTGAGGATAGTGCAAGAAAACTTAGGAGACAAATGATAGAAATTTACTATCAAATCTATGAAGCAGTATTCCTTAGAGCGTACCAACATAAAGATGCTACTAAAGTGATTGATATGTTTTTGAAATATGGATATATGGATGAACGATTACTATCTAAGGAACGTTTAATTTCACTATATGGTATGGAAGAACGTGATGATGGAACTGGCCCATGCAAGGTATATAATATCAAAGATTGGTTGACTTTAGTTTATGAGGGAAAGAAAGAGCCTTCTAAGAGTGAGTTTGATCTGGATTATTATGAAATGATTCGTACCATGAAGAAGTCCAATCAGCTCAAACCAGAGGAAGAAAAAGAATATCTTGAGAATCCTATTAAGAAATTACAATATGAGATTCAAAATATGTTTAAATATAATAATCGTATCACTAGTGGTCAGATTAGTATCTTTGTTCCAATGCTTTACGAAGATAGTTTTGTAGGAAGTATTGAGAAAACATATGTTACTGCCAATGAAATAAATGCTGCCATACGTCGTATACTTATGATTGATTATTCTGTGTTTGTAAGAGAATCATTATATGTTGATGAGGTTAAGAAGATAAAAAGAGAATATATTATAGAAGAAGTATTTCCTGATATTGTTGTTCTTCCAAACCATGGAACAAATGGTGTTATGTGGCAAGATATTACGGGAAGAAAGAGAAATACCAGTGGAAGATTTCTGCTTCCAGCATTTTTAGAAACGGATTTAGAAGAGACCTTAATCAAAATTCTAGGAAGATATCGATGGGAGATTTGTCGTACCATCCAAGGAACAGCATGGAACAATATTAAATACAAATCGTTAACCAGCGAATACTCTGACTATATTCAATTCTACCGTAAAAATCGTGATCTTTCTGAAGAAAGAAAAGAGAAATTAAAGTCTCAGATACAAAAAAATCGAGGTAATACAAGAGAAGTATTTACCAGCGATTATGAGATATGGATTAAAAGCGAATCACAAGGAGCAATACGATTAAACAAACCAGTACGTGAATTATTAGCAACCTATTGCCCATTCTCTAAAGTGATACGTGAGAAATTAGCATCGCAGCCATTATTTGACGAAGCGATGGCAAGATTCTATCGAGAAAGAAATGCCAAAATAAAAGAAATTGATTTAAGATATCGAGCACTTCAAAAGGATAATATTGAGATTACAAAAGAATTGTTAGATACCCAAAAGTTCTATACGGAAAAGTAATTAATAATTAAAATTGGAGTTGTTACGGAGTAGCAGATTAAGATGGATGCTATTTGTAACAACTCCTTCTCTATTTAGTAGTTAGGAAAGATTTTTATTTAACTCGAAATGTTTTTGGGGCCATACGTAAGATTAGAATTAATGCAATAATAGTATAAACAATGGTAGCCACAAGTATGATAATTACAAAAGCACTTGGTGCTTGACGAATCTGAAGGCACATATATGAGGCCATGTAAATAATACCGTTTACAATCTTATAGACTGGATTTTTTACGTCTAAATCAGTAGTGAAAGGTTGGAATACATAGTACATAAATAAATGATGTACGGAAAAGAAAATGGATAAAATTATTACAAGGATAATAATGGCAACTATGGATAAAACATGTTTTTGATTAGCTAATAATCCTAAAGTAAGTAGCGTTCCTGCTATTGCTAATGCAGGAAGGCCGTTCATGATTAATACCTTTTTAAGTCGTATTCTAAAGTTCAATAGTATAACATTCTTTTTTCTATAATAGGCATAACGCAGTAAGCTGATATCACAGTTGTAAAACATTGCTTTCGTAGCCCTCTGGCACAAAAATGTTGACAGGATATACATGATAAAAACAAGAGAAGGAAAGCCTTTGGAAAGTCCTATCATATAAAGGGATGAAAACTCAGGAATAAGTAAAATCGCTATTACTCCTGCAAGGAAGCATACACCAATACACGCTAGTGTGATAAACATAGGTTTTAAAAGCATACGTCTATGTCGCTCAAAAAAAAGTGCATTAAGGTAAGCATATCCGTGTTTATTTTTATATGTTTCTTGATGCAGTAATGAGGATGCTAGATCAGCATCTTTTAAAGTGACTTCTCGGAAAGTTGCTTCTCTTACTGCTTTCTTTTTATCCAATTTAGAATCAGCTACAATGCTGGAAACAAGAAATACTTTTCCGTAATCCTGATAGCGGATAATATATAAAATGGAACATAAACTAACAACAAACATAATAAGCGCAAAAGGGAAAGAATAAAATATTGTTTCTGTAGGTACATTAAGTTGTATCAATACTGGCAAATACGCGGCTACAATGAAAAGCAGAATTAATATAGATAAAAATACCATGTGCTTGCGAAGAACATACTTGGTCTTCTTGTAAAGTAATAAATGAAATGCTTCACCTATTAAGTTTATAAGAGAGGGTGCCAAAGTGTAATACAAACCTTGTAGAAATGTACCTTTCGCCAGAATAGTAAAAACACATATACTAGGACAAAGTAAAATGGTATCATGTATTGTCTTGTAAAAAATATCAAAAAGGTAATACCGTTTGGCCGGAATATGCAATATTTTTACAGCAATAATTTTAGGCCTAGATGGTTCAAAAGCATCACTAAATAAAAATGGTAAGATAACACAGTATATTACAAACAATAAATGTGTGAACGTGCTCAATTGCATTGGAGCTGGTTCGTGTGAATAAAAGAGCGTTACAGGAAGGTATAAGGAGAGACCAACCATAAGTGATTTTAGTACTAGCTCTTTCATTATCTTTAATAGAAATACCAATACAGATATTGCTGTTTTTAAACTTACCTGACCATATATTTTATCAGAAAACAATCTACCAAGCAGTGGTATACGTTTAAAATAAAACAAAAATGCATTCACGCTCATGGATGTTTCCAACTTAAATGTAGTTTTTAAAGTCTGAATCATAAAAATCTCTCCTTACTCGTCTTTTAATAGAGCAATTATTTTTTCTTCAAAATCACTGCTATGTAGCATGTTGTGATCTACTTGTTCTAGTTTACCATCATTTAAAATTACAATCTCGTCACATAAGTCGGTTGCGAGCTGCAATATATGAGTTGAGAAAATAATGATACGATCTTTACGAATCTCTCTTAATAATTTCTTGATTTCTAACGCAACTACCACGTCTAGTGAAGTGAGAGGCTCATCCAGTAAAATAATTGGAGGTTGCGTAATGAAGTAACAAAGCATCTGAAGCTTATTTTTCATTCCGTGTGAGTAACCTTTAATTAATGCATGTCGGTCTTCTTTGTTAAATTCCATCATATCAAAATAATCTTCCACTGTTTTAGCAGAGTCAATGTGTTCTTGGTTTACTTCCATATAAAATTTTATGAATTCATATCCGGTTAAAAAGTCGGGTAATATAGGCGTAGAATAAACATATCCTATGTCTTCATCGGATAATGGCCGTTGACATTTGGATGATTCTAGATCGGTAAAGTATAGAGTAGAAGAACCTTCATCTACTTCCAATTCTCCGCTTAGACAATTAAATAATGTAGTTTTACCGGCTCCATTTCGGCCCAGAAGCCCATAAATTTTTCCCTTCTCAAACGTAAAATCTATGCTCTTTAAAACTTCTTTGCTTTCAAAAGATTTTGCAATCTGTTTCAACTCTAATTGCATAATAAATCCTCCCTGTTGGTATATTATTGTATTAAGTAAATAATACACATGAAACCTATAAAAGTCAAATTAGAAAAGAATTAAAAATAGCAAATACGAGTTATAGAGTATGAAAATCAATAACATGATTAATATTACATATAATTTGTTTTAAATGTGCACACAATACATATAATAGAAAGATAATAATGTAATATAAATAAAAGTGGTTGACAAATTAAAAATATATGATTATAATTAAGACATAACCAATCAATCAATTTGAAATAGCAGTTAATTGTAGAAAGAGGTGATTCCAATGGAAATAAAAGATGAGGTGAGCTCGATTCAATACATAAGTGGCGTGATGGATATTCCTGTTGGAAGGGTCTTTATTATAGAGAGATAAAAGTACATCCAGGGTGTATATTAATATACAGAGTCGGAGAGAAAAAGGATGCGCAACCAACATCACCGTATTGAATTGTAAGCCATAGTACTAAGCAATGAGTATTTTTTGAGAGGTCGAAAAGCTTTGAAATTACAAAGGACAATTTGGAATTTAATAGGTTTTGTCGTTTTTTTCAAAAAGGGCCAAGCAGGAATAGGTTGAAAATACCTCCGATTGATAAAGATAAGAAGGTACAAAGGATATAAAAATTGAATATTTTAAGGGTTCGTTATTTGGAAGAATAACGAACCTTTTTTTGATTTGATTCGATGCTACAAGAAATTTTATATACATAAGTAATGATATGAAAATTTAGTTATTTAATACAGAATTCTATTGACAAATTCATTGAATGATATATAATATATACATAACGTGCACGAGCACAGAAATGTTACACAAATTATTATTCAGATACGGAATGAGCTATAGAGAAATAACTTTGTAGCAGATAGGAGCAGGTAATGGAATCAAAATTAACAATTTATCCGGTAACGGATGAAAGATTTCAAAAATATGGCCGTGTTATAGATGATTATAATGGTGATGCGTTGTTTGCAGCTATGGAACAGACACCACTTCCTGACGATGTAATCTACGTGCCATCAGATTCGAACTTAGAAACACTTCCAATTATGAAACAGTTTCAGGATGGTGTATATGGAGGACTTCCAATTCAGATAGGTTATTGTAACGGGAACAATCATCTATTAAATGCAGTTGAATATCATAGATCTTCTGAGATAAACGTAGCAATTACAGATCTAATCCTATTAATAGGAATGCAGCAAGATATTTCAAAAGATTTTACATATGAAACGAGCAAGATTGAAGCCTTTTTAGTTCCAGCCAAAACTATGGTAGAAGTTTATGCAACTACATTACACTATGCTCCATGTAATGCAAATGATGGAGGGTTCCGTTGTGTTGTGGTATTGCCAAAAGATACAAATCTAGATTTACAAGTGAAACCAAAAGATGCAAAAGAAGATGTTCTATTAACAGCAAGAAACAAATGGCTAATTGCGCATGAAGATGCAAAGATAGAAGGTGCATTTGTGGGACTTGTTGGTGAAAATCTTTCTGTATAAACGAAAACAAAAAATAATCGGAGGTAATTAATATGAAAAACATGCCAGTAGTTAAATTGGGAATCGCTGCAGTGAGCAGAGACTGTTTCCCTATGAGCCTTTCAACAAGTAGAAGACAGGCAGTTGTAAAAGCATTTAAAGCAAAAGGACAGGATATTTACGAATGTCCAACTACCATCGAAAATGAATTACATATGAAAAAAGCGTTAGCTGAATTAAAAGAAGCAGGATGTAATGCTTTAGTAGTATACCTTGGAAACTTTGGACCAGAAACTGCAGAAACACTTCTTGCAAAAGAATTTGATGGACCTGTTATGTTTGTAGCGGCAGCAGAAGAAGCTGGTGATCAATTAATGGATGACAGAGGAGATGCTTACTGTGGTATGTTAAATGCAAGCTATAACTTAAAGCTTCGTAACATCAAAGCATATATCCCTGAGTATCCTGTAGGAACTCCTTCAGAAGTTGCTGATATGATGGAAGAATTTGTTCCTGTTGCAAAAGCAATCCTTGGAATAAATAACTTAAAAATTATAGCATTTGGACCACGTCCACAAGACTTCTTAGCATGTAACGCACCAATCAAACAGTTATACAATGTTGGAGTTGAAATAGAAGAAAACTCTGAGCTTGATTTATTCGCTGCATTTAATGAGCATGCTAACGATCCTCGTATTCCAGCTGTTATTAAGAGCATGGAAGAAGAACTTGGCGCAGGAAACAAAATGCCTGGTATCCTTCCTAAATTAGCACAGTACGAACTTACTTTATTAGATTGGGCTGAAGCTCACAAAGGTTCTAGAGAGTTTGTTGCATTTGCTAACAAATGTTGGCCATCATTCCAAACACAATTCGGATTTGTTCCTTGTTATGTAAACAGCCGTTTAACAGCAATGGGTATTCCAGTATCTTGTGAAGTGGATATCTATGGAGCATTAAGTGAATATATCGGAACTTGTGTAAGTGATGATGTTGTAACATTATTGGATATTAACAACTCTGTACCTGCAGATATGTATGAAGGTGAAATCAAAGGTAAATTTGATTACACGCACAAAGATACATTTATGGCATTCCACTGTGGAAATACTGCAGCAAGCAAATTATCTTCTTGCTCAATGAAAAATCAGAAGATTATGGCTCGTGCATTAGAACCAGATCAAGAACCTAACATTACAAGAGGTACATTAGAAGGAGATATCGTTCCTGGTAAAATTACTTTCTTCCGTCTACAGAGTACTGCAGATGCTAAGTTAACTGCATATGTAGCGCAAGGTGAAGTGCTTCCAGTAGCAACTCGCTCATTTGGAGCAATTGGTATTTTCGCTATCTCTGAAATGGGTCGTTTCTACCGTCATGTTCTAATTGAGAAAAACTATCCTCATCATGGTGCAGTTGCTTTTGGTGATTTTGGAAAAGCGTTATACGAAGTATTTAAATATCTTGGCGTAGAAGAAGTTGGATTTAATCAGCCTAAGGGAATGCTTTATAAAACAGAGAATCCATTTGCATAATTGGTTTAAATAATCAAAGTAATATTACAAAAGAAAAAAATATATATTAATAAAGAGTCTGTGGAAATTAATAGTAATCAATCATTTCCCAGACTCTTTTTGTGCTGTTAGATGGAAAATGTATAGGTTCCGAAAATTAAATTGTCTGTTTCGCATTAAAAATTATGGAAAACAATGAAAAGACTTGTGTAAAGTGCTAGATTATGATAGTATGAAAAAAGATTAGTAAAAGTCTTTTATAAAAGGGTGTGTAAAATGTGAAGGATATGAAAGGGACAGCAATTGAATTAAGGAAGTTAAATCGCAATCGAATCTATAAGTTGATTCATGGAAGTGGTCAGATGGCCAAACAAGATATTGCCATCGAATTGTCCTTGAGCCTTCCAACCGTTAATCAAAATCTAAAAGAGCTTGTAAGTATGGGTCTTATAGATTATTCAGGAACGTTTGACTCAACAGGGGGGCGTAAGGCTAAGGCAATTACACTAGTTGCAGAAGCCAAATATGCCATTGGACTAGAATTAACGCAAACGCATATACGTTTGGTTGCTGTAGATTTATGCGGCACTGCATACTTTTACGAAAAGCAACATAGGATGTTCAGTGCACAGGATGAGTATGGCCAGTATCTTGGTAATATCGTACAATCATTTGTTGAAAAAAATCAGATACCGAATGATAAAATACTTGGTGTAGGCATAGCAATTCCGGGCACTATTGATGACAATATTGATTATATTGGAATGGCTCCATCATTAAAGGTTAAGCGTTTTTCTAGGAGTATGCTAACACGGTATATTCCCTACTCATGTATTATAGATAACGATGCAAATGCTGGTGGGTTTGCTGAGATGTGGAATAGTTATCAGGAAAATACGCTAGCTTATCTGTCAGTTGAAGCAGGTGTGGGTGGATCGATTCTCATGAATAATACATTATTTAAGGGACATCACCAACGAGCTGGTGAGTTTGGACACATGATCATTCAACCCAATGGAAGAAAGTGTAACTGTGGAAAGAATGGATGTCTTGAGGGGTATGTTTCTATAGCAAGATTATCTGACGATTTAGGGTGTCAGCTGGAAGAATTCTTTGTTGAGTTAGATGGAGGAAATGAAATCTATATTAAAATATGGGATTCCTACTTGGATTATCTATGTGTTGGCATTAATAACATAAGAATGGCGCTGGATTGTGACGTGATTCTTGGTGGTGTGATTGTTCAATATTTAGACCCTTATGTTGAAGAGATTCAAAATAGATTATCTGAGTTGAATACTTTTGAGAAAAATGGTAATTACTTCAGATTGGGTAAGTATCATAGTATGGCTACTGCGGTTGGTGTAGCATTACAACATGTGGATAAATTTATAGAAACTATATAAAGTGCACAATAATTTACATTTTTGGCAGAAAACACGAATTATTGATAATAATCGAAAAATATTTTTATATATTTCGTACAAAAATCATTGACAATTTTGTTTGTAACTGATATAATTCACATAAAGAACTTTTAGAAAATTGTTTTGCAAAAGTAATTTTGCTACAGACAACAATTTGGAGGAGGTTCTAAATAAAAGGAGGGTTTTACAATGAAAAAAGTATTAGCATTATTACTAGTATTAGTAATGACATTCAGTTTAGCAGCATGTGGCTCTAAAGCAAATGACGCCGAAAAAACACCTGCAGCAACAACTGACACAGCAGCAACTGATGATGCTGCAGCTACCGATGACGCAGCTACAACAGCAGGCGGCAAAATTGGTGTAGCAATGCCTACAAAGGATTTACAACGTTGGAATCAAGATGGCGAGAACATGAAGAAAGAGTTAGAAGCAGCTGGTTACGAAGTTGACCTTCAGTATGCTAACAATGAAATCGCTACTCAGGTTTCTCAGATTGAGAACATGATTACTGCTGGATGTAATGCATTAGTTATTGCATCTATCGATGGTGGTTCATTAGGAACAGTATTAGCAAAAGCAAAAGAAGCTAATATTCCAGTAATCGCATATGACCGTTTAATTATGGATTCAGATGCAGTTTCTTACTATGCAACATTCGATAACTACATGGTTGGTACAATTCAGGGAGAATTCATTCGTGACGCTCTTGATTTAGACAATCAAGCTGGACCTTTCAATATTGAATTATTTACTGGTTCTGCAGATGATAACAATGCACGTTTCTTCTTCGGAGGAGCTATGGACGTATTAACTCCATATATCGATGCTGGTAAATTAGTTGTAGTTTCTGGTCAAAAAACATTTGAAGAAGTTGCTACACTTAACTGGTCAACTGAAGAAGCTCAGAAACGTATGGAAAACTTAATCACAGCAAACTATGCTTCTGGAACTAAATTAGATGCAGTTCTTTCATCAAATGACTCTGTAGCTAATGGTATCACAAATGCATTAGTTGGTAATGGTTATACAGCAGAAAACTTCCCAGTTTTAACTGGTCAGGATTGCGATATTACATCTGTAAAGAATATTATTGCTGGTACTCAGTCAATGTCTATCTTTAAAGATACTCGTACATTAGCTTCTAAAGTTGTTGAAATGGTTAACGCTATTATGACAAAAGCTGAAGTTCCTGTAAATGATATGCAGTCTTATGACAATGGAACAGGAATCATTCCTACATTCCTTTGTGAACCAGTTTTCGCTGATAAGACAAATTACAAAGAATTATTAATTGATTCTGGATACTATACAGAAGACAAATTAAAATAGTTTTAAATAAGCAAACCTACAAGAAACCGCTCTGCGCGTTTCTTGTGGCTACGTGAAGGGATAATTACTTCACAACAAACATTCAGGCGGGTAGTACTGGTATTGCCCGCCTGTAATATACCTATATGGAGGGATTTAATTGGCTGATTTAATATTGGAAATGAAAAATATAACCAAACTTTTTCCTGGTGTAAAAGCTTTGGATAATGTTAACCTTCAAGTTGAAAAAGGTGAAATTCATGCTTTAGTAGGTGAAAATGGTGCAGGTAAATCTACTTTGATGAATGTTTTAAGTGGAATCTATCCATATGGCAGCTACACCGGTGACATTATGTATGAAGGTGAAGAATGTAAGTTTAAGGTTATAAAAGATAGTGAAGAAAAAGGTATCGTAATAATACATCAGGAATTGGCACTTGTGCCATATTTGACAATAGCTGAAAATATGTTTTTAGGAAATGAACGCGGTGTTAAAGTCGCAATAAATTGGGACGAAACATACGCGAAGGCAGATGAATTATTAAAAACAGTAGGATTAACAGAATCCTCACACACTGTTATTAAAGATATTGGTGTTGGAAAACAACAGTTAGTAGAAATCGCAAAAGCACTTGCAAAAAACGTAAAACTACTGATTTTAGATGAACCTACAGCCTCTTTGAATGAATCTGATTCCCAGAAGTTATTAGATTTATTGTTAGCGTTTAAAAAAGAGGGCTTAACATCGATTGTTATATCTCACAAGTTAAATGAGATTTCATATGTAGCAGATAAAATTACAATTATCCGTGATGGATCAACAATAGAAACTCTAGATAAAGCGAAAGATAATATTACGGAAGATAGAATTATTAAAGGTATGGTAGGACGTGACTTAACAGATCGTTTCCCTAAACGTAGTGGAATTAAGATTGGCGATGTGAAGTTAGAAGTTAAGAACTGGACAGTACATCATCCTCTTGATACGAATCGAAAAGTAGTAAATAATGTATCATTGAACGTTCGTCAGGGCGAGGTTGTTGGTATATCTGGTCTGATGGGTGCTGGACGTACTGAATTAGCAATGAGTATATTTGGAAAAAGTTATGGTGTAGATATTAGCGGAACATTAATGATTAATGGAGCAGAAGTACATCTTAATAATGTAAAGCAAGCCATTGATAATAAATTAGCATACGTTACAGAAGATCGTAAGGGTAATGGATTAATCTTATCTAATCCTATTCGTGTTAATACAACATTAGCTAACTTAAAAGACGTAAGTCGTTATAACATCATCGACAGAGACTTAGAAGAAAGTGTTTCAAATGATTATAAAGAAAAACTTAAGACGAAATGTCCGTCAATAGAACAAAATGTTGGTAATCTAAGTGGTGGTAATCAACAGAAAGTATTATTAAGTAAATGGATGTTTGCAGGACCTGATGTTTTGATTTTGGATGAGCCTACACGTGGTATCGATGTTGGTGCTAAATATGAGATTTATTGTATTATCAATGATTTAGTTGCTGCCGGTAAATCCGTTATCATGATTTCTTCAGAGTTACCAGAAGTATTAGGTATGTGTGACCGAATCTACATTATGAATGAAGGCAAGATAGCCGGAGAATTAAGTGCTGAAGAGGCAACACAGGAATTAATTATGTCACATATTCTGCAATCAAGTAAAGGAGCGTAAAATAATTATGAGTAGAGCAAAAGAAATACTAAAAAAGAATACGATGCTTTTAGCATTGGTGGTTGTAGCATTATTCTTTGCAATTCAAACGGATGGAGTTTTGTTAACTCCTCAAAATGTTACAAATCTTATTGCACAGAATGGATATGTAGTTATCCTAGCAGTAGGTATGTTAATGTGTATCTTAACAGGTGGTAACATTGACCTTTCTGTTGGTTCAGTTGTAGCATTAATTGGTGCGATAGCAGGTAAATTAATCGTTACAGCACAGTTAAATATCGTTGTTTCCATCATTCTTTGTTTATTGATTGGTGTTGCAATCGGTGTATGGCAAGGATTCTGGATTGCGTATGTTCGAATTCCAGCATTTATTGTTACTTTAGCAGGTATGTTATTATGGCGTGGTGTTGCACTTATCGTGTTAGCTGGTTTAACTATTTCACCATTCCCAAATAATTATTTAAATATTTTCAATAGCTATGTTCCGGACGTTTTTGGCAGTGGAACACTTAATATCACTTGTATCGTTGTTGGCGTTGTTTTATGTATTATATACATAACTATGCAGATTACAGGACGTGTTAAGAAAGCAAGCAAAGGTTACGAATTAGGAAGCTTTCCAGCAATGCTTGGTAGAACTATTGCAATCTGTGTTGTTATCCTTGTGGGAACATTTTCACTTGCACAATTCAAAGGTATTCCAAGTATCTTAATCTTATTAGCTATCGTTGTACTTGTTTACGCTTACTATACATCAAAAACAATTCCTGGACGTCATTTATATGCTGTCGGTGGTAATGAAAAAGCTGCAAAATTAAGTGGTATTAACACAAATAAGGTTTACTTTTCAGCATATGTTAATATGGCATTTTTAAGTGCTGTAGCAGCGTTAGTATGTGTGGCTCGTTTTAACTCCGCAGCTCCTACAGCTGGACAGAACTATGAAATGGATGCGATTGCTTCTTGTTTCATCGGTGGTGCTTCTGCATACGGTGGAGTTGGTTCCGTACCTGGAGTTGTAATCGGTGCTGTATTCATGGGTGTACTT
>JAEZUR010000139.1 GCA_023420935.1 Bacillota bacterium | reverse complement strand
GCATAATGCTCCCTCCTGTCTGCCGTTGTGGCACGAAAAATATGCTGTGAAAGAGGTTGGATTTTCACATGGAATCCCTAATATAATATTTACCTTGCCAAGTATCCTGAACTTTAAGTGCCTTATTTATGGAATTCATCACGGCTTTTTTGCGAGTACTCCATTGGGGGGCGATTAATATATGTTTAGGTCCGTCACCAGTAATACGGTGTACCACAATATGTTTAGGTAAATGTTCTAGACACATAAGTACAAGCTCTATATATTCCTCTTCTGTCAATACATGAAATTTGTCAATGTAATCAGCTAAATCCGTATTCTTTAACACATGCAGTAATTGAAGTTTTACCCCTTGGATGGGTAAAACTGAAAGATATGTTATTGTTTTTAAAAGATCTAATTTGGATTCAAAAGGTAAGCCAATGATAATATGAACAATAATCTCAATGGAACATTTCTGTAATTTGCGTACAGCTTCTTCAAAACAAGTAAGCGGATATCCACGTCGAATAAACTCAGCAGTTGAATCGTGATAAGTTTGTAGACCCAGCTCAATCCAGACAGGTTTTATCTGATTTAGTTCACATAATAATTCAATAATTTCATCGCTAAGGCAATCTGGTCTTGTTGCAATGGACAATATTACAATATCTGGGTGTTCAATTGCTTCTGTAAACAGTTTTCTAAGATAGGAAACTGGTGCGTAGGTGTTGGTAAAAGACTGAAAATAAGCGATAAACTTATTACCAACAGATTTTACAGATTTTAATTCTTTGATTCCTTGATTAATCTGATCTGTTACTGTTTGGGATACTGGCGCTGCAAAATCACCAGATCCACCTGCGCTACAAAAGATACAACCACCGTTTCCTAAAGTACCATCTCGGTTTGGACAAGTCATGCCACCATCCAAGGAAACTTTATAAACCTTTTCACCAAAGCGTTTCTTTAAGTGATAGTCTAAAGAATGATAACGTTTTTCATTCCAAAATTGTTGTGATGTCAATACGATTTCTCCTTATTGGAGTTGCAGAATAACAATATCATGTTATTCCATTCATTAACGTACAATATGATCCATTACTGCTTTACTTACAACATCGGCCACACGTGGATCAAAAGGTTGAGGCATAATATTATCCTCGTTTAATTCGCTTTCATTTACCAGACCAGCAATTGCAATTGCAGCAGCTAGCTTCATTTCTTCTGTTATCTGAGTTGCTCTGCCTTCCAGTGCCCCCTTAAAAATACCAGGAAAGGCTACTACATTGTTTACCTGATTTGGGAAATCAGAACGTCCTGTTCCAATTACTTTCGCACCAGCAGATTTGGCAAGATCAGGCATAATTTCTGGTATTGGATTTGCCATAGCAAATAGAATGGAATCTTGGTTCATAGTAGAAACCATTTCTTTTGTCACTATATTAGGAGCAGAAACACCAACAAAGATATCAGCACCAACTAAAGCATCGGATAGAGAACCAGTCTTTCCAGATAAATTAGTTACATTCATCATTTCTTTTTGCGCCCAGTTAAGCTCAGGTGTTTGTTTGGAAAGGATTCCTACTTTATCGCACATAGTAATATGACAAAAACCATATGTTAATAATAATTTGGTAATGGCAATACCAGCTGAACCGGCGCCATTTACAACCACGTTACATGTTTCCTTTTCTTTCTTTACTACTTTAAGAGCATTGATGATTCCTGCGAGGACTACAATAGCAGTACCATGCTGGTCATCGTGAAATACAGGAATATCAAGAAGTTCTTTTAAACGTTCCTCGATCTCGAAACAACGAGGAGCAGAGATGTCTTCTAGATTAATACCTCCAAACGCAGGAGCGATATTAACAATTGTCTTAATGATTTCTTCTGTATCTTGGGTGTCAAGACAGATTGGAAAGGCATTAACATTGCCGAATTCCTTGAATAATACAGCTTTTCCCTCCATGACAGGCATTGCCGCATAAGGACCTATATTTCCTAGACCAAGAACAGCACTTCCGTCAGAAACTACAGCTACTGTATTCGATTTTATTGTATATTTATAAGCTGCTTCTTTGTCGTTGGCAATTACTTTACAAGGTTCTGCAACTCCCGGTGTATAAGCTAAAGCTAAATCTTCTCTTGATTTTACTGAGCATTTTGGAGTGGTGGATAACTTTCCCTTCCATTCTTCGTGTAACTTTAAAGCGGTTTCATTTGTAGTCATTTTATACAATTCCTTTCACTAATATACAAATCCTATAAAATATCATAACACTATGATATGGGTAAATCAAGAGACAGAATAAGTTTGAAAGAAAAGACTTTTCAATAGGAAGATTTAGGTGTATAATAAATCCATCCAAGTAAATCATGAAAAGCACATCAAAGCAAACAATATCTTAGACAAATCGTTGAAAGAATCCGAAGTAATAATAATATGAATAATGAATGAGAATCAGCTTAATTAGCAGATGGGAGTAATTATGAAAAACCAATATGAAGCTATGCCCTTAGCGGATTTAAAAAATCTGGCCAAAGAAAAGGGATTAAAAAACATTTCTGCCCTTAGGAAACAGGAATTAATTGATGAACTACTAAAAATAGATACATCTGCACAGACTGATAAAGCAGATGAGACAAAGCAACGAACTACAGTGAAACACAATGTTACAGGGGAATATACGAACCAAGAGGCAATAAGAAAGGAATCTACGAGAAAGGAATCTACGAGACAGGAGATTCCAAGGCAGGAGTCCATAAGGCAAGAAACGCAACGACAAGATTTAACCTCACAGGATATAATGAAAGTTGATCAGGCGAAAGCATCGTTAATTCCTACTGAAATGGATCAATTAGATAGTGGAGAGACGAAAGAAGGCATTCTAGAAGTACTTCCCGATGGCTACGGATTTATTCGTTGTGATAATTATCTCCCGGGGGAGCATGATGTATATGTATCACCAGCACAAATCAGAAGGTTTAATTTAAAAACTGGAGATATTGTCGTTGGTAATATAAGAATTAAGAGCCAGAGTGAAAAGTTTAGCGCTTTGCTATTTGTAAAATCAGTAAATGGTTTTCATCCAGCTGAGGCTGCCAAAAGAAAGAAATTTGAAGATCTAACCCCGATATTTCCAAATAGTAGAATTCATTTAGAAACACCAGGTACTGGAGTAGCAATGCGAATGGTAGATTTAATTTCACCAATCGGTAAAGGTCAGAGAGGAATGATTGTTTCTCAACCAAAGACAGGTAAAACTACTTTATTAAAGCAGGTGGCCAAAGCGATTACCCAGAATCATCCGGATATGAGTTTGATTATTTTGCTAATCGACGAGCGTCCAGAAGAAGTAACTGATATTAAAGAATCCATAGAAGGAAAAAATGTTGAAGTCATATATTCTACATTTGATGAACTACCAGAGAATCACAAGAGAGTATCCGAGATGGTAATTGAACGTGCCAAGCGTTTGGTAGAGCATAAGAGAGATGTAGTTATTTTACTTGATAGTATCACTAGATTGGCTCGTGCGTACAACCTTACTGTACAAGCTAGCGGTAGAACCTTGTCTGGTGGACTTGATCCAGCTGCACTTCATATGCCTAAGAAATTCTTTGGTGCAGCCAGGAATATGAGAGAAGGCGGCAGTCTTACAATCTTAGCAACTGCCTTGGTAGATACAGGAAGTCGTATGGATGATGTGGTTTTTGAAGAGTTTAAAGGAACGGGTAATATGGAATTAGTACTAGATCGTAGTTTGTCCGAGAAAAGGATTTTCCCTGCCATCGATTTACCGAGATCCAGTACCAGAAGAGATGATTTATTACTTACCCAGTCTGAGGTAGAAGCCACATACTTAATGAGAAAAGCTTTGAATGGATTAAAGTCAGAAGAAGCATTGGAACGCATTATTGATATGTTTATTCGCACGAAGAATAATGAAGAGTTTATTGAGATGATAAAAAAAGTGAAACTTGTAAATTGATGTTGCATTGAAGGTCGAGCTATGATATAATTAAAAAGCTGTTTATTAATATCGGTTGGAAACCGATAATATTATATTGAAGAGGTGAAATCATGAGAGAAGGAATACATCCAGAATATTTCCAAGCAAAGGTTGTTTGCAACTGTGGTAATGAATTCGTAACTGGTTCAACAAAAGAAGATATCCACGTAGAAATTTGTTCAAAATGCCATTCATTTTATACAGGTCAGCAGAAAGCTGCTGCAGCACGTGGTGCAATTGATAAGTTTAATCGTAAGTACGGTTTAAGTCAAGACAACTAAGAATAATAAGATTAGGTTGAGGTGTATATCTCAGCCTATTTTTTTAAAGAAGACTTACACTGGTGCAATATATTGCTTGCCAATAAGTTTTTTTGGTTGTAAAATAACAAATAGATGAGCATTTACATAGAAGGCTCAATAAATATATAGAAAGCGGTGAAATTATGAAGCCATCAGGAATTGGTGGACAGGCTGTAATTGAAGGCGTTATGATGAAGAATCAATCAGAATATGCGATAGCAGTTAGAAAGCCAAACAATGAAATAGTTGTTAAAAAAGACACGTTTCATAGTGTGTCAGAGAAATACACGTTCCTTAAACTTCCTATATTAAGAGGAGTCCTTGCGTTTATTGAGTCCATGGTAATTGGTATGAAAACATTAACCTTTTCCGCCAGTTTCTTTGAAGAAGAGGAAGAAGTAAAGCCTTCCAAGGTGGAAAGTGCAATTGGTAAGATTTTTAAAGGAAAAGCAGAAGATGTTATTATGGCATTTACCGTTTTTATTGCTATCGTTATGGCAGTCGGTATCTTTATGGTTCTACCATTTTATGCAGCGGAACTGTTTCAAAAGCAAATTGAATCTACTGCCTTATTAGCTGTAATTGAAGGTGTCATCCGAATCACAATATTTATTGCTTACGTTGTTGGAATTTCCCAGATGAATGATATAAAACGTGTGTTTATGTATCATGGCGCAGAGCATAAAACAATAAATTGTCTAGAAAATGGATTGGAATTAACAGTTTCTAATGTTAGGGGACAGTCCAAACATCATAAACGTTGTGGTACAAGTTTTATGTTAGTTGTAATGTTTGTAAGTATTATTTTCTTTATTTTTATACGTGTTGAAACTGTGTGGTTAAGAATGGTATTTCGTTTATTATTAGTGCCAATAATAGCTGGAGTTTCCTATGAATTTATCAAACTTGCTGGAAGAAGCGAATCTAAGGTGGTTTCGGTGTTAAGTAAACCAGGTATGTGGCTTCAAGCACTTACTACGAAAGAACCAGATGATAGTATGATTGCAGTTGCTATTCAATCTGTTGAAGCAGTTTTTGACTGGCAGAGTTATCTGGGCAGTGAAAAAGGAAGTAAGAAAAAAGGTAAGAAGAAAAGTGGTAAGTCTGCAAAAACAAAAGATACACAGGTAGAAAAAGTTACATTGGTCGATGAGAAGGAAGTAGAAGTAGCAGAGGAAATATCTATTACAAATTCCATTAGTCCATTGATGTCAGACGAGGAAGATGATGAAATCTTAAAAGCGTTAGATAAGTACTTTGTATTTGATGAAGAGAAAAAATAGATTAAATATGAAAACATTGGAAGAAATATTAGTAGAGGGAACAGAACAGTTAGGAAATGCGAAGATTGATGATGCTAAGATAGATGCTTGGTATCTCATGGAGCACATATTTGGTATCAATCGACTGTCCTTTCTTATGAATAAACAACAAGAAGCAGATGCTAATTTATATCAACAATATAAAGATGCTATTTTAAAAAGGACATCCCATGTTCCACTGCAACATATCACCGGTTGCCAGGAGTTTATGGGACTTCCTTTTTATGTAACGAAAGATGTACTTGTACCGAGACAGGATACGGAAGTATTAGTAGAAGAAGTTAGGAAACATGCTACGGGTAAACGTGTCCTGGATATGTGCACAGGAAGTGGGTGTATTATTTGTAGCTTAGCAAAGCTTGATTCTTTAGTAAAAGCTACTGGAGTAGACATTTCAGATAAAGCGTTAGAAGTGGCAAGAAAAAATGTAGAAAACTTAAAAGTAGAAGTTGAATTAATTCAAAGTGATTTATTCGAACAAGTTCAGGAAAAGTACGATATCATTGTATCTAATCCGCCCTATATTGAAACGAAAGAAATAGAAAAATTAACTCCTGAAGTGCGTATACATGAACCTATGTTGGCACTGGATGGAATGGATGATGGTCTGTATTTTTATAGAAAAATTATTTCGCATGCTGGGAATTACTTGTATGATCAAGGATGGATTTTTTTTGAAATTGGTTATAATCAAGGAAAAGCAGTGTCAGAATTATTAGAAGCAGAAGGTTACCAACAAGTTCAAGTTATTAAGGATTTATCAGGGCTTGATCGAGTTGTTTTTGGAATAAAGAGTAAGATTTAAGAACAGATGGAGGAAATTGTTCATGTTTGATATGTTAGAGGATATTATTATACGATTTCAAGAGGTGCTAGCTGAGCTTGCTGAGCCAACCTGTGTAAATGACCAGACAAGATTTCGTAAGCTTATGAAGGAACAGACGGATCTAAGTCCGGTTGTTGAAAAGTACAAAGAGTATAAAGAAGCAAAAGCAGGAATTGAAGATAGTTTGGCAATTTTAGAAGAGGAAAGCGATGAAGAGATGCGTGAACTTGCGAAAGAAGAGCTGAATGATTGCAAAGCAAGAGTTGTTGATATAGAAAATGAGTTGAAAATTCTATTACTTCCAAAGGATCCTAATGATGAAAAGAACGTTATCGTTGAAATTCGTGGTGGAGCTGGTGGAGATGAAGCAGCATTATTTGCAGCAGAGTTATTCCGTATGTATTCTAGATATGCGGAACGTAACCGCTGGAAAGTGGATATGATGAGTTTAAATGAAAATGGTCTTGGTGGTTTTAAAGAAGTAATTTTCATGATTGATGGGAATGGGGCATTCTCTAAATTAAAATATGAAAGCGGTGTTCACCGTGTTCAGAGAATTCCAGTTACTGAATCGGGCGGACGTATTCATACCTCAACTGTTACTGTAGCTATTATGCCGGAGGCAGAAGAAGTAGATGTACAATTAGATATGAATGACTGCAAATTCGATGTTTTCCGTGCGTCTGGTAATGGTGGACAGTGCGTTAATACAACTGATTCTGCTGTTCGATTAACACATATACCATCTGGCATTGTTATCTCTTGTCAGGATGAAAAGTCACAGCTAAAGAATAAAGAAAAAGCTTTAAAAGTACTTCGTTCTAGATTATACGAATTAGAGTTAGAAAAAGCACATAGTGCTGAAGCAGAAGCTAGAAAAAGCCAGGTAGGAACTGGTGATCGTTCCGAGAAGATCAGAACGTACAATTTCCCTCAGGGTCGTGTTACGGATCACAGAATTAAATTCACTTCTCATCGTTTAGACGACATTTTAGATGGTGATATATATGAGGTAATCGATAGCTTAACAGCAGCAGATCAAGCAGCTAAGTTAAGTAATATGCAGGATAATAATTAATCATGGAAGAATAAAGGTGCAGACATGATAACAAGTACAAGTAATGCACAAGTAAAGAATATCATTCTTTTGCAGAAAAAGCAGAAAGCAAGGAAGGAACAAGGAGCATTTGTAATAGAAGGCTCAAAAATGTTCTTAGAGGCAAAACAACTTGGTTTGTTAAAGAGAAGCTTTGTATCGGAGCATTATTTTAAATCCCTCATGGATACAGATCCATCTGTGCTGCAAAGTGTAGAGTATGAGGTAGTAGAGGATAAGGTTTTTGACCAGATGGCAGATACGGTGACTCCGCAAGGTATTATGGCAATCGTTTCCATGCCTTCCTATCGACTAGAAGATATGGTTCGCACAGATGCTGCCAATCTGATACTACTTGAAGATTTAAGAGATCCAGGTAATCTTGGCACAATTATTCGAACAGCAGAAGCAGCTGGTGTCACAGGAATCATAATGAGTAAAGAAACAGTAGACTTATTTAATCCGAAAGTAATACGTTCTACTATGGGATCCATTTATCGCATGCCTTATATCTATGTAGAGGATTTTCATGATACCTTAAACATATTAAAAACGAATCAATTCGATTTATTCGCCACACACTTATCAGGTCAGAACTATTACGATCAGGAAAATTACAATGGAAAATGTGGAATCATTATTGGAAATGAAGCACATGGTATCACAGAAGAGACTGCAAAAGCGGCTACTACATTGGTGAAAATTCCTATGAATGGACATGTTGAGTCTTTAAATGCGGCAATTGCAGCGTCTGTAATTATGTATGAGGTGTTTCGGCAGAAGAGGAATAAATAGTTGAAATATTAAGATGTCAATTTGCACAATATACACTTAGGTTATATGAAGTGATACACAATATAATTTGATTTGCAACACGCTTTCGCTTGGATGAAGTTCGTAATGGTACGTAAGGTCCTAAACTACAGGACCTAAGTACCAACGACTTCATAACAGTTGCTCATCAAACTATATTGTGTATCACTTCGTTCTAGGTTGTGGATGTGCAAATTGACAATTTTACGTTATTCAAAGGGGCTTTAAAGCAACTCTACATAAGTATATCATGAGTATAAATTATAAATTAAGGAAAGACTGATTCAAAATAGCGGCTATAAATTAGTATGCAATTTTCATTCAGTCTTTAGTTTTACTCCAATAAATATTATACAAGCGAAACTCATTTAACAGTTTTAGAAAGTTTACCTTGTAGCCGAGGCACTGAAAAATTCTCATCCACGAACTTGAAGGAATAACGGTGTTGCTCTATTCAGCATGGCGTTGACCGACTGACAAGGCTGCATATGTCCGACTATAGACTCAGCGAAAAACAGAGCAGCTGCGATGTTTTTCGTATCTTTGAGGCTATATAAGGACATGCCGCAGGAAGGTAAGGCAGCCATGCTGAATAGAGCAACACCGTTATTCATATAATACAAAACTAGGAGAATTTTTCAGTGCCCTCCGTTTTACCAGACTTTTTTCTAATCTAATCTTAACTTGTAAATATATTCTATATAAAGTACAATAAATATATAAAATTCACCAGAAGGGGTATGATAGTTATGGAACCAATATATTGGCTTATAGCATTAGCATTACTACTATTCATTGAGATTATTACCCTGGGGTTAACGACTATATGGTTTGCAGGAGGTGCATTGGTTGCGTTTGTTGCGTCAATGCTTGGAGCAGGAGTTGGATTACAATTTTTATTATTCTTCGCTATTTCATTTCTACTTCTATTCTTCACCAGACCAATCGCAGCAAAGTACTTCAATAAAAGCCGAACCAAAACCAATTATGAAAGTATCATTGGAAGGGAAGGAAAAGTTACGAGTATGATTGATAATTTTAATCAGTCAGGAACGGTAATCGTTAATGGACAGGAGTGGACTGCTAGATCAGAAAACGATCAGATAGTTGAAGCGGGAACCAAAGTAACAATTGTAAAAATTTCAGGTGTAAAATTAATAGTAACAGAGACGAAGGGAGTAAATTAATATGCCAACAGCAGGAAGTACGTTAGTAATTATTTTAATTGTTATTATCTTATTAATCGTAGTATCATGTATTAAAATTGTTCCACAGGCACAGGCATTGGTTTTGGAAAGACTTGGCGGTTACCAAGGAACATGGAATGTAGGAATTCATTTTAAACTTCCATTGATTGACCGAGTAGCTAGAAGGGTCGTGTTAAAAGAACAGGTAGTAGATTTTGCACCACAGCCAGTAATTACAAAGGATAATGTAACCATGAGAATTGATACAGTAGTGTTCTTTCAGATTACAGATCCTAAATTATTCGCATATGGTGTTGAGAATCCGATTATGGCCATTGAGAACTTAACTGCAACTACTTTACGTAATATCATTGGTGATCTTGAACTTGATCAAACACTTACTTCAAGAGAAATCATTAATACAAAGATGAGAGTATCATTAGATGTAGCAACCGATCCTTGGGGTATTAAAGTAAATAGAGTTGAGTTAAAGAATATTATTCCTCCAGCAGCTATTCAAGATGCGATGGAGAAACAGATGAAAGCAGAACGTGAACGAAGAGAGTCTATTCTTCGAGCAGAAGGTGAGAAGAGATCTACCATTCTTGTTGCCGAAGGCCACAAGGCATCTGCTATCTTAGAAGCAGAAGCAGAAAAAGAAGCAGCTATTCTTCGTGCAGAAGCAAAGAAAGAGGCAACAATACGTGAAGCAGAAGGTCAGGCACAAGCTATCTTGACAGTGCAACAAGCCAATGCAGAAGGTATCAAATTCTTAAATGAATCAGCCCCTACTACTCCAGTAATACAATTAAAGAGCTTAGAAGCATTTGCAAAAGCTGCAGATGGTCAGGCTACCAAGATTATTATACCATCTGAAATACAAGGTATGGCTGGTCTAGTGAAATCATTAACTGAAGTAGGAGCACAAAAATAGTAAATATATTATAACTAAGAAGTAAATAGGTATTAATAAATTGACGCCCATAAATTAGATTTTTACGTCTAACTTATGGGCGTCAGTTCATTCAGCTCATTGATACGCCTCTTTTTGTTCTATCAGATTAAAATATTACAATTTGAATTTACGAATGCTCTTAGCTAAATCATCCGCTAATCCACGTAACACATTAATTTCTTCTTCTACATTGGTCATCGCTGATGATAGCTGCGCAGTTGCCGCAGAAGTTTCTTCTGTACTCGCAGCATTTTCTTGGGATACAGCACTTAAATTATTAATTATATCGATTACGCTAATTCGTGCTACATTTAATTGTGCCGAGATTTCAGAAATCATATTAACATTTTGTACGGATTCGTGAACACCGTTTGTAACCATCTGGAATGCAACTTTTGTTTTTTCGAGATTATCATTTTGAACTTTAGATACACTACGAACTTCTTCCATAATTTCAACAGCTTTATCCGAATTCTCAATCAAAGTTTGAATAATAAACTCAATTTGTTTTGCTGATTCACTTGATTGTTCTGCTAATTTCTTAATCTGATCTGCAACGACTGCAAATCCTCTTCCGGATTCACCAGCTCTAGCTGCTTCGATGGAAGCATTTAGGGAGAGTAGATTGGTTTCTTCTGCAATAGAAGTAATTACATTGGTTGCTTCTTTTATTTTTTGAGCAAATTCGTTCGTTTCATTGGTTTGGCGATATATATTATCAATCGCTATTTTTGTTTTTTGATTTACCTGGTTTAATTCCTCCAACGTAGTTATTGCATCTTTACTAGAATTATCCATAATGGAAGA
The DNA here is from genome assembly GCA_023420935.1 of Bacillota bacterium. Classification (GTDB taxonomy): domain Bacteria; phylum Bacillota; class Clostridia; order Lachnospirales; family Lachnospiraceae; genus Mobilisporobacter. Next base: position 10,575 of record JAEZUR010000139.1, on the reverse strand, counting down.
GGTGGTGCGAAGTTGTTCCACTGCAGTCGTGGTATGCTCAATGCCTTCGCCCATTAAATGAATCTGTTTTGAAGCTTCGGATGTAGATTCTGCTTGTGACATAGCGCCAGATGCCATATCTTCTACTGCTTTTTCAATCCCCTCGGTTGTTGTTGAAGTTTGATCGGCAACTTGCTCCAATTCTTCTGCAGCGGAATGTAATACATTGGTAGTATCCATAACTTCAGAAATGACTTTTACTAATGACTTTTTCAGTTTAATCGTAGCATGAACCAATTCTCCAATTTCATCATTTCTCTTCATATCTTTTTCGTGCTCTTGAAATGTCAAAGATCCTTGTGCAAGTTCGTCCAATTGAGAAACTGTTCGCCCTAATGCATCTGTGATTGATAAAACAATAAAAACAGCAAGAAGTATGGAGATGATTAAAATGATTAGTATTACAATACCGATTGTTGCATTAATTGGATATATAGCTTTTTGCACCTGTGCAACGGTATCTCCTGCAAAAAACATACCTATAATTTCATCCGTTCCAGTTTGCTTTATGGGCGTATAGTAACCATAATACTCAGTTCCGTTAATATTAATTCCATTTGTAAAATAATCTTGACCTTGCTTTAGTACAGTTTCTACGACTTTTTCAGAAGCTTTTGTACCAACTAATCTCTGTCCTGCTTCATCTTGTATGGAAGTAGCAACTCGTTCATCACCATAAAAAAAGGTGGATTGAATTCCACTATTTGTGATAAGCTTGTCAACAAATTGATAATCACCGCTGATTATCATAGTGTCCCCTTTTTTTACAGTACCATCATCTGCTTTTGTAAAAGGTTCCTCATTTGCAAACTCGTAATACTCTACACCGGAGTAGGCTGCAACTTTCAATTGTTGCATGATTTCATCTCTCATTGCCTTTGTTACCATGATATTACTTACCAGTAAGGCTGCGATTCCTATTAATATTGCTGGAACAGTTACAAGTAGTACTATCTTTTTCTTAAGCGTAAACTTCATAAATAAATCCTCCAAACATCTAGTTTTCTACTTTTCTTGTCTTGTTAAGTCGGTTATTATTATAGTGAAAACAATAATTTGTATGTATATAGTATTGCGGTTATTGATAAAATGTTGTTATTATTTGTCGAATAAGATAGTATAATGTAAAAATGGTACTAATAAATATACAATAGGAGGTTTGTTTTGAACATATTAGCTGATGTTATTGATACATATCATAATGTAACAGGGGTTAGCACACTGTTTCTAGACGCTTCCCTTGAGATTAAATATATCTCAAAGGGGATAGGTTTCATTCAATTAAAAGCACTTGGATTCGATGAAGTTTTATCATTTGTAAATAGTAGAATAGAAGAGAATAACCAAAACCAAGATTCCTTCTACACCTATTATTGTAGTAATAACTGTATTTATAATTTGGTATTTATGCAATATAAAAAAGAAGCATACGGTGTTTTTGTTTGTGGACCAATGATCTTGCCGACCAAACAGAGTAAGCAGTTGCACTCGCTCATTCAAGATAATAATTATTACTTGGAAAGAAAGAGTTTACTAGAGACCCTATCTAGAATCTCGATTGTTTCTGAGATCCGAATCAATAATTTAGGGAAAATGTTAGTATCTTGTGTACAATCTTATAACTCACAAAAAATATATCAGCAAATACATAAGATGAATGGAGATGAGAAGACAAGTACCAAGCATGATTTAGACAGAGGTTATCCTTTTATTACATTGGAAGAAATTGATGAATCACAGTTTCTTCCGCAGGAGTACTATAACGTATTTAAGCAGGTGGTTTCAACGGGTGATGTACAAGGTATGGACGAGTTAATTGCTAGCTTTAGTAAGTTACCGCTTGATAAAATTATACCGATTAATTCCATTGAAGCACTTAGGACATTTAGTATTGCAGCTACTGCATCATGTTTTTGTTTTGCCATAGAAGCAGGTGCACCTTATTATCAGATGTCAGAATTGAATTCCTCTTTTTTAAGGTTAGCTAGTGAACAGAGAAATCAACATGAAATTGTAAATTTAATGGGAAAAATATTAACTACGTTTACCCAAGCAGTTGCCATTTATTCCTACCAGTCCTATTCTAAACCGGTAAAGCTGGCTATGAAATATATTCGAAAAAATATCCATGAAAAGATAACGTTAAAGGAATTGGCGGAGTATACTGGATTTAGTAGTTTTTATTTATCAACATTAATTAAGAAAGAGACGGGTAATTCACTTACAGATAATATTAATGCGATTCGATTAGAGGAAAGTAAATATTTACTTATGAATACAAGCATGTCTATTATGGAGATTGCTCAGTCAGTAGGATATAACTATCAGAATCATTATGCGTCTCTGTTTAAAAAAATGGTTGGGGTTACTCCGACTGAATTTCGGAGTAGGAGTTAAACTACCCGCGATACCGCCATGCCAGCTCGATTCCGCTACGCTGCATCTCGCTGCGGCTAAACGCCGTATAATGGAAAATATACAAGAAAGTGCCTTCATGCAAGCATGGGCACTTTCTTGCACATTTTACATTGCATGGCTACATAGAAACACCTTAAGAGAATTGTAAGAAATAAGCACTTGAATTTGTAAGGATACTATACTATGATATAGAATGAATTTACATGTGGGGATTTATGGGGGCTAATAGAGTAGTGGAACCCATAGATATTGGTTTTTTTGTTAGGAGTGAGAGTAATGAAGAAGTTAAAAAAGATAATTCAGTCACCTTATATGATATTGTTATTGTTTGCAATAAAACTGATTACTTATTATATTTTGATTGATGTTAATATTCTCAACAATATAATGGTTTTAAGCAGTATTGTTGTTTTTGGTACACTCTTTTTTGTATTTAGTCGAAGTAATATTAAGAAGAAACGAATTTGCTTTTTGGTTCTTTATACGTTCTTTAGTATCGTAATGTTTGCAGATACCATGTACTATAACTATTATAATCAGACGGTATCGATTCGACAAATATGGCAGGCATCCAACGTTGCCAAAGTGCCAAGTAGTTTTATTGCAACTTTAATTCCAGCTAGTTTCTTACTATTGATTGATATTCCATTTGTATATTATTACTTTAAAAAAGATGCTAAATTATGGGTGCATAAAAAAGTGATTAAAACTGGATATACCAAGCGACTAGGACGTCTAGCGATAGGTGTTTGCAGCATCATTCTTTTATGTGCAGTTAATCCACTACAAGCAATCGGTGTGGAAAAGGTAAGTAGTGTAGAGTTTTTTACCAATCATATTGGAGATATTTATGATACTGTAATAGCCAATGTATCAGCAGAAGAAATTCCGCCACAAGAGGTATTAGAACAAGTAGAAGAGAATGTGGAAGCAACCAATACCACACAGTTAAATGGAATTGCGAAGGGCAAGAATCTAATCGTGATTCAATTAGAAGCGTATCAGAATTTCTTAATCGGTGCTAATTACAATGGTCAGGAATTAACTCCAAATCTGAATAAACTATTACAAGCAGATAGCCTGTATTTTGATAATTACTATAGTAACATTGGAAAAGGTAATACAGCAGATGCTGAATTTTCTACATTAAATAGTTTGTATCCAGTTATTGATGGAGAGAGTTATCGTTTGTACATGGATAATACTTATGATGGTTTGCCATGGCAAATGAAAGATAGGGGATATGATACTCTTGCTTTTCATGGTTATGCAGGAGACTTCTGGAATCGTAACAATGCGTATCCATATCAGGGATTTGACCAATTCTACAGTATGGAAGATTTAGATGATAGTGACATAATCGGTCTTGGCATTTCGGATAAATCAATGTTCCAACAGACAGCAGAAATTTTAAAACAACAAAAGAATCCGTATTTTGCTTTTATTATTACCTTAACCAACCATCATCCGTATATTCTTGATGAGGCAAGAGCAAAGATTAATCTGTTACCTGAGCATGAAGGAACTAAGTTTGGAAGTTATCTTCAAACAGCATATTATACCGATGAAGCAATTGGAGAGTTTATTGACGAATTAAAAGCAGCTGGACAATATGAGAATACGGTGATTGCCTTATATGGAGACCACCATGGTTTGAATTGTACTATGGATGATAACGATGTGATTGTAGGCGATTATCTTGGAAGAACTTATGACTATGATGAGATGCTTCATATACCATTGATCATACATATTCCGGGTAGTGGTATAAACAGAACAATTTCAACATTAGGTGGGCAAGTTGATTTTCTACCTACGATAGCGAATCTTATGGGGATTCAAATAAAACAACCGTATATTCTGGGGCAAGATTTGGTAAATGCCAAGGAAGGATTTGTTGCATTTACTGCATATCTGTTTGAGGGATCTTTTGCAAAAAATGATATCATGTTTGAGATTTCTAGAGAAGGAATCTTTGACGGAAGCCGAGCATGGAGAATTGGTACAGATACGACACTTGATATCAATCAGTATAAAAAGGATTATGAGAAAGCAATTGAATTAAAAGAAGCTTCCAAGGAAATACTAGAACAAGATTTAATCTCTGATTACGTAACTCGTAAAGTAGATACAACTGAATAGAGATTTTAGGCTGTTGCAGCATCATTTTGAATAAAGTGATCCTGCAACAGCCTTTTCAAATTAAACTTGACAATAGATAAAAAGTAGAGTAATGTATAAATAAACATTAAAATGTATATTAATAAAATAAGTTAAGAATAAAGGAGAGATGATTATGAATTTAAAAGGTCGTAGTTTTTTAACATTAAAAGATTTTACTCCTGCAGAAATAGATTATTTACTTACACTTGCAGCTGATTTAAAGGCGAAGAAGAAGCAGGGAATGACTGGTCAGAGTCTAAAAGGAAAAAATATTGCATTAATTTTTGAAAAACCATCTACAAGAACAAGATGTGCCTTTACGGTTGCTTGTATTGACGAAGGCGGACATCCAGAATACTTAGGAAAAAATGATATTCAGCTAGGTGCTAAGGAAAGTGTTGAAGATACTGCAAGAGTACTAGGTAGAATGTTTGATGGAATTGAATTTCGTGGTTTTAAACAAGAAAATGTTGAGAAGCTTGCAAAGTATAGTAAGGTTCCAGTTTGGAATGGTTTAACCGATGAGTTCCATCCTACCCAGATATTAGCTGATTTTTTAACCCTAAAAGAACAGTTTGGTGAACTTAAGGGACTTAATTTAGTATACGTGGGTGATGGAAGAAATAATATGGCCAACAGTTTGATGATTGGTAGCTCAAAGATGGGTGTTAACTTCACGATTCTAGCACCAAAATCCTTATGGCCAACCAATGATTTGGTGGAGTTATGCCAAGGTTATGCAAAGGAATCAGGCGCAAATATACAGATATCAGATGATCTAGAGGTAGTATGTGGCGCGGATGCCATTTACACGGATGTTTGGTGCTCTATGGGAGAAGAAGACAAAGCAGCAGAGCGTATTGCGTTATTACAACCATATCAAGTGAATCATGAATTGTTTAAGAAGACTGGAAAAGACAGCACTATCTTTTTACATTGCCTACCAGCAGTAAAAGGAAAAGAAGTAACGGAAGAATTATTTGAACAATTTGCTGAAGTGGTATTTGATGAAGCCGAGAATCGCATGCACACCATTAAAGCAGTCATGGTTGCCACATTGGGCGAATAAGCGAAATAAACAAATTCATAAGTCATTAAAAAGGCGGTTGCATGCAAGAAATTATGTTGGGTGCAGCAGCCTTTTGTTTACGATTTAACAGCAGGGATGAAGCATGTAGGAATGAAGATGGCATGGTGTTATGAGCAAAACTGGTAAAATTTTTATCAAAATTTAATACTAATTTGTCCACAAAAGCCATTTTTTATGATATACTAGTGTTCATGGCAAAATTTATCTGATAATAAAGAACCATCATGCTTCACATTTAAAATTTGTGCATTTTGTAGGACACTATCAATTTGTAGGTAACTATTAATCACCCGTTTTGAAAGGAGAAGAAAATGACGACAAAACAGATACAAGAAATGCAGGTAATAGAAAAATTTGCAGATCAATGCAAGGAAGCTTGCAAAATTAATCCGGACTTATATACAAAATATGAGGTTAAAAGAGGTCTGCGTGACATTAGTGGTAAGGGAGTTCTTGCCGGGTTAACTGAGATTTCAGAGATTCGTTCTTATACGATTGTGGACAGTGAATTAGTTCCATGTGAGGGAAAACTTTTTTATCATGGAGTGGATGTAGAAGAGATAGTGGATGGATTTATTAAAGAAGAACGATTTGGATTTGAAGAAACAACGTATCTTTTATTATTTGGAAAACTTCCAAGTAAAGAAGAGCTTAATGAGTTTAATGACTTACTTGCCCATTATAGAGAAGAACTGCCTACGAGTTTTGTAAGAGATATTATAATGAAAGCGCCAAGTAAGGATATGATGAACACTCTTGCAAGGAGTGTACTAACATTATATTCTTATGACGAATTAGCCGATGATACTTCCATTGAAAATGTACTACGCCAAAGTCTTCAGTTAATTGCCTTATTTCCTTTACTATCGGTATATGGTTATCAGGCTTATAGTCACTACCACGACGGTAATAGTCTATTTATTCATGCGCCCCTTCCAGAATTATCAACAGCAGAAAATATTTTACATATATTAAGACCTGATAGCAAATATTCTAAATTAGAAGCTAAGATTTTAGATATTGCATTAGTGCTACACGCAGAACACGGTGGCGGTAATAACTCTACCTTTACAACGCATGTAGTATCTTCTTCAGGAACTGATACCTATTCTTCTGTTGCCGCATCTTTGGGTTCTTTAAAGGGTCCTAAACATGGTGGGGCAAACATTAAAGTGGTACGTATGTTTGAAGACATGAAAGAAAAGCTAAAAGATTGGGAAGATGAAGAAGAAGTAAAACAGTATTTAACTGACCTATTAAATAAAAAAGCATTTGATCAAAAGGGCTTAATATATGGTATGGGTCATGCAGTATATTCTATTTCTGATCCAAGAGCTAATATATTAAAAAGCTTCGTTCGTAGTTTGTCAGAAGAAAAAGGTCTTATGAAAGAATTTGTTTTATACTCACTTGTAGAACGACTAGCACCAGAAGTGATAGCAAAGGAACGTAAGATTTACAAAGGAGTTAGTGCAAATGTTGATTTCTATAGTGGTTTTGTGTATAGTATGCTTGGACTTCCAATTGAATTATATACACCGATATTTGCCATTGCAAGAATCTCAGGTTGGAGTGCCCATCGCTTAGAAGAATTAATTAATGAAGGTAAAATTGTAAGACCTGGCTATAAGAGTGTAGCATCCCATAAGAGTTACAGCTCATTAGAGGAACGTTAATTAGACGGGAGTTAATATCGATGAAAACAGAAATTCTAAGAATGTTAAGAACTACAGATCAATATGTTTCTGGTCAAGAAATGTGTGATCAGCTTGGAGTCTCTAGAACAGCAGTCTGGAAGGTTATGAACCAGTTAAAAGAGGAAGGATATGAAATCGAAGCTGTTTCGAATAAAGGGTATCGCATACTCTGTAGTCCTGATGTCATAACAGAACAGGAAATTGAAAGTATTGTTGACACAGATTTCATAGGCCGTAAAGTGAAATTCTATGAAGAAGTAGATTCTACCAATACGCAGGCTAAAAAATTAGCGGATGATCCTGAAACAAATGGTTTATTGATCGTAACAGAGAGGCAAACAGCAGGAAAAGGAAGACGTGGTCGTGCTTGGGAGTCCCCTAAGCGAAGTGGAATCTGGATGTCAATGATTCTAAAACCAGATATGGCACCGACACATGCATCTGGACTAACCTTAGTTGCTGCGTTAGCAGTCACGAATGCAATTCGTGAAATGACATGCTTAGAAGCATATATAAAATGGCCAAATGATATTGTCGTGAATGGGAAAAAGGTCTGTGGCATTTTAACAGAAATGAGTACGGAAATGGATGATATCAATCATATTGTAATCGGAATTGGTATTAATGTTAATACAAAGACATTTCCCGAGGACATCAGTGAAGTTGCAACATCATTATATATGGAACAGAAGGCAATCATAAACCGTAGTCAATTAATTGCTAACATAGTAAAACAATTTGAAGCACTGTATCATATCTATTTAAAAACTTGCGACTTAACTCATTTAGTAGCAGACTATAATAGTTTACTAATCAATGTCCAAAAAGAGGTATTGATTCTAGAAGGAATGGATAAATACCAAGGCATTGCTCTCGGAGTTAATCAAACAGGAGAATTGTTAGTACAAGTAGGTGATGTAGTAAAAACCGTTGTTGCAGGTGAAGTATCGGTGCGTGGACTCTATGGTTATGTATAAAATGAGCAAGGAGAAGAGAAATGTCGGAAGAGAATATTATTTTGTGTGCTTCTAGTTCTTATGAAGCAAAATATTACCTAGATGAAAGATTTGAACGATTACCGGAAGCGATTAAAGAAGAACTTAAGATTATGTGTGTATTATATACTTCGGATGTTGGAGGTATACTAACGCTAGAATTTGATGAAGAAGGAAATCTATTGTTTCAGGTAACTGCAGACGAGGTTGACTTATTATTTGATGAGATAGGAAGTGTTCTTAAAATCAAAGAACTTCAATCAACCAAAACGGAGTTATTGGAAGCATTGGAGCTGTATTATAAAGCTTTCTTTATGAATCAAGATATTTCATTATTACTGGATAATAATAATTAGATAAGGAGAAAAACCATGATAAGACATGTTGTAATGTTTGAGTTTGCAAAAGAGGCAGCTGGACGTAATGCGATTGAGAACGCCGTAGTTGCGAAGGATATGTTGTTAGAACTTCCAAAAAAGTTAGAATTTATAAGAAGGATGGAAGTAGGGATTAATGAACCAGATACGGATGAGACCAACTTTACCCTATGTCTTACCTGTGATTTTGATTCCATTGAAGATTTAGGGCGTTATGCCGTACATCCAGAACATTTAAAAGTAGCTGCGTTTATTGGAACAGTTAAAATAGGCAGAGCTTGTGTAGATTATGAAATATAGTAAGCAAAATTCAGCAGATAGGAGTTCATATGTTATTAGTTGTTGATATCGGAAATACTAATGTTACCTTAGGGGTATTTCAAGAAGAAAAATTATTAGGAACCTTTCGTATGACCACAAAGACTCCTAGGACATCGGACGAATATGGGATCGCAATATGTGAAATGTTAAGAATGAAAGGAATCGCTACAAAGGACATTGATAATGTAATCATAGCTTCCGTTGTACCAAACATTATGTATTCCTTTACAAGTGGTATTATAAAGTATTTAAGTATTACACCTATAGTCGTTGGTGCAGGAACAAAGACAGGAATTAAAATTTCCACAGCGAATCCGAAAGAAGTAGGAGCAGACCGAATTGTAGATGCAGTTGCAGGCTATGAAATTTATGGGGGGCCATTGATTGTTGTTGATTTTGGTACCGCCACAACCTATGATTTAATTACAGAAGACGGAGCATTCGCAGCTGCAATTACCAGTCCTGGTATTCGCATTTGTGCCAATGCATTATGGAATGATACAGCAAAGCTACCTGAAGTAGAGATCAAAAAGCCTGATTCTATCTTAGCAAAGGATACGATAACCAGTATGCAAGCGGGCTTGGTATACGGATATATTGGTCAAACTGAATATATTATTCGTAAAATAAAAGAAGAATCTGGCCTACAGAATATAAAGGTAGTTGCTACCGGAGGCATGGGGAAGATTATATCAGATGAAACAAAAGAGATCCAGGTATATGACCCGGATTTAACATTGAATGGATTGCGAATTATTTATAATAAATGCAAAAAATAGAGGATAAAAAATGGACTTACAGATAGGAAATGTAACGGTAAAAGGAAATCTAGTACTTGGTCCGATGGCAGGGGTAACTGACCTGCCATTTCGTTTGTTATGTAAAGAACTTGGAGCGGACTATATATATACAGAAATGGTGAGTGCTAAGGCAATCATTTATAATAATAAGAACACCGAAGCACTTATGGAAGTAAGAGAAGAGGAAAGACCAGTAGCGCTTCAATTGTTTGGTTCGGATCCACAGATTATGGCAGAAGCAGCTAGAAGGATTGAACATCGTAATTTTGATGTCCTAGACATTAACATGGGATGTCCAGTACCTAAAGTTGTGAATAATGGAGAGGGTTCTGCACTGATGAAGACACCTGAATTAGCAGGTGAGATTATTCATCAGGTGACTCGTGCAATAAATAAACCAGTTACAGTGAAGATTCGCAGAGGATTTGGAAAAGAGGAAGAAACAGCTGTAGAAATGGCTAAAATTGCTGAGCAAAATGGTGCGGCAGCAGTAGCTGTTCATGGCAGAACAAGAGAACAGTATTATAGTGGGAAAGCGGATTGGGAGATTATTCGTAAGGTAAAAGAGGCGGTTTCGATTCCTGTGATTGGCAATGGGGACATTTTCTTACCGAAAGATGCTAAAAGCATGATGGAACAGACTGGTTGCGACGGGATTATGTTAGCGAGAGGAGC
>JAEZUR010000133.1 GCA_023420935.1 Bacillota bacterium | reverse complement strand
TGGATATGGATGATGTTAGCATGTCAGGGGAAACAGACATTGAAACATACAAAAAGAATTTTTATGAAAATGCGAAAACTTGGGACTATCTGATTTCGCAAAATGAATATTCAACTGAAATATTTCGAAGATGTTTTGCATTTCATAATACAATGCTAGAGATCGGTTATCCGAGAAATGATATCTTATTTCGATATAATGAAAATGACATTGTAACATTAAAGAAAAAACTAAATCTTCCATTGGATAAAAAAATCATATTATATGCACCTACATGGCGTGATGATGAATTTTACGAAAATGGTAAGTATAAATTTAATCCGAAACTTGATTTTGATCTGATGAGAGAATCATTAGGAAATGAGTATATTATGCTAGTTAAATATCATTATCTTGTAATGGAACAAATAAACTGGGATAAGTACAAAGGTTTTATCTATGAATTTGATTTAAGTTATGAAATCTCTCAACTATATTTGGTTGCAGATATTTTAATCACAGATTATTCCTCTGTTATGTTTGATTATAGTTTGTTAAAACGTCCTATGTTCTTTTATGCATATGACTTAGAAAAATATAAAAATAATTTAAGAGGATTTTATTTCGACTTTATGGAAGAAGCACCAGGACCAATATCACAAACAACACCAGAACTTATCGAAGATATCCTTACCTATGATGGAAGTAATTATATAGGAAAGTATGATGATTTTTGTAAAAAATATAATCATAGAGATAATGGTACAGCATCAAAGCAAGTGGTAGATATCATTCATAACAATAGAAAGTTCGCGTAGCGTAATTACTATCGTTTGCAAGGCGACAACATAAGGACTGCATATTTGGAAAGTGAGGATGGAGCATGCGTAAGAAGAAAAGCTTATTAGCTTTAATAGTATTTACATTAATAATGATTTTTATGATAGAAAGTGGAAGTTCATCAAAAGCAGCATCCACAGAAAATATTGATATACGTTTTGTATTTACAACAGATTTACATGGTAGATTAACCACCATGAATTATGAACAAAATAAGGCATTTAATACTGGTAGTTTAGCAAAAGCTGCTACACTAATAAGAAATGCTAGAAGTGAAAAAGCAGATGGAAATACCTTTACTTTTGATATTGGTGATGTATTATATGATTATACAACAGAGGCAATCTTTGAGTTAAAGCCAGAAGAAATCCAACCTATCTATAAAGCAATGGCAACTCTTGATTACGATGCGATTACATTAGGTAATCATGAATTTGAATACGGATACGATTATTTAATGGATCAGTTGCAGGGTTCTAGGCTAAAAGATATCACTGTCGTATCTAATTTAATAGATGCCAAAACTGGAAAAGCAGCCTTTCACGAGAATATGATCTTAACGAGAAAAGTGAAAACCAATAGTGGTTCTACTGCAACCGTTAAAATTGGTGTAATTGGTGAGACCATTCCAACTCTATCAAAAAAGAGAGAGAATTTTACTGGAATTTTTCAGACAGAGGATATTGTAGCCAATACAGCGAAACAGGCTAAGGCATTAAAAGCAAAGGGCGCAGATGTGATAGTTGTATTAGCTCACTCTGGTTTTGGTGTGGAAAATCCATTACAAATGAGCAACGATGTATCTTATGCTTTAACTAAGATTCCAGAAGTAGACGTGGTACTTTGTGGCCATGAGCATAAGATATTCCCATCTAACAGCGCTGATAGCGCCCTCTTTTATGAGTTACCTGGGGTAGATAAAGATACAGGTTTAGTAAATGGTAAGAATTTAGTCATGGCCAATGATAAAGGCCAAAGTGTAGGTGTAGTTGACTTAACAATAGAAAAGTCATCCAACCAAACAGAAGTTGTAGATCGAAGTTCTGAGGTACGTAAGGTAACAGCTAATACAGCCACAGATGCTAGCCTTAATAAGGGCTATGATGGATGGGAAGATTTATTTACAACCAATTCAAAGAATGTAATTGGTAATGTAGCGTCTGGTAAATCAATTAATAACTATTTTGGACTAGTGGAAGATAGTTCATCTATACAGTTAGTAAATAATGCAATGATTAATTATGCATTGCAATTTGTGAATACCACTGGAAAACAATATAAAAATTATCCCATTGTTGCAGCATCCAATCATGTACAATATGGTCAGTATTTACAAGATGATTATGTAAGAGTGAATGGTCAGATAACAGAAGCAAATATGTCATCTATAGCTACCTTTCACCGTTATATATATCTTTATGAAGTTACTGGGAAGCAATTAAGAGAATGGATTGAGTGGTCTGCTAGTGCCTATGAGACAACCAACCAAGATGTAAAATGGACTGATGGTACTATGAACCGAATGATGGAAGCATCCGGTGCAAAATCTCTTATCGCAGAATCTTGGATTAATGACTGGAGTTCTTTTTATGTATTTGATGGGATTGAGTATACGATTAATCCATTTATTGAACCAAAATATAACAGTAATGGGGAAATAATTAACCAAACCAATCGTGTTGGTTATATAACTTATAATGGAAAACCAATTACGGATGATATGAAATTTGTATTAGCAGCACAATCACTTTCAAATGTGAAGTTTAGTCCAATTGAGGGAATCGGGAACCAAATCATTAAAAAAGGTGCCACTCATAGATTGAATGTATTACTGGATTATGTAAAACAATTATGTAAAGTAGAAGATTTGGTACCAACGGTAGATAACAACTGGAATATTGCGTTACCAAAAGATAAGAGCTTTATTTTAAGATCCTCACAAAATGCAACAATCAATAAAGATATGTGGAATTATAGTATAATTGATACGTTAAGTCCTAACGTGTTCTACAAAGTGCAGTACCAGTTAACTAGTGATGATCGTACTGGCCCAAATGTAGTGTTAGCTTCTACTAATAATGCAAATACCAATAACAATGTTGATATTGCAGTAAATGCAAATGATTCATCTGGCATTAAAGTGTTAAAATATACAATTGGTGATTATGATAAGGACTCCTATGTTTGGTCAAATGGGACAGAAATCGACGATAAAAATGTCTTTACCGTTACTAATAATGGTGTATATACAGTGTACGCAGAAGACAATGCTGGCAATAAAGCAGTATCTAAAATTAAAATCGATAATATCAATCGAGATATTCTACAAGTGCCTACGATTAATAGTTACACAAATCGTATGACGAAGATGACTGGTACAGCAGAACCAGGTGCAGTTGTATACTGTATTACAGAAGATGGTACGTATCATGCAGAAGTTGATACAAGTGGAAGCTTTTCTTGCCCATTACCGACTCAACGTGCAAAAGATACCGTTACTGTATATGTAGAAGATGAATATGGTAGACGAAGTGCAAAGGTAACCGTTGTTGTAAAGCGTACAGGACCAAATTATCCTGAAATATCGGGAATCAATAATAATGATGTTAAAATTATAGGAAATACAGATGATTCCATAAAGACAGTATTTGCAGTTGTAGGAGAAAAGGTTTATGTCTCCTCAAAAGGTGGCTTAACTGCCTATAAAAACTGTGAGAAGTATAGCAAAGATAAAAAGATTGTTACAACAAACGTATCGGTTGGTTCGGATGGAAGCTTCTCTATGAGCATACCAGCATTTCGTTCCTCAACATCCGTAACAGTGTATTCCCTTGATTATGTTGGTAGAGTAAGTAAAGCAAATAAGATAAAAGTTGCCCATGCAGCGCCAAACCCACCTACTTTATATGAGACATGTAATGCGGAAAAAGAGGTACATGGAAGGGTATATACGGCTACTACTGGTACAATATATGATGTAAATGTAACAGTTGGTGGTAAGACATATCGTACAACCACTGATGAAAATGGTTATTTTGTTACGACCGTAGGTAATCTGAAAAAAGGTGAAACCATCGCAGTATACGCAACTGATACAGTGGATAATACGATTAGGAAAAGTGCTAAGATTCAAACCAAAGTAAAAGATGTGAAAGAGTTTGTTTCATCAGATGATGACTATAAGTATGTAGAAATATATCCAGTGACAGATAAAACAGATACTTTAACAGGACAATGCGATGACACTAGTGTAAAAGTAACATTAAAAGTGAATGGTGTATTTTATGATATTACTACGGACGAAGAAGGTTATTTTGAATTACCATTGGAAGAAAAATTAGAGATTGGAACTAGTGTTAGTGCAGTTGTAAGGGTGGATAATGGTGGTATCATTGGCGCAGATTTAGGATCAGTTGTCTTAGGGAAACCATATCAGCCAATTCTAATTAATCCGAACGTATATAACACAACAGGGCAGCTCACTGTTGCAACCACTGAAAAGTGCAAGATAACAGTTAAAGTTGCAAGTAAATCCTATACAACTAGCGATGGATATTATGATTATGACTTAAAATCATATTGTTATGATATTAAGATTAAAAATGTCAATTCAGGTAATGATATAATTGTTTATGCAACCAATGCGGCTGGAAGTAGTCCGAAATTAACACGTAGTGTGATTCAGAAAGCTCCAAATACGCCAAAGACTGCTTCCGTTGATACGAATTCCAAGGTGATTAAAGGAACCGTGAATCTAATATTAGAGGATGCACTGATTGAAGCTGGTCAGCAACCAACCGTTGCAAATACAGAAACAAAAGTATACGCTAAAATCGGTTCTAAAACTTATAAAGCCGTAATTGAAGATGATGGTACCTTTGCTATTAAGATTCCAAAACAAAAAGAAAAAACTTCAATTACCATTTGGGCATCCAATGCACAAGGTAGAGGTCCCACAAAAGCAATTAAGGTAGTGAAGGCAAAAAGTAAGTAGAATAAAAAAGTACAATCAAACTAAGACGGGCATTGGGACAAAGGAACCAATGCCCTCTAGCTTATGACAATAGAAAGTTCGCGGAGCGTGCTTTCTATTAATAAAAGAGGAGAGGTTCTGTGAAAACAATAGGATATTTGGTGTTTGCAATATTTTATTATATATTCCGGTTATGTAAAATAAATCCCAATAAGGTGTTTTGTATTATGACACATGATGGTAGTAAGGATAGCAGTGTAGGCGTAGTGGTTCAGTATTTAGAGAATATATCAAAGGAATATCAGTTTGAGTATATAAAAAAGGATGAGACGAATGCAGTACGTAAGCAAGGAATAGTAGGTAATTTTATCTCTTTTTTTATAAAAAAGCCATTTCATTTAGCAACTGCTGCTTATGTATTACAAGATAACATCTTTTTACCAATGGCGTATCTTCATTTTCCTAAGGCGGTAAAAATAATACAATTATGGCATGGTACGGGAACGATAAAGAAGTTTGGTCAGAGTGTGAATACGGGAAGACTAGGTAAGCTTGAGAAAAGAGCAAATCAAACAATCACGCACCTGTTAGTTAATTCAGAGTATACCAAAAAACAGTATAAGGAAGCCTTTGGTGTTTCAGAAGATAAAATTAAGGTATTGGGATTACCAAGAACTGATATTATGTTTCAGGAAGATAAAAAAGCAAGAGATTTAGAAGAGTTTTATCATAGATTTCCTGATTTAAAGGAGAAAAAATTAGTTCTATATGCACCAACATTTCGGGATAATGAAGTTAATAATCCAAAGATCATGCTTGATGTGAACTTATTTATAGAACAAACACCAGAAGAATATGTATTGATCTTAAAGTTGCATCCATTCGTAGCAGCAGCATTTCAATTAGATACCAAACAATACCAAGGAAGAGTAATGAACCTATCTACGTATGGAGATTTGAATACATTACTATTTGCCGCCGATATTTTGGTTACTGATTATTCTTCTATCATATTTGAGTATTGCCTATTAGATAAACCAATGATCTTTTATGCATATGATCTAGATCAGTTTTCAGATATGGGAAGAGGATTTTATGAATCATATGAAGATTATGTACCAGGACCAGTCGTAAAAAATACCTTAGAATTGTCTTCCATAATTAGGAGTAATTGTTACGACTTGTTAAAAATCAGACAATTTAGAGTGAAAAGCTATGAATATCTTGATGGACAGTCAACCAAGCGTTTAGTGGAAAAAATCATCCTTTAGTAACCCAAAAGCATAGGTAATTAGACCTAATTGTTCCGATTTTGTTCGGAAATCATTGACCTCATGTTAAAAATTAGATAAAATTATTGTACGGGAAATTTATCTAAAGGGGATTAATATATGACAGAAGAAAAAAAAGATTTAGGCTATATTACCATTAGTGAAATACAGAAACTTCTGAAGGATTATAGAATAGGTAAAAAGCCATTAGCTAAGTTATTAGGATGGGGAGAAACAACAATCATCAGATACATGGATGGTGACATACCTACCATAGAGTATTCTAACAAATTAAAAGAGATACTTTATAATCCCTGTTATTTCTATCAGATACTAGTTGATAATAAAGAAAACCTTACTAACATTGCATTTAAGAAAAGTAAGCAATCTGTCTTAGAAAAGATTATGGAAACTAAGATTAATGTTGTAACACAATACATAGTAAATGAATATAAGGCAGATATTTGTGCCGCACAGATTCAGAATTTATTGTATTACGTACAGGGCTTTTCACTTGCGTTAAGAGATACACCAATGTTTCAGGACGAATATACGATCACTGAAGTGAATGTACCATTCCCTCAGATTTATCAGGATATGCGTTCTAGAGTTGTGATTTGTCTTGAATTAAAAGAAAATCTTTTATCCATGGAAGAGAAAGAATTGATCGATTCCGTAATCGATGCATTCAGCTGGTATGGACCAAAAGCATTAAAATCCATGGCTTCTTTTGAGAAAACCATGCTTCGTATTTCAAGAGATAAAGATAATAGAAAAGTCATTACCAAAGACATTATTAAGTCTTATTTTACTGATTTAGTAAAACAATATAGCATTAAAAGGCCATGTGATATTTACAAGTATCCAGACGCTAGACTGATGGATTTAAAACAATTGTCATAGGATATCTTTAAGCATTTGAGGAGTATATTTAGTATTCTTGAGGGGAGTATTATTTATATCTTGAATTAATAATGGTTACCACAAAACAAGAAGATCGCTATGTTTTGCGGTAACCATTTATTCATGACAATAGAAAGTTTATGAAACGTGCTTTTTATTATTTTTGAAAAATATGATATTTTGCTTCTAATCGAACTGGGCGATAGGAAAGCTTGGCCTTTCTGAGATCTTCTTGCCCTAAGTCATCTTCCCGATTTACCAAAACTGCATCAGGAAATTCATTCTGTAAGAACTGTTGGTTTATATAATTATATAAGCCATTCATTGCTATATTTGCTTTTTCTACATGGATAAATGCTGTTTTTAAATGTGCTGCATAACTTCCAATAGAATAAGCTTCTAATTTACCATCGATATAAATACCACCCATTTTACAATCTAATAAGGAGCAATTTTGAAAGATTTGAGTAATTCCTTCTTCTTCGTTTGCAATCAATTGAATGCGGCCTTCGATTTTACGTTCGTCCACCCATCTTTGGTGAAATGCAATGATCTCTTCCGTATCCGAGCAGTTGAGTCTTCTGTATTCGAAACGGCCATCATACTCCTTTAGGAAAGAATTCAAATGATTTTTCTTTTTATGATATGCTTTTCCACTTAATGTTCGAAGCTTTTCTCCATCATAGATATAATCAAAGCAATCACGGTCTTCCACATAATCAAATTCCTCTAAGAACTGACTAGAAGTCTTTAATGTCTGTAGATAGAAGTCATCAACTAGATACATCTTCAGTGGGGAATTCAGCTCCTGATTAAAGTAATCCTTCACTTCAAAGAAAGAGGAGATGATATGCTCCGACTTACAGTAAGGCATCATAGTAGCCTTTTCTTTCTTGATTTCCATAAGGTAAAAAAGGTAAGAATCATTTATATGGTACTGAGTCTTATAATACCCAGACCATATAAATTGGTTCATAAACATACCTTCGCTGGTGTAAATAGGTCTAAGAACAGAATAGTTATTTACTTGGGACATACTATTTGCAGTTAAAGGTTTAAACTCTAATTTCATCTTGGTCCTCCAGATTCAGATCGCAACTGGCTGAATTAGATTATGATTACTGAGCGTTTCTTTTCGCACGCATTCTTGCAGTTGGATCTAGAATTTTCTTTCTAATACGAAGACTAGTTGGTGTTACTTCTAATAATTCATCCGTATCAATAAATTCAAGGGCTTGTTCCAAGCTTAATACTCTTGGTGGAGTAAGCTTAAGGGCATCATCTGCTCCAGAAGAACGTGTATTGGTTAATTGTTTACGTTTACATACATTTACTTCAATATCTTCTGCCTTGCCATTTTGACCAATGATCATACCACCATAAACTTTTTCACCAGCTCCAATGAATAAAGTTCCACGTTCTTGTGCATTGTATAAACCGTAGGTAATGGACTCGCCAGATTCAAATGCAATTAAGGAACCTTGTTTTCTGTACTGAATATCGCCACGGTATGGGCCGTACTCTTCAAAAATTGTATTAATAATTCCGTTTCCTTTGGTATCTGTAAGGAATTCACCACGGTATCCAATTAAACCTCTAGAAGGAATTAAGAATTCAAGTCTAGTATAACCACCATTTGCAGCTGACATGCCTTGTAATTCACCTTTACGTTGACTTAATTTTTCAATTACGCTACCAGCAAATTCTTCTGGTACGTCGATAATAGCACGTTCCATCGGTTCTAATTGTTTGTTACGTTCGTCATATTTGTATAAAACTTCCGCCTTACTAACTGCGAATTCAAAACCTTCACGTCTCATGTTTTCAATTAAAACAGATAAATGTAATTCACCACGGCCAGATACTTTAAGGCTTTCTGTAGAATCAGTTTCTTCAACACGAAGACTAACGTCTGTATTTAATTCGCGGAATAAACGATCTCTTAAGTGTCTTGAAGTAACAAATTTACCTTCTTGTCCAGCAAGTGGGCTATCATTTACGATAAAATGCATTGCAATTGTTGGTTCTGAAATCTTTTGGAAAGGAATTGCAACCGGATTATTTGGGGAGCAGATGGTATCTCCAATGTGAATATCAGCAATACCAGAGATTGCTACAATGGCACCAATGGATGCTTCATTTACTTCCACCTTTTTCAATCCATCAAATTCATATAATTTATTAATCTTAACTCGTTTGAATTTATCGGGTTCATGTTCATTTACAAGGACAACATCCTGATTCACTTTAATTAAACCATTGTCAACCTTACCTACACCGATACGACCAACATATTCATTATAGTCAATGGTACTGATTAAAACCTGTGTTTCTGCTTCTGGATCACCTTCAGGTGCAGGGATATAATCAATAATTGTTTCAAACAATGCTTTCATATCCTCTGTTTCTTGATCTAAATCCATTTTAGCAATACCGGATTTAGCAGAAGCAAATACAAAAGGACAATCAAGCTGTTCTTCGTTGGCATCTAAGTCAATAAATAATTCAAGTACTTCATCGATAACTTCCATTGGTCTAGCTTCTGGTCGGTCGATTTTGTTAATGCAGACAATAACAGATAGATCTAATTCTAATGCTTTCTTAAGAACAAATTTAGTCTGAGGCATAGCACCTTCAAATGCATCAACTACAAGGACTACACCATTTACCATCTTAAGTACACGTTCTACTTCTCCACCGAAGTCAGCATGACCTGGTGTATCAATAATATTAATTTTAACATCATTATAATAAACAGCAGTGTTCTTAGATAGTATAGTAATACCACGTTCACGTTCTATATCATTTGAGTCCATTACTCTTTCTTGAACTGCCTGATTGGAACGAAAAACACCACTTTGTTTTAATAATTCATCTACTAATGTTGTTTTACCATGATCAACATGGGCAATAATTGCTATGTTACGAATATCTTCTCTTTTGAGCTTCATAATACTCCCATCTGCCGCCTTTTGCAGCAATACATAAGGGAAGTGAACATCTTATTTCACAATTCCTCTTCTTATTGAATGTGTTTACGTTTCTTTACAACTTTTACATTGTATCATATTATAAAAAATTTACAAGACTTTTCGTTATTTTAAGCATTAAGATAGAATTAGCAAGAATTATAGCGTATAAAAATGGAAGAAATAGGTAAAAATATATTCTAAAGTTAAAATTTACAGCATATATATAATAGTGAAAAAATTTTAAGATACATTTTAGCCGATGAGCTAAATAGTTTAGCCATGGCTAAACAGAAAAAAGAGAGGAGTCGTACATTATGACAGATAAAGTATTTGATAACAATCAAGTAAATATTGCAGGGGAGGTTGTTAGCGGTTTTCAACACAGTCATGACGTGTTTGGTGAAGGGTTCTACATTGTTAATATTGCCGTAAGTCGATTAAGTGATTCAAGTGATATTATTCCGCTTATGATTTCCGAACGATTATTGGACATTAAGCGTGATTATACTGGCTGCTATATAGAAGCCATGGGACAATTCCGTTCCTATAATCGACATGAGGATAGTAAAAACAGGTTAGTTCTTTCTGTTTTTGTTCGTGAAATAGTTGTTTGTGAGCCAGGGTATCAGAGTACCCGACCTAATTATATATTTTTGGATGGTTTCATCTGCAAACCTCCAATCTATCGTAAAACTCCATTGGGAAGAGAAATTGCAGACTTATTGTTAGCAGTGAATCGCCCATACGGGAAATCAGATTATATACCTTGCATATGTTGGGGACGTAATGCAAGATTTGCCGAGAAATTCTCCGTAGGTGGACATATACAAATCTGGGGACGTATTCAAAGCAGAGAATACCAAAAGAAGCTTACTGAATCTGATTTTGAAAAGAGAGTTGCATTTGAAGTATCCGTTAGTAAACTAGAGTACATTGAAGACATGGAATAGAAAATAATAGCTTTTTCCCGGCAAATATGGTAGAATACTCGCGAAGACATTTTTTCTTGCTTGCAAGGGAAAAAATGTCCGCGGGGCAATTGCGAAGCGAAAGCGCAACAATTGCAGAATACTCGCGAAGACATTTTTTCTTGTTTACAAGGGAAAAAATGCCCGCGGGGCAATTGCGAAGCGAAAGCGTGATAAAAAGCATTTGAGTCCATATTAAGGATAAATCAGTTGTGAAATGCCGTTACTTGGCAAGGAGGTAACAATGAGTAAGAGGATTGTTCAAGTATACTATGGCCCGGGAAAAGGTAAAACTACCGCCGCAGTAGGGCAGTGTATTAGAGAAGCAAGTTTAGGTCATGAAGTTATCATCATCCAATTTTTAAAAGGAAAAGACGCGGAAGAATTTAGTTTTCTAAAAAAATTAGAACCTGACATAAAGTTATTCCGATTTGAAAAGGAACAAGAAGTTTATAGTAACTTAAGTGAAGAAAGAAAGAACGAAGAGAAGAAGAATATTTTAAATGGATTTCATTTTGCTAGAAAAGTAATTGATACAGGAGAATGTGATGTATTGATTCTTGATGAAATTCTTGGTTTAGTGGATCTTGGTATTATCACAATTGCAGATATTATCAGTTTAATTGATTTAAAAGATGACTATTGTAAGTTAGTCATGACAGGGCAGAACATGCCACCTGAATTAGTAGAGCATGTAGATTTAATATCTAAAATAGAACAGGTCAAAGTACCAAATAGTTAATCCTGCATAAACTAAAGTATATGGGTTGACAAAAGGTATTGACAATGATATTATACAAGAAAGCAATGAGCAAACGCAAAGTAAACAGCGAATGCATTCATATTATGAACTCGCTTATGTTCATAATTTAAAATTGGTAGAGGCGCATTTTTTATCAGTAAGCTTTTCGATATGTTCAGGCATAGTGGAAGAAAGCTGAAAGGAAAAGATGCCGAAGGTCTTATAAACCTGCAGTTATGGGACCTGGGTATATGATTAAGAGTCATATAACTGTCATCAAACACTTTGATGGAGTGCTACCTAAAGAATATAATAGGCATGGATAGGTGCATACATTCTTTAGGAGTCGACAAAGTGTCGGCTTTTTTACGTTATAGTAATAGTTTTAAGAGTAGGCATTATGTGAATTTACAAAACTTGTAGACCAGAGTAAATTCTATATTTAGGAGGGCTTAATATGGCAGTATTTACAGGAGCGGGAGTCGCATTAATTACACCAATGAAAGCAAATGGAGAAGTTGATTTTGTAAAATTGGAAGAATTGGTGAATTATCAGATTGAAAATGGAACCGATGCACTTATCATTTGCGGCACAACAGGTGAGGCAGCAACATTAACTCATGAAGAACATTTAGAATGTATCAAGGCATGCGTGGAATATGCGAAAAAAAGGGTTCCTGTCATTGCAGGTACTGGTTCTAACTGTACCGACACAGCAATCTATTTATCAAAAGAAGCGCAAGAATATGGAGCAGATGCATTACTAGTCGTTACTCCATATTATAATAAGGCAACTCAAAAAGGATTAATCGAACATTTTACTGATGTAGCGAATTCGGTAACACTTCCTATTATTATGTACAATGTGCCTAGTAGAACAGGTTGCAATCTGTTACCTAAAACAGCTGCATATTTAGCAAAAAATGTGGAAAACATTGTAGGTATCAAAGAAGCAAGTGGAAACATCTCTCAAGTTGCTGAGTTAATGCAATTAGCAGAAGGTTCCTTAGACTTATACTCAGGAAATGATGATCAGATAGTACCAGTTATGTCTTTGGGTGGAAAAGGAGTAATCTCTGTTTTATCCAACATCGCTCCGAAGGAAACACATGATATTGCTGCAAAGTACTTAGAAGGGGATGTAAAAGGAAGTTTGGATTTACAACTTAAATATCTTCCAGTGATTAATGCATTGTTCTGTGAAGTTAATCCAATTCCAGTGAAAGCAGCAGCTAATCTAATGGGATTTGGCGCAGGCCCACTTAGAAGACCATTAACAGAAATGGAACCAGATCATTTAGAACTATTAAAGGCTGAAATGAAAAAAGTTGGTTTAATATAGTAATTAGAGGGCAGGCTTTTAGCCTGTCCTTTCCGAAAAGAAAGGAACATTCATATGACGAAGATAATAATGCACGGTTGTAACGGTAAAATGGGTCAAGTGATTTCTGAGATTGTTAGGGCAGAGGAGACTGCCACCATTGTAGCGGGAATAGATATAATGGATAACAAAGAAAATGAGTATCCAGTATTTACAAACATATCAGATTGTAATGTAGAGGCAGATGTAATTATTGATTTTGCATCCACAAAAGCAATAGAGAATCTACTTGCATACGCAGTAGAACGAAAAATACCAGCGGTATTATGCACCACTGGTCTATCTGACGATCAGTTGGCTAAAGTAGAAGAGGCAAGCCATTGTGTTGCAATCTTAAGATCAGCGAATATGTCCTTAGGTGTGAATACATTACTAAGATTATTACAAGATGTAGCTAAAGTGTTAGCTCCAGCCAATTATGATATTGAGATCGTGGAAAAACACCATAATCTAAAATTAGATGCCCCATCTGGAACGGCACTAGCATTAGCCGATTCTATTAACGAAGCTTTAAATAACGAATATAGTTATGTATATGATCGCTCCCAGAAAAGAGAGCAACGTGATGCCAAAGAAATCGGAATCAGTGCAGTAAGAGGCGGTACCATTATTGGAGAGCACGAGATTATCTTTGCAGGATTAGATGAAGTAATTGAGATTAAGCATACAGCTTATTCCAAATCTATCTTTGCTAAAGGGGCTGTGTCTGCGGCGAAGTACCTAGCAGGAAAACCGGCTGGGAAATATGATATGAGTGATGTGGTTAATGAATAGATAGAGATTTGTTTGTGGTTAACTGGACGGTTGCTGGGAAGGGGAACGTTAGTCCTGTGCTGTTCGAGAAAGTCGGATGCAGGATTACTAGCAGTTCTAAGGGTGCTCGTTCACTTGAAACAATCAGACCGCGCAAAACTCCTCAGAAAATCCAGGAAAAAGCTACCCCGTAGCTTTTTCCTGGATTTTCTTCGTCAAACAGTTGCGCTCGTGCGACTTATCGCACGTCTGATTTGACCGTTCACTTGCTCCCTAAGAACTGCACGTAACCTACATACGCCTTCCCTCACAGCACAGGACAAACGCTCCCCTTCCCACCAACCTGGCGAATGACAACTTGTACGTATGTTTTTTATTGCACTGGGACGGTATCGTAAGTATAACAATTCACTAAAACAGAAAAATATAACACATATTCTTTATGCTTTATACCCTGAAAACCCTCTCGAAAATTTATCCGCCGCCAATCATACCCTTTGATTCTATACGGGGTTGCATACAGTTTCATGGGAATTTTTTTAAATTACACTTATTGATCTAAATACATCTATCATTTTTCAATCTTCCAAGTATATAGAAAAAAATATCCTCTTCTAAATAAGTAATCTAATTCAAATCTATTTCTACAACATTTTACATCTATAAATCATAAGAATCAATTAAACAAATCAATCTGAACACATACCCCTGAACTATCATCATGGAAGGTAAGTTTCAACCAACACACAGCCAACAAAACTGGATTGTATATCCTCGTAATGCACTGTAGAGAACACTCCGTCCTGGACTTGTACATCAAGAGGCGGACATTTATGTCCGAATATGATGAACAAATCCAGGGCGGTGTGTTCTCTCCTGTGTGTGAGGGGATATACAATCCAGTTTTGCTGGCGTCCAGTAGTCGACATTCCCTTGTATAAATTAGGAAAATTGTGAAAATTCTGTGAATTATTCACTTTGTTCACAGAATTTTGACAAACTAGGCGTATAGTAATCATAAAGTATAGGCACATACGCCACAAGGAGGAGAAAGTTTTGATTGAAGTAAAGAATCTAGTGAAGAAATACGGCAATCACTTAGCCGTAGACAATCTGAGCTTCACGGTGGAAAAGGGGCAGGTTCTGGGATTTTTAGGACCGAATGGAGCTGGTAAATCCACAACCATGAATATAATTACAGGTTATATTTCAGCAACAGAGGGCTCTGTCATAATAAATGGTCATGATATGTTTGATGAACCAGAAGAGGCGAAGAAATCCATCGGATATCTGCCAGAGATCCCGCCGTTATATCCAGATATGCGTGTTCGGGAGTATCTACAGTTTGTAGCAGACATTAAAGGGGTTAAAAAGTCAGAACAGGCTAAAATGCTTGAAGAAATCATGGCAATGACGAAGATCACAGATATGTCTATGCGCTTAATCAAGCAACTATCAAAAGGGTACAAACAACGTGTTGGATTAGCCAGCGCAATCATAGGTTATCCAGATTTAATTATTCTCGATGAACCAACGGTTGGTTTGGATCCAAAACAAATTATTGAGATTAGAGATTTAATTAAGAAATTAAGTGAAACGCATACGATTATTTTAAGTTCACATATACTGTCTGAAGTCAGTGCGGTATGTGATATGGTTATGATTATCAATAAAGGAAAATTGATTGTTAGTGATACGCCAGATAATTTATCGAAACATATGAATGGATCCAATGGAATTCATCTGAAGGTAAAGGGAAAACAACAGAACATAACCAAGGCACTTCAATCCATAACAGGCATAACTGATATCAAGTTTACAGAATGTCATGAAGAAGGAATTGAGGAACTTACGGTATATTCCAAAGAAGAAGATGATTTACGTGAGGCTGTATTTTATAAGTTGGCACAGGAACAATGCCCTATCTATGAGATGCAGTCTACTAATATGTCATTAGAGGATATTTTCTTAGAGCTTACCAAAGCAGATGCCACTGTAGAGAACAATACAGACTATGAACAAGAAGTGAATAATCGAGAAGCAGTTGAAAAGGAGGAAGAATAAATGCTAGCAATATATAAGAAAGAACTAAAATCATATTTTAATTCCATGATTGGTTTTGTGTTTATTGCCTTCTTTTTAGCGGTGTTGGGCATCTACTTTACCATCTATAATCTAGCATCTGCGTTTAGTAATTTTGAGTATGTATTACAATCTGTTTCGTTTCTATTTATTATCTTAGTTCCGATACTAACCATGCGTGTGATGGCAGAAGAGAATAAACAGAAAACAGATCAGCTTTTATATACTTCCCCACTATCCATAGGTAAGATTATTATTGGAAAATATCTTGCAGTATTGACTTTATTTTTAATCGCAATGGCAGTCACTCTATGCTATCCTTTGATTTTAACTCAGTTTGGAACGGTGGATTTAGCTATGGCGTATGCAGGTATTTTGGGATTTTCTTTATTAGGTGCAGCTTATATTGCAATTGGCTTGTTTATATCTGCATTAACAGAGAGTCAAGTGATTGCAGCAGTTGTTTCTTTTGTTGTCATGTTGATTACGTTTCTTATGACTGGTCTAGCAAGTATGCTTCCAAATGACCATAGATCAACACTGATTATGATGAGCATTTTCTTAGTCATCCTATGTAGTATTTTGTATTTGAATATACATAATGCAACAGTATCTGCTTTGATTGGGGTTGTGGCGGAAGCAGCACTTGTTGTAATATATTTTGTTAAACCAACTCTATATGATGGTTTGATTGTGAAAATTTTAAGCTGGTTTTCCGTGATTGACCGATTTGATAATTTTACCCTAGGAATATTAGATGTAACTTCATTGATTTACTACTTAAGCATAATTGTGTTATTTGTATTTTTAACCATTCAGGCGATTAAGAGAAAAAGATGGAACTAGGGGAAAGGAGGAAGAATCGTGTTTGACAAAATAAAATCATCATTTAGTAGTAGAAAATTTAAGAATGGTGCCTACAGTACTATATTAATGACAGTGGTAATTGCGGTAGTAATCCTAGTTAATTTATTCGTAGGGGAACTAGATATTAACGTAGATATCAGTAGCGATGCCAAGTATACATTAACAGATGCAACCAGACATTTAGCAAAAGAAATGGAGGATAATATATCCATTTATTATGTTGTGCAAGATGGAAATGAAGTAGACCAGATTCAAAAAATAGTGGATCGATATACCAATCTTTCCAATAAAATAAAAGTCAAAGAAATTGATCCCGTGCTATATCCAAGTTTTACAAAGGATTATACAGAGGAAACTGTAGCGGATAATAGTATTATAGTGGTAAATAATGATACAAATATTTCTAAATATGTGCCATATAGTGATTTACTCATCTCTGAAACAGACTATCAAACATACGAATCTACAGTAACTGGAATTGATGTGGAAGGTCAGATTACTTCAGCTATTCAATATGTCACTAGTGATAATCTACCTAAGATGTATATGGTTGAAGGCCATGGAGAAGCAGAACTTGGAGAAACCATAACAAATGGCATCAGTAAATTAAATGTTTCTACAGATAAATTATCCACATTGACAGAAAAAAGTATTCCAAAAGATTGCCAGATTCTATTAATCAATGGCCCAACCAGTGACTATTCAAAAGATGAAGTGACTATGATTGAAGATTATTTAGCAGCTGGCGGCAAAGCAATTATATTTACCAGCTACACAACGGAAACAATGACTAATTTTAAGGAACTTTTAACCTATTATGGTGTGCAACTTGAAGATGGTCTTTTAGTAGAATCAACAGGAAATTATGTTGGTAATTATCCGACATATATTGTTCCAAGTGTAAAAAATCATGATATAACATCCTCTATTATTAGCAATGGAAGTGTAGTAGTAATGCCTGTAGCACAAGGAATAACAGCTATAGATAACGTAAGAAGTTCATTAAAAGTAGAACCACTTTTAACCAGCTCCGATGGTTCCTACTCTAAAATTAATGTAGACTCACAGACCATAGAGAAGGAAGAAGGGGATATAACTGGACCATTTCATCTAGGAGTAGCCATAACAGAGACCAATGATGAGAAAGAATCTAAACTTGCTATCTTTACTTCATCTTATTTAATAAATGAAGAAATGGTAAGTACGGGACAGTTTGCCAATGGAGACCTGTTATTTAACGCTATCTCATGGATGGCTGATATGCAAAGTGGCTTATCCATACCTACAAGAAGTGTAGAACAGACCTATTTAACTGTATCCAATGCCCAGATTAGCTTTTGGGGAGCGTTACTTGTATTTATCTTACCAATGATGATACTAGGAAGTGGATTATTTATCTGGTTAAGAAGGAGGAAAGGCTAATGGCAAAAAGGAAAAAGAAGAATTTTACTCTTTTACTTTTAGTCCTTGTTATGATCATAATGGCAGGTGCCTATGTTGGCATATCAAAATGGAATGATGACAAGGAGGCTAAGAAAACAGCTGAATCAGAAGCAAAAACAGTTGCAACCATTGATACGTCCAAAGCCGTGAAAATATCATTTTCCAATGAATCAGGTACTATGACCCTGGTAAATGACAAAGACATCTGGAAGAACCAAGCAGATGCAGCATTTCCGGTTAATCAGACCTATGTAGCAAGTATGTTAGCTGCCATGTCAGACATCAAGGCAACCAAAACAGTGGCACAAAAGGCAGATGATCTGGGGGAATATGGACTGAAACAACCAAGCATAATTGCTGAGGTCACCTTAGAGGATAATTCTATACAGAAAGTAACCTTAGGAATGGAAGTGCCAGTAGCTGGTGGATATTATGCCTTAGTCGGGGAAGATTCCAAGGTTTATGCTGTAGATACAGGCATCTATGATTGCTTTAAGTATACAGAGAATCAAATGATTCAGATGGAAACCGCACCAGCAATCACCACTGCGAATATTACACACTTAACAGTAAATACTGGGGATGACAACAAAAATTTTGAAGCAGTGTATGACACAGAAGGAACAGGAGCTTCGGATTACTATTTATGGGATATTAAGCAACCTTATAAAACAGATGTAAGCGCAGATCCAACCCAGATCAGTACATTACTAGAGAATTACGGATCATTTACGTATAATGAATGCGTGGATTATAATTGTGAAGACCCTACTAACTATGGTATTAGTAAAGATGGAAAATCCATTGACATAGCGTATTATGAAGAGAAGTCCTCTGATACATCAAGTGACACAACTGACGAGGATGTAAAAGCAACAGACGATGCGGAAAAAACTAAAACCACAAAAATAGGGAAATCGTTTGGTCTTCTGATTGGAAATGTAAACGAAAATGGAGATTATTACGTTCAGCCAGTAGGCTCCAAGGCAGTTTATCTTATGTCAGCTTCTAGTGTGGAGACCATGCTAAACATTAATGCCTTTGATTATGTGAACAAGAGTATATTATTGCAGAATATTGATGATGTAACTAGTATTGATTTGGTAGTGGAAGGCAAGAGTCATCATGTTACAATTACCAAACCAAAGTCAGATGACAAAGAAGGAACCAATACCTATGAAGTAGATGGAGTCAAAATGAAAGCAGATGATTTTACTGCAGCATATGAAAAAATGGTAGGACTGGTTTTATCAAGCGAAAGTAAGGAGAAAGTAACAGATAGTTCACCATATTTAACCGTAACAATACATACCACATCAGCTGACAAAACAGTAAAATTCTTGCCATATGATGGTGCGAATTTCTACCGAGTATCAGCAGATGGAGCTGAAAATTTCCTCATAGACAAAAATAGTGTGGAAAAAATGCTTACTAGTTTCTTAAATAATAATTAGTAAAATTAGAGAAGTCATAATACGATAAAGTAGGAAAAATCCAGTCAGGATACGCTGACTGGATTTTTTGTTTTACAAAAATCTAAAAATAGTGATAGATGCTAAAAATATGAAAGGAATTGGTGGAAGTATCATGAAAGTATTAGGAAAAAATTAAGATTTTTAGATTTCATTTCTTATATTTTGGAACGAATTGACTACGGAACACAACGCTCCTATAATGCAAACATAACAAGAGAAACAACCGACAGAAAGCAGCGAAGAAATGAGGAGATTATGATAGAAAAAAAATATGATGTCCTGGTTGCAGGTGGAGGAGTATCTGGTGTATGTGCAGCAATTGCATCGGCCAGAGCAGGGGCAAAGACTGCCCTCGTACAAAACCGACCAGTGCTTGGAGGGAATTCTTCCAGTGAGATAAGAGTATGGACCAGAGGAGCAGTAGGTGGTGGTAACTTATATGCAGAAGAGATGGGAGTTTTAGGGGAACTTAAGCTTCATAATCTACATATAAACCCATTGGCAAATCCGGTAATATGGGACGAAGTTTTGTTGGATAAGGTTTTGGCTGAACCAGATCTTGACTTATATCTAAACACTAACGTTTATGCAGTAAATCAGAAAGAAGATGGAACGATACATTCCGTTATGGCGTGTCAGCTATCTGCGGAGACAGAATATAATTTTATTGCCAAGATGTTTATTGATGCTACAGGAGATGGAATCGTTGGAAGTAAGGCAGGAGCGGAATTTCGGATTGGTCGTGAGGCCAAAAGTGAATTTAACGAAAGCTTAGCAGTGAATGAAATAGATAAACATAGACTTGGTTCCTCCATATTCTTTCAGACAAAGAAGGAAGATAAACCCGTTCGTTTTGTAAAACCACAATATGCTTATGATTTGGAATATATAGAACAGGTTTTACAAAAGGGCGGAGGTAGAATCGTAAATGAAACAATGAATGGATGCGATTACTGGTGGATGGAATACGGAGGATTAAAAGACACCATCCAAGAGAATGCAAACATTGCCCTGGAACTTAAGAAATTAGTTATGGGAATATGGAACTATATAAAGAATTCAGGCAAATTTAATGCAGAAAATTTAACATTGGAATGGATAGGCAATGTACCAGGAAAGCGTGAATCAAGAAGATTCATTGGTGAATATACACTGAAACAGACAGATATAGAACAGGTAGCCCGTTTCTCGGATGCAGTTTGTTACGGGGGCTGGTATATGGATTTTCACCCAGCCGGAGGAATATATGCCGATGAAGAGTTCTGTACGCAAATCCCCGTGTTTACCTATGACATCCCGCTAGGTTGCTTTTATAACCAGAACAATGACAATCTAATCTTTGCTGGTAGAAATATTAGTACCACTCATGCTGCATTTTCGTCTACAAGAATTATGAATACTTGCGGATTAGTTGGGCAGGTAGCCGGTGAATTAGCTGCTCATTGTGTCAATGGAACTATCACGTTAAAAGAAATGAAACAGCAGAATCAGTATGTTGAGCTCCAGCAGAAGTTATTAAAGAATGATTTATCAGCTTATGGTATCAGTAATCTGGATTGCTTGGATAAGGTTCAAGAAGCCGTAGTGACTGATAACGGAACAAGAACCATAGGAAATGAACCTGTTAATTCCTATATGGATATGAAGGAAAATACATTTTTAATTTGCCCATATCTAGAGACAGAACAGGAGATACAGATTAAACTTCGCTGCAAGGAAACTACAGAAGTAAACTATACGATTTTTGAATCTGATCTTCCATCCAGATTAAATGATGGTAAGCAGGTAGATGTAGCGCGGATTAAAATAAAACAAGGGGAAGTTAGAATTACAGTATCCCTTAAAAAGATAAAAAAAGGGTACGCCAAAATCATATTTGAAGCGAATCCTCATATACAACTGGCCATAACCAACGAATCTATTACCGGGTTTTTAGCAGGTTATAAAGATAGCCCAGCTTATTATACACCATGCGTAGTAGTGTCAGAGAAGATTTATGATAGTAAGAACATTGCCAATGGATATAACCGTATTTATAGAGAGACTAATGTATGGGTATCCAGTAGCATTGCTCAAGGTGATAAACCATTTTTATGCTTCCAGTGGGATAAACCACAGAAAATTAAGCAGATTCGCTTTACATTCAACCCAGGTTTGGAATATGAACTTCCAAGTTCAATCACAATTGGGGATAATCCACATCACGGATTTGTAAGGAGAACGACAGAAGCGAAAGAGCTAGTAAAGTCATTTCGAATCTATGCAGTAAAAGAGGGCAGGGAACAGCTCGTTGCCCAAGTGAAGGATAATTATCAGCGTTTATGTGTTGTTAATATCGAAGAAATTGTGACTGATGAAGTCAAAATTGAGTTCCTTGAAACGTATGGATCAGAGTATATCGAGGTTTTTGAGATCAGAATGTATTAACAAGAAAGAAAAAGTTAAAAAGGAGAGATGTATTGTTATGATAAAGCAGTTAGGAAGAGGAAAGAGAATAACTGATAATGCAGTGGGTTTTTTACTTGTTTTACCAGCTATTGCAATTTTCTGCGGAATTATTCTGTATCCATTTTTGAATTCAGTATTCATGAGTTTTACAGACCGATCATTACTTTCACCGGATCATAAAATGGTAGGAGTACAGAATTATTTAAAGACATTTAGAGATCCAACCTTTATACAAACCTTAAAGAATACAGGTGTATTCGTGCTTTTTTCCACAGCCTTACCTTTTATTCTGGGATTTATATGGTCGATTATCTTAAATAATAAATTTAAGGGAGCAGGATTTTTAAGAGGTGTTACGTTAATCAACTGGATTATTCCTGGTGCATCGATCAGTTTCCTTTGGTCATTTATATTTGACACAAATCATGGAATTGTCAATGAAGCATTGAAATCAATTGGACTCATTAGCGAAAATGTTAATTGGTTAGGGAGTGGGACTACTGCAATGTTTGCAGTAATTATAGCAAGAACCTGGCAGATGCTTCCATGGTACATGTCATTTCTAACAGGTGGACTTCAGGGTGTTTCAGAAGAACAGATTGAAGCAGCAAGAATAGATGGAGCAGGGAATCTGAGAGTATTTCGTTATGTAATTCTTCCAGAGATGAAAGCCATTGCTATTATCATATTAATTTTAGGTATCATTGGTAACTTACAGCATTTTGATATTCCACAGGTTATGACTTCAGGCGGACCAGCAGGATCCACCAAATTATTATCCATTTCCGTATATCGCCAAGCATTTACCAGTTACAAAGTGGGTATGGCAGCAACAATCGGTACCGTTTGGGCAGTCATTTTAGCAGCATTCAGTTTCTACTACACTAGAAAAACAGAAAAGAATTAGGGAGGATATGATATGTTTTCAAATACAAAAGGGTACAAATTGTTTATTGGTGTATCGTCTGTAATTGTTGGGTTATTCGTATTCTTTCCATTATTTTGGCTCGTTAATACGGCTTTAAAACCAACAACGGAGACGTTTAATCTAACATTGTTTATTAACCATTTTTCCTTTAGTAATATGCTGACAGTATTGCAGGATAAGGAATTATTAAGATACATGGGAAACAGTATGATTGTTTCATTTAGCAGTGCTTTTATCGGAACTTTAGTTGCGATGTTTGCAGGATTTAGTTTCTCAAAGTTCAAATACACAGGCAGAACAACCTTTATGACACTAGTCATGATGGCTCAGGCATTTCCACAGGCTATTCTTTTATTAACATTATATATGATGATGAAAAAACTAAGATTAGATGGCAGTTATATGGCGCTTGTGATTTCCTATTCCGCATTCATTCTACCAGTAGGAACCTGGACATTAAAAGCATATTTTGATCAATTACCAGACGCTTTAATAGAATCCGCTAAGATAGATGGAGCTGGTTGGATGACAATTATATTTAAGATTATTTTCCCATTATCCATACCAAGTGTTGTATCTACAGCAATTTACGGATTTGTATGGAGCTGGAACGATCTTCTTTATTCCATGACTTTAATTACCGCAGAATCAAAGAGAACGCTAGCACCGGGACTTGTTATGAAGTATATGGGTGAATTTACAAATAGTTGGTCAGAAATGATGGCAGCATCCATTATGGTCTCTATACCAGTAACAATTATATTTATATTCTTACAAAAGTACTTTATCGCTGGACTTACGTCTGGAGCGGTTAAAGGATAAATCAAGTAAAAAAGGAGAGAGTAAAATGAAAAGAAAAATGATGGCAGTAGCATTAACTATGACAATGCTGATAGGTCTTGTGGGTTGTGGTAACAAAGCAGAAAATACTGCAACAAATCAACCAACAGCAACAGCAGAAGAAAGCCAGGCAACAGATGAGAAAGAAACAGCAGACCCTGGTCAACTTGAGGCAAAGAACTTAGTATGGGAAAGCTGGTCCTCTTTAGAGGATAGTACAAAAGGAGTAATTGATGGGTTAGTAAGTGGTTATAATGGACTTGGTGGCTCACAGGTAGAAGTAATGGGATGGCCTTGGGCTGAAACACAGCAACAACTTATTATTCGTAGTCAAGGTTCTGAGCAACTAGACATTGCTCAGGTTGATATAGGAATGTTTGGTGCACTTGCTGAAACGGGAGTACTGGTTGACTTAAATGAATTACTTGGTAAAGATTATCTAGCTGAGAATTATGATGAAGCAGCATTATCCGTTGGAAATGTTGATGGACAACAGCTGGCTATGCCATGGTCTATCGCATCCATTGGTATGGTTTATAATCCAACTTTACTAAAAGCAGTTGGCTATAATGAACCTCCTAAGACAATTGCAGAATTTGAAGCATGCATGAAAGCATTAAAAGAATATGATCCTGAGATTATCCCTTATGGTGTTTCTACAAAAGATGAAACTATGGCAACTGATTTCCAACCATGGTTATGGACATTTGGTGGTAGCTTATTAGATGAATCCGGTAATGTATCTATTGATAGCGACAGTGCAAAAAATGCTGTAACCTGGTATAAGAGCTTACTTGATAACGAATATATCCAGATGAATATAACACGTGCAGATGCAAGAACCTTATTTGCACAAGGAAAAATCGCTTTTTATGATGATGCCATTTCCTGTAATGGAGTTGCTGTAAGCAATGGAGTAGATAAAGAGAAGTTAGATGAATTTATCAAACCAATGACAAGACCTGTTTTAAAAGAAGGTGATACTCCTCAAGCTGCTATGTGGGGACATATGCTTGTAGTATTTAAGAATTCAAAAGCGCAAGAACAAGCAGCAGATTTTATTAAGTATGTTGTAAATGAAGAAAACTCAATTAACTATTTAAATAGCAATGGAATGCTTCCAGTACTAAAAACTGCAATTGACAGTAATGATGTAAAAGAAAATGCATGGGCTAGTAAATGGTTAGGTATTACTGCCAATGGTAAAAAGTTAGAATTTGCATTATATCGTAATGGCGGTGAACTTAATACAACAGTAGTGGAAGAATTACAGTCCGTTATGGTAGGCGATAAAAAAGTCGAGGACGCGTTAAAAGATGCACAGACACGCTTAAGTGATTATAAAGAATATTAATATTTTTTCTAACAATATTAATAGAAAGAGGATGTTAGGTGGGCCAAAAACCTGGCATCCTCTTAGGTGAATTTCATGTTTGGGGCATGAAATGATGGGGAAGTATGAAACTATACTATGAAAATTGAGGTGAGCAAATGGACAAGAAGATGTTTCGAAAGATCATTTCTTTTGTTTTGATTGCTGTTTTATCAAGCAATATATTTTTTGCAGATAATAATTGGGTAAGGATGAAAGCATATGCTGCAGAAACGGTAAAAGAAGAAGGCGGGCATGTAATCATCCAGAAAGATAACTATACTCTTGATATTGAATTGGAAGGATTTCGTTATGGATTCTATAAACCAGATGGAACAGTGATTGCAGACAAAAATCAAGAGTCGGGTATCTGTTTTGGATTGGCAGGAGGAACACCCGGTAAAGTGGTATCCTCAACCTATCTTGGTGTTACAGGTGGTATCGCGCAGTTTAAAGTGGTAAACGAGAATAACCTAACGGCAGCAGTTAATATTCAATTATTTGACCGTTACGTTAGATTTGAAATTATACCTGAAAAATCTGAATCAGATCCGGGAGAAGTTACTACTAATCTTCCTAAGATTTTATGGGCAGATGCACAGGCAAACTGGCCAAATAATAATAGTACCAATACGGCTTTGTTATCCAAAGCAGGAACGGATTCTATGAATTCTACAATTAGAATGCTAGACATAGCAACGGATAATCAATATGTAATGGAAGCCGATGTTAAAATTCCAGCGGGTGGAACAAGGTCGATTGGCCTATTTATGAATTATCAGGGACCAAAGGAAATTGATTGCTTTTTTATTAAAGCTGGAAGTAGTGGAAATATAGGATTTAAGAATATTTCTGATACAAAAGGAACGACGGATCTGGCACCAGCGGCTAGTTATACAATTAATACAGAGCAGTGGTATGCTTTGAAGATAATTGTGAATGGAAGAAATATAAAGTGTTATCTGAATGAGGCTCTTATCTACGATGTGAATAAATCAGCCAACTGTAGTGGGCCATGTGGAATCAGAGTAGACAAGATGAATGCTTCCATTGACAACATACGTGTTTATGATAACACCTATGTCTATTATGAGAATGATTTTGAAAATACTACAATAGATAAGGTAGGAAGCGAATTTCAAGCAGTTCTTGGAACAGCTGCTGCAGATCTTATCACCTATACTCCTTCCATCATTGATCGTGAAGGAATGCTTAAGCTAAATGCCAACCCCCAGGCGCAAGCTTTGGTAGGAACCATAGACCAGACAGTGAATCGTGTCTCGGCAGATATTTCATTTGCAAGTGGAGATGAAGAGACCAGTGGGTCATTGATATTTGGTTACCAAGACGATAATAACTATTACGGATTTGGGTTTGCACAGGCTCAGATTGATACAGTAATACTTTACCAAGTAAGTAATGGTGTAAAGACAGTATTGGGCACGGCTCCGTTTCCTTACAGCTTCCTAACAAAATATTCCTTAGGAGTAGCTTTCTTGGGTGGGAAATTAGATGCTACTGTAAATGGAAGCAATGTAATAAGTATTGATAAGGAGCCGGTTACTGGTCAGATTGGCGTGAATGGAACGGTTACTACCCTATATGCTGATAATGTCAGTGTGGAAACAGCAGGAGGGAACACAACCTATACCTTTACCAATGCTGATGTTACTGGATGGACAATGACACCCGGACTAGCTTCTCCCGTTTATGGTTCGGATGGTATAATACCAGAGCCTGGTTCATCAGAAGGTAATACAACAGATAAATATGTCATCGATGCACGTGTTGCCGGAATAGATCCACTCTATGGATTAGGTGATTATGGTGCATATGATAATAGTGGTGGCGTTAGGTCAACAACCAATGTATCAAAAACAGATAGAACTACTGCAGGTAGTTTTACCAATTTATCCGATGGAAAACGTTTCATATCCAACTTTACCATTGCGCCAAACAGAGGATTTGGCCAGGTATTATTTGAAGAAGGAGAAAAACGAGTTTCCTTTCATGAAAACCAAACTATGTTAGGAGTTCTTAGCGCAGAGAAAGTGACCAAGTTATACTATTTTTTTGGTAGTAACGAGGAGATTTACCAAGATTACCGTGACGTGAGAAATATGGAAGGATATGAGGATACCAAACCTCATTACGAAGCATTTGGACTGGGATGGGAAGCGTTTGGAGCTTTGGGCTGGAATGCGTATCAAAGTTCCGTAGAAAATACGGTTCAAGAATACCTGGATGCTGGTTATGATCTTACTTGGGCGGTGGTCGGTTCTGGATTCTGGCCAGGAGATAGAAATGGACTAGAAGGAACAACAACTAGTTTTGGTATGTGGGATAATGTACCATCCTCTGGAACCAGAGCAGACGGTTTACCAAATCCAAGATTTCCTGACCCGGATAGCATGAAGAATTTTTTCAAAAGTAATAATATCAAATTACTACTTGGAATCCGGGATCATTTTAAGTTACCTGCAGAATATGGTGGAAAGTGGGATCCATCAGTGGATGGTACCCTTGTTCAGGATGGACTTGCAAATGGTTATTTTATAAAGAATGAGGACGGAAGTTTGTTTACCGTTGCAAAAGCAAAATACCCTACTGGTAATATAACAAGAGGAAATGTTTCCCTAGTGGATGGTGATAATCCAGCTGCAGTAGAATGGTATGCTAATTGTGCCAAACTATGGGGAGTGGATGGGTTTAAAGAAGATGCCATGATCAGTCAGAGTACATTTCATGATGGCAATTGGAATCGTCTCTTAAGCTATATGATTGATAGAGATAATGATCTGATGATTATGCGTAATGGTGCATATGCACTTTCTGGTGATATATTAAGAATTAATGATGCCAATTATGGTACTTCCAATAGCAGCTTTAACAATTCACCAGACAGAATGCCGATCAATCTTTTATCTTACGCTGCCAGCGGAGTTTCCAATGTATATCCGGATATTATCGGTGGAACAGGAGGAAATATCAATGATGCAAACTACCAGAAGTATGTGGTTCGAAATGCAACATTTGATGCATTAACTCCAAGTGTTTCTGTTGGTATTAACGTACTGAATATGGACAATGAGTTATATAAAAACGCAGCATTTAAAGCAATCAATTGGCATAGTACATATGCCCCTTATATCTACGATGCTGCATTAAAGAGTTGGCAGACCGGTTATCCAACCTCTATGACTCCATTATACATTGCATATCCAAATGATTCCAATACATATGAAATGGCAAGTATGGATAGACGGCAGTATGAATGGCTCCTTGGGGAATCAATTTTGGCAACACCTCTATTCGGCACAGATTTTCTGACGACCGATACGAGAGATGTTTATCTCCCAGAGGGAAAATGGTTAGACTATGAGACGGGTGACGTTTTTATGGGTCCAATGACAATTGAAGATAAAGAGATGCCTGTAGATCAAATGCCGGTTTATATTGGAGGCAAGGGTATTTTAGTAGGTGAGGATATGCAGAACAAAGATAATTATTTTGTTGATGTATTTCCTGTTGCAGAAAAAGGCACTACCTATAATTATACTTGGGTTGATGGACAAACTACGTCTACAATTACCAACAATGCGGATGGGTGGACAATGGCAACTCTTAAAGTAATGGATGCTACCACCAAGAAAGAAGTAAGCTATACCTATAATGAAACCAATCATTCTATTCATTTTCCATATGAAGCAGGTCATAATTATGAAGTAATTGGTGGTGAAGGAAACGGTTCTGTGGCTATTGCATCCTTAACCGCGGATAAGACGACGGT
This sequence comes from Bacillota bacterium, assembly GCA_023420935.1. Taxonomy (GTDB): domain Bacteria; phylum Bacillota; class Clostridia; order Lachnospirales; family Lachnospiraceae; genus Mobilisporobacter. The sequence goes on along the minus strand of JAEZUR010000133.1, from coordinate 33,391 downwards.
TTCAGCAAAACAGGCTATTAAGTTAACTCTGGATGTAAAAAATGATAAGATGGAGACAATCCCAGAAGAAAGCCTTAGTATCACTTATGTATCCTCTAACCCAGATGTAATAAAGATTGATTCATCTGGAAAAGTAACCATCGGAAAAAATGGAACGGCAACAATCTATGCCAAGGTAGTTAGAACCATAGATAAAGATAAATATCCTCCTGTTAAAACAAAAGAGATTACCATTGTTGTAGCAGATCCGTCTGTAAATTATGTGGCACCTATCTGTAATTTCCAGGATGATTTTGAATCAGGTAACTTGGAATCATGGAAAGACCTGGTTAGTGATTATGTTGTGAAAGAGGATGGAAGCGGCAATCAGGTTCTGTATTATAAAAATACAACAGCATCAGCCAGAGGAAACATGCTGATTGGAGACAATACCTGGACAGATTATACGTTAGAAACGGACATTACTCTAGATAATGTCATAGCAGGTAAGACAGTTGGACTGACCGCAAGATATGCAGATTTCGCATCCTGTTATATACTGGGATATACTGCTGGGACAGGGATACGATATATTAAAAGAAATATCAGCACAGGTTCCGTAGAGCAAAAGAATGTTCCATTTACCATGAATCAAGGTCAGACGTATCATTATAAGATGGAAGTGAAAGGGGATACTCTTACATTATGGATTGATGGAACAGAAATAATCTCGGTAAAAGATGTAGCTGCTGTAGATCCTGTAATATCCAGCGGTCCATGTGGTCTTTATTCCAATGGCATGACAGCTATCTTTGATAATGTTACTGTCAAAAATGATATATCCGTATTACCATTTAACCTAAAAGGTACGGCGGTAGCGGCAGAACAAATATCTCTGGAGATTCTAGCAGAAGATGGAAAGACGCTGGAATCAAAAGATGAGATTAAAGTGAATGCTGACGGCAGCTGGAGTTATCCTGTCTATCATCTGCCTCAGGGAATTCATATCTGTCACGTTAGTGTAAAGGATGAAAAAAACCAGGTACTATGTGAAGATAGTGAGACCATCCGTATAACTGGACAAGGCATTATACCTGACTTTACAGAACTAGATGCTATCATTAAGAAAGCGAAGGATATAGATACATCCAACTATTCAACAGAAACAGTGAAGGCATTCCAAACTATACTGAACTATGCGGAAAGCCTTTCTATGAAGCAGGCTTCACAAGCAATCGTGGATGAAGTGATGCAGAAACTGGTTGCTGCTATGAATGCATTATCCACAGATAATAATCCTCCAACTAATCCTCCAGGCAATAATCCACCAGGAAACAATAGTAATAATCCTGATTCTAATCCGCCAGGAGAGGCTGGAACAACTCCAGAAGTTGGAGATCCGAAAGATACTAAAGTCACAATAAGAACAGATGGCACTGGCCAATCAATTGCTGTGGTATCTCCTCGAACCGGTATAAAAGTACAATCAGGTAAGATTGTGGTATCACAAAATGTAGATAGTAGTGTTGTAATAAATGCTGCCAAGAAAATAGGAGCAACGAAAGAAAAACCGTTATTATTAAAGATAGAAATCAAAAATGATGATATCTTGAAACAAATACAACAGCAGAAAACTCCATTACAGGTTAGCGTAGTAATACCTAAAGTAGTAACCGAGAGTGATCTGGTAGAAGTAGAAAGTTTGGTGCTGAATAAAGAAATTCTAGACTATAGTAGAAAATATGGAAAAGGAATCTCGGTCTCTATTAAAAGTGGAGATGGGAAAACAGTGAAATGGACAGTTAGTGCAACCGAACTTAAGAAAAAAACGAATAAATTCAAAGATATCAATCTCTTGGTAACCGTGACCCCTTCCAAAAATCTAAAAGGCATGGTAGGTAGTAAAGGTCTGGCTGTTAAAATGAGTCAGACTGGTAAGCTTGGTGTAACTTGCAAAGTTAGCATCTATGTAAAAGGACAACAAGGTATTAAGGCAGGAAAAATGGTATACTTATATCGCTATGATGTAAAGAGTAAGAAACTGGTATCATTGAAAGAAAAAAAAGCAAAAGTAAATGCAGATGGTTATGTATCGTTAAATCTGGCGGCGGGAGCAGACTATGTAATACTTCCAAAAGCTGGAAAAGTAAAATAGTTATTTTACATGCAGTAGAAGAAGAGGATGTTGGGTTTAAAAACTCAGCAACCTCTTGTTCTGCATGTTTAGTCGAAAAAGCGAGTTTCTTGTAATGAGTGATAAATTATGCTAAAATAAAGGAATAAAAGGGGTTTTAAGGCCAAGAGATGGAAGGACATAAAATGAGTGATTTACGAGAAAAGGTAAAGATGAATTTATCCATTTCCAGTAAAGTATTTCTAATAACTGCTGTTTCTATTATGACACCAATTTACTTGATGTTTATGTATCTGAATTCCAGTTTCTCGTCTTATCTGGATAAAGAAATCAGTAATAAGGTAAGTCAGACGATTGCTAACAGTGAAGATAAGATCTATAGTAAACAGGAAACACTAATTAATGTATCCAATATATTCTCTTCCAATGAAACATTTAAGACGTACATGGCTGATGATAAGTTGAGTTATTACGAGAAGAGCAGATATTTTGATCGCTTTGTTTCCCAGATGATTAATAATAATCTATTTGATGTGGAAGACATGGAAATAACCTATTTTGATGGTCGGAAGCGCATTTACACCAATTGGAACGTGAACTATAATGATTATACCTTTCTGCTAGATCAGGATTGGATCAAAAAGGGTAACATCCAGAAAGGTTATTTTGCCTGGGATTTATTTGGACAATCACCATTTTTGGGAGACGAAGGTAACCGATATATTTCACTTGCCCGCTCTTGCGGAGCATCCCAAGAGGGAACATTGATTCTTAGTTTAAGTGTGAAGAAATTAAATAAAATACTGGAGGAATATAAATATAGCGACAGGGATTATATTTATATTTGCTCCACCAAGGAAAAAGAAGCATTAGGTTATCCTCTTCCTGAGAGACTGAAGAGTGACATTGATGCAATTTATCCCAAAATGACAGGAGATACCGGTAGCTTTATTGATATTGCCAATAACAACAAATATATTGTTACTTACTATTCCTTGTCCAATTCATCCTATTTCGCAGATAATGATTTTAAAACAGTAGCATTGATTGATTATCAAAATGTAGCAGAAAAAACGCAAGAATATTTATTGAAAACAACACTATTGTTTATTGCTTTTTCGTTGTTTCTGTTTCTTATCGTTTATTTTATATCGAATAAAGCTGTTCAGCCAATTAAAGTGATTTCTGGAAAACTCAGTACTTACCGAGTGAAAGATGAGTTTCAGTATGAGTACAAGTCAAAGGACGAAATTGGGGAATTGTATCAAGCCTTTTCGGATATGACTAGTAATATAAACGAATTATTTGATAGTCTTGACCATGAATATAAAATCAAAGAAAAGTATCGATTTGAATCTTTAAGGGCACAAATCAATCCACATTTTATCTTTAATACATTAAACAATCTTCGTTGGATGGCAATTATCCGTAAGCAGGATAACATAACGGAGGGGATCGATGCCTTAACTGATATGCTGCAATACAGCATGAATAAAGGAAGCGATATTGTTACACTGAAGCAGGAACTAGATAGTATAGATTCCTATATTTATATACAGAATATGCGATATGGCGAGGGGTGCCAATATAAAGTCAAGATCCCAGAACTTTTGTATCAATGTGAGATGATTAAATTTTCATTACAGCCGATTGTTGAGAATTGTTTTATTCATGGTTTCAAGGATATGGGGGGGAAAGCCATTATTACGATAGAAGGTTATGTCAGGGGTGACCAACTGATTCTTGAGATAGGAAATAACGGAGTACTGGTATCCGACCAGGTTATTGAGAATTTTGAGAACAGTAAAAATGCAGGGCACCGTGATTCTATGCAAGTGACCGGGATAGGCATGACAAATGTTGATGAGATAATCAAGATAACATATGGCAGTGCATACGGAATTCACCTAATGAGAAAAAATGATATGACAATCGTACAATATGCATTACCATACATTATTCACAATAACAATTAGGAGAAGGAATGCTTATGAAGAAGGTAATGATAGTGGATGACGAGGTATTGGTCCGCGTCGGTATAAAGTCCATATTGGAATGGGAGAAATATGGGTATCAGGTAGTTGCAGAGGCTGCAAATGGGTGCGAGGCGCTGGAATTGATTGAAAAATTCAGACCAGATATTGTAATGACAGATCTAATGATGAGCCCTATAGACGGATTTGAGTTGATTCAAAAATGCAGACAGCTTTATCCTCAAATACAGTTTCTAGTTCTAAGTAGTTACAATGATATGGATAATGTAAAAAAGGCGATTAAATTAGGAGCCAAGGACTATCTGTTTAAGCTGAAAGTCAGTGCTCAAGGACTTTTGGACATTCTGGAGGAATTGAAAGCAGAGACGGTTGACAACATAGAAGAAAACAAAGAGGAAATCAATGGGTGGAAGAATATACCTGAAATCCGTCAGAACTTGCTGAAGGGAATCATAGGAAAAAGCTATCTTGATATGACTCATATGGATGAAAAGATGAAACAGCTTGGACTGATAATCAATTTTAAAACGCCGTTTGTCATATTAATGATCTCCATAGACGATTACGAATTAAGAATTACTGGACACGACGATTTAAATGATGGAAACCTTTTGAAATTCTCCATCCTAAATATCATCAATGAAATAACCAAGAAATACGAATGCGACAGTTATATGCTTGATGATGATATCGTTATGACATTTGACGGTGCTGGAGAATATAAAGAACTGGCTGCCAATATAGAGGATATTTTCATACAAGTAAGTACCTATATAAAACGTTACTTGGGACTTAATATTTCAGGAAGTGTAAGTAATGCATTTTCTGGACCAGAAGCAGTATCCATTGCGGTAAATGAAGTAAAACAAGCCATAAGCAATCGAATTGTTGTTGGTGGTAACAGGTTCTTTGGGGTAAGTCAGGATATGCATAAAAGAAGATTAAAGATACCATATGAAGGATTGGCATACGATTTGGAAAAAGTAATATCCAAAGATGGGAAGAAACTCTGCCTTTATATCGAGAAATTCTTTGAGCAGATTGCAACCCTTGGAAGTGTACCCGAAGAAGAAGTCAGGAAATATTATTTGGAGCTGTATCACGGCTTAAGTAAAAATGCTGCACGATATAAAATAGATTTAGGTGGATTATTGGACGAATATGGACATAATTTGTATACCGTGGTCATGCAAGGGGACAGTGCAACTAGAATTAAGGAAAGTTTTTTAGCAATAGCGGATAGTTTTATACAGTTAATGAATGAAGGTCAGGGAAGAGCACCAAGAGAGGATATTAAAAAAGTCAAACTATATGTAAGGAACAATCTGGATAAAGATCTTACCGTTTCCTCCATGGCAGATATGTTGGGACTGAATGGAAGTTATTTCTCCCATGTTTTTAAGAAGGAGACAGGTTATAATTTTGTAGATTATGTAAATATGACCAGAATAAATTGTGCAAAAGAATTACTGATAACCACAGATTATCGTGTCTATGAAATTGCAAAAATGGTTGGAATTGAAAATCCTAATTATTTTAGTATATTATTTAAAAAAATAACCAGTCTGAGTCCAAATGATATCAGAGCAACAACTAGGGGAGATGGGAGTAAATTATGATAAAGGGGAAACAAGTTGCAGGAGTAGCAATTACCATTGTTATCATGACTATTTTTCTGTTACTGGGACTATTTTTAGGATACCCTTATGGCGATGAAACACAGCCGGACAAAATAAAGGAAATCCATGTGTGGGGTTCTGTTCCAGAGTCGGCAGGTCCAGCCAAAATGATTGCTAATTTTAACAAAGCATATAAAGGTAAAGGAATTCGTGCGGAATATTATTATTATGACAATACAGAAGGTGGCAATCAGGGGCTGGAGACAACCATTCTGTCCGGAAGTAATGTGGATGTATATTTTACATATGATATCGCAATATTACAAAAGCGAGCGGAAGGAAATATGGCAATCGATTTCAGCAATTATCTTAAGAAAGATCAGATTGATTTGAAATCTTATTATAATGTGGATGTTTCTTCTTGTTATATCAATAAAAAGCCCTATTCCATACCAACCAAATTAGACCAGTATGGCATTGTTATTAATAAAGATATGTTTGATGCAGCGGGTATTGATGTGCCAACGGAATGGGATTACGATGAATTTATGGAGATAGCAAAAAAACTTACCCATGGAGAAGGTAAGGATAAAGTATATGGCATGTTTTTTTGTAGCCAGCAGAATTTTGGTTATTTTATCGATTTCTTTGCACCGTGTAGCATGGGCGGTAATCCTCTTTATAACAAGGATACCGGGCTAAGTAATTTTAATTCCAAAGAGATGAAAAATCTGGTCGGCATGGTATATAGAATGATGAAGATAGACGAATCTGCACCTTCGCATGAAGATAGTGTAATTCAGAAACTTACTCAAGAATCCATGTTTTTATCAGGACGATGTGCTATGACAATTGGACCATGGATTATTCGTAGTGTTAAGGATGAGGCTAACTTTCCACATGATTTTACTACCGCATTTGCACCCTATCCAGTGGAGGATAAAAACAGTCAAAATTACAGCCAGGTTCGCTTGGGGGATTATCTTAGCGTGAGTCCCTATTCCAAATATAAAGAGGAATCATGGGAATTTGTGAAGTGGTATACAACAGAAGGTATTCTGCCATTGGTTGAAGGTGGAAGAATACCTGCATATAAAGGTTTTGATGTAAAAGAGATTACAGAAATACTTTTAAAAAATGGAGGCAATAGCATTGACCGTGAAAGTGCAGTCAGAGTCCTGATTGAGCCTAAAGATGATTATGCAGTTGCAACAAATACAAATAAACTGTCAAGGTTATACCATATATCCAATGATATGTTTGAGAAAATAATGACTGATGAAGTGGGCATTGAGGAAGGAATAAAAGAAGCTCAAAAAAAAGGAGATGAAGTATTAAGATAAATAGAGATTAATATAACATAAGTAATCTGACGTTTTTCTTATTCATAAATTGGACAACATATTCTCTCCAAAAGCATAATATACTGTAAAGAAAAGTCTTACCATTGCGAGTAATCTTTTTTCGTGGTAAGATAAAAAACGTAAATGCGCAAATGGGAGAATAACAATGAAGAAAAAAATACTATTGATAGGCATATCGGTATTAATTATAACCTTTTTATTTGTAAGAGGTATTTATAATAGAATTTCTGAACAAGAAGCGAATCATAGAACCCAACCAACCGTCTCAAAGGAAGATCATATAACGAAAGCGCAGGCAGCAAAAATGATCGCCTTGTTATCCTATTCCGAAACTGAGGTAGAGTCCTTAGAGCGAATCATTACATACCAAGATACAGATGAGAGTAAATGGTATGATAAGTATATTAATAGTATTGTAACACTAGGTTACCATGATATAGAGGGAATCAAAGAGGGAACGTTTCATCCTCTTTCTGAGTTAAGCAATAAAGAGTGTACCAACTTATTAACCTCAATGGGATACCAGGCGGTAATTGGTCAGTTATCTTTTTCTATGGAAGAAATGATTCCAACAGACTATATAACTCAGTCTCAGTGGATGGAAATATATGAATTGCTACTCCGTGAGTTATCCATTCAAGATATTCAGACAAAGCAAGTTTACATAGTTGGAACATTAGATTCAGATAAAAAGTCCAGTACCCAGATTGTAACCAGTGAAGGCGTGGTAGGATGTAGCGGAATATCCTTTGATCAATCCTTAGATAAAAGCTATCTTGTGTACGTAAAGACTGATAAGACCAACACCCAACCTGAAATTATAGCCATTCAGAAAGAGATGGAAGCATCGCTTACTACCATAGAGAATGCATGGATTATTGAGGGAAAAGGACAGAAAGTGAAGGCCTTTGTGAATGGGTGTACCAGGACATTTGATGCTGCTAGTCCATTGGCGGATTCCTTAAATGACGTAGTAGGTGATCTTATAGTTGACAAGGGTTCCGTCACAAAAGTGAACAAAAAGCCTGAGATTATAAGTGGCAAAGTATTAGTTGCCAATGAACAGTATATCGAAGTGGAAGGTTATGGGAAATTACAGTTAGAAGAACATTATAAGATATATCGTACCTACAATGAACTAGCCATGGAACATACCAATGCTATTTTAGTGGGTTATAGTACAACAGACTTTGTAGTAGCAGATGGTAAAATATGTGCTGCTTTAATTAAGGAATCCATTCATGCCAAAAATATTCGAGTGTTGATTAAGACGACAGGATTTCAAGATATGATTCATAATACAGTAAAATTAACGGTAAACTGTAATTTTACCGCCTATGTTGGGAAAGAACAAAAGAAATTCAAAAAGGGAAAAGTAATTACACTAAAAGTAGATAGTAAGTGGATCAAAGAAGGCAGAGTTCGTATTGTGCCAGATAAAGAAGATGGAAAGGTAACGATACTATCCATTACCAGAAGTGGAGAGAATCCATCTTACCGTGGAACCATGGAAGTGACCAATTATGAGAATGGGTTAACTTTAATCAATGAACTTCCACTAGAAGAATACCTATATGCAGTAATTCCAAGTGAGATGCCAACTTCTTATCATATTGAAGCATTAAAGGTACAGGCGGTATGTGCCAGAAGTTATGCGTATAAACAGCTATTAGCTGGTAACTGCAGTAAATACGGAGCCCATGTTGATGATAGTGTATCGTACCAGGTGTACAATAATATTCCTGAAAATGAAGCTTCCATATTGGCCGTGAAGGATACTTATGGTAAAGTGATTGAATATGATGGAGATGTAATCTCTGCCTATTATTTTTCCACTTCTTGTGGATATACCTCAAGCGCCGATGAAGTATGGCTAAGCTCCAAACCGGTCTCTTATTTATCAGGGAGATTACAGACTACCAAAAAGAATCAGAAAGAACTGGATTTAACTAAGGAATCTGCATTTCGTGATTTTATTAAAGAAAAAACTTATAATACGTATGATGATGATTTTGCCTGGTATCGCTGGAATGTTAAGATTACTTGCAATGATATAAAACGAGTGATTGACGGTAACTTAAAAACAAGATATGAAGCCAATCCGAATCTAATACAAACGTTACAACCCAATGGTAGTTATGAGTCAGTTCCCATTAATACCATAGGCGAGGTGAAAGATATTAAGATCACCCAGAGAAAAACTGGCGGGATTGCAACCCAAGTGGTGATAAAGGGTTCCCTAGAGACAATCAAGGTAATCACAGAATATAATATTCGAGTATTGCTTGCGCCTCTTTATGATAAAGTAGAACGTCAAGATAAAAGCACTGTGGAAAAACTTGCAATGTTACCAAGTGCATTTGTATATATTGATCCAGTAAAAAAAGATAATGTATTGAAAGGATTCTCCTTTACTGGTGGTGGTTACGGGCATGGAGTTGGAATGTCACAGAATGGGGTAAAAGCCATGGCTGATAATGGAAGGGAATACGAATATATTCTAAAATATTATTACAGTGGTGTTCAATTGGGCTATTTGTATTAACTCTTCTTGGTTCGACCACGTTTGGATTGAAGATATACATTAATCTCTCCACCAATAAACATCATATACATACAGGCGTATAACCAGAGCATCAAAAGAACGATAGCAGTTAAGCTACCATACATTTTTGAATAATTCCCCATGTTTTCAATATAAAAAGAATACAGATAGGAAAATACCATCCAGCCAAGACTGGTAAGAACCGCTCCAGGAAGTTCTTCCATGAGGCTGGATTTCCTGTCTGGAATCACAATATAAAGTAATAAAAAGAAAAGAATTAATATGCATAAACCAACAATTGTCCGAATACTTATGATTAATAAGGCAACTTCTCCAAGCGCTGGAACTCGGTGCTGAATCCAAACATATAAACTATTACCAAACACAAGAAAACCTAAGGAAACAATTAATATCAAGGCAAACATTAGCGTGTAAAAGGTCGAGGTAATACGAAGTTTTAGATAATTTCTGGTTTCTTCAATCTGATAAACTGAATTCAGTCCTCGAATAATGGCTAGGAAACTTCTTGAGGCAGACCAAAGTGCAGTGATTACCGTAATAGAGATAATTGTACCAGAAGCTTGTCGATAGATTTCATTTATGATTGATAGAATATACGAGCTAAAGGCCGGGGGAAATACTTCTATCGCTACTTTTTGTAAGTCACTCTCCGTGAACGGCATATATTGCAATATGGTTAATAAGAACATAAGAAACGGAAAAATAGATAGTATGATAAAAAAAGCAGCCTGTGCTGAAAAAGCTGCTACATAATCATCCCGCAATCTTGCAAGGAAAATACGTATGTGTTTGAGAAAATTAATAATCAACATAACTTTGACCTCCAGTCTATGTGATTGATATGTCTCATATATAGTATATGCCAAAAAGCGATACTATAGTATCATATCCGAAATTGTTTTAGCTCGGTGACTCCAAGTGTGATAATCCATGGCCTTTTTATAACCATTTTCTATCAATACTTTGGCCTTGCTTGGATGTTGCAATAAATCTTCTATCAGTATCGGCAATTGGTCCACATGCTCCAAGGAATAGAAAACAAGATCGTTATGATTGGTAAACTGCTCCAAGAGGTAGGTACTATCGTCTGTAACACAGACTGCCTTATTCAGTATGGAGTTAAAGATGCGATCGTGGGCACCGGCTTTAAACCATGGCATTACATTTAAAGAAATACGTGCATTTCTTATTTGCACGAGGCATTCGTGGGAATCAACACTGCCGCCTTCAATTAAATTCTCTTTATGAACACAGTCTAGTTTATCCCAACCCTTTCCGAAAACATGAACTTTAAATCCATGATCCACTAAGGTTTTTACTACCAAACCTCGATAATAGAATCTCACATATAGATCTATAAAAATCATATTACTCATACAAGCTTTCAAATCTTCATCTGAAAGTTGCCCCATTTCTGTCTTAGCGTGTTTTTCCATCGCTTCTTCCATGGTTGTAGAAGGATGCTCAATTAATTCGTCGATGATACCACGATAAAAAGCCGCATATTCTTCATCAATGCGATTAATATATTGGTCAAATTCATGGGGAGGAGTATAATTACCTGTCATAACGATATCCATAGCACGTTCCTCATATGGGATAAACGTATCGCATACTTTAGTTCCTCCAAGAGGAAGAAAAGATACAACATCAATATCAGGGAAAAATCGTTTCATATAAGCAAGATGGTATTCATCAATGCAAAATTGTTTGTATCTTGGTGGTATATTTTTTAAGTGTTCATGATAATAAAATGGATGATCAACAATAATATTTACACATAAAATATTACGTTCTTCCCAAAAGGTAATTCCGGATTGTGTATCAAACACCTCATCCCCATTGATTCCAGTGAAATTAAAGGTAACCATTGCAGTGGTGTTCGCATCCGCAAACCAAGTTAGGTCAAGAAAGCTTTTGTATTCATTGGTGAAGTCAAAGACAAATACCTCGTAACCCAATTCAGTAAATGCTTTGGCGAGCTGTTCGGAAAAATATCCTAGGGTTTCGATGTCGCCTTTGAAGAGAATTAGTTTTTTGATATTGGACATATATGGAATACCTTTCGTACGTAGGTGATATGTGTGGTAATAATATAGGTTGTGTTCATGAATATGGTTGCATATGGATTCATTTGGTCGCCTTACCTTCCTAGGCATGGTCGCTTTCGAGCCTCAAAGCGTAGTGAACATGTCGCATAAGCAGGCGCCATGTTCACTTGAGTCTCGAGTCGACCAAATACGCCGTCGTCAGCCGGTCTGACCAAGCTGAATCCATATGCAACCATATTCATGCTTCTACTTTATTGTTGAATGTATTATAAGTTATCGTTATTATGCTGTTTAGAAAAAAGGATATGAGTATATAGATAGCGGTTACTTATTCGCTTGCTAGTTATTATCAACTTATGTTTCGAAATAAAATATTGTTATTTATATATTTTACCATATACGAGGAAATTATAAAATGAAAATGAGAAGTGATATATGATAAATGGAAATTTTCTATATTGAAAACTTATTCAGTATATGATATATTAAAGGTAGAAAAAGAGCAATCACCCACTTGGTGGAGCTCCTGAATGGTGTTTTAATTAGCTCTCAGTGAGAGCAGCCTATCCTGGTCCGACAGGGTAGGCTATTTTTTATGCTTGTTATTCCTATCAATATAGGAAAGCAAAGCGATGAGGAAACTACCAAATAGAAACAGTAAAGTAAAAACTTGATATGTATCCAATAGCTCACCTCCTTTCGCAATTGTCCGGTTGTCCGGCAAAATTCAGGAGGCTATCACCCTGTACATGATTACTCTTAGAAAAATAATAACATACTGCTTTTTTATACTCAAGATGTGATAATTGCTAATAATTTTCAGATTATTTGTGGATAAATATAGAAGTAGAAAGATGGAATTTTAATAAAAACTTGAATTGAAATTAATTCAAGTGATAGATTACTTTCATAAACAGATTATAGCTGTGAAACATTGAGGAACCAGGTTGCAGGTAAGATTTTTGGTTGCTCGTGCTGTGTGCGAAAGCGTCTGCAGGTTACGTGCAGTTCTTAGGCATTGAGCAAACGATCAAATCAGACGTGCGATAATTCGCACGAGCGCAAATGTCTGACGAAGGGAATATAGAAAAAAGCTACTGCGTAGGTTTTTCTATATTCCCTGAGGAGTTTTTGCGCGCTCTGATTGTTTCAAGTGCGCGAAATGCCTTAGAACTGCTAGTAATCCTGCACCCGCTTTCGCACACAGCACGGGCAGCCCAAAATCTTACCTGTAACCGTTCTCAAATCAACAACGTATACTAACATAAATACAAATGTATTAAAAATCCCCTTGACACAAATCATAATTATGTTAAAATAAACGTTAAGTATATATTACAGGCAATGAAAGTGTTCAAACTATTATTAGGGAACAACCTGAATTCTATGAATTATTACACATTCAGAGTGTTCAGTTCTTGATTAAGAGTGCTCTTAACCAAGAACATAACTTCTCAGAGAGAGGAAGCCACCGGCTGTAAGCTTCCTTAGGTTTTGATAATAGCTAATTTCCCACTGGAGCCGCGTCTCCTAACAAAAAGATTTCTTTTTCAGTAAGAGATGCCGTGAATGCACGTTACGCATAAAGAGTGCTTATTTTGATTATGATAGTTTAATACTAAAACATAATCCATATAAGAATTAGGGTGGTACCGCGGAATGAATCTTCGCCCCTTATCCAGGATTGGGTAAGGGGCTTTCTTATGTCCAAAATAAAACCCATAAAAAGAAATGTTTGCGTCAATCAAGCAAACACACAATGAATAGAGACTAGGAGGTCATAAAAATGAAAGAAAAATTGCAGAAAATTATGGATGAAGCATTAGCTCAGATTAACGTTTCTGAGCAGCTTGACAAATTAAATGAGATCCGTGTTGCATTTCTTGGAAAAAAAGGTGAATTAACTGAAGTACTAAAATCCATGAAGGATGTGGCACCAGAGGATAGACCAAAGGTTGGTCAACTTGTAAATGATGCAAGAACTTCCATTGAAGCCAAATTAGAAGAGAAAATGTCTGCATTAGCGAAAAAAGCAAGAGAAGAAAAAATCAAACAAGAAACCATTGACGTAACTCTTCCAGCAAAAAAACCAATGGTAGGACATCGTCATCCGAATACCATTGCATTAGAAGAAGTGGAGAGAATCTTTGTAGGAATGGGCTATGAAGTAATCGAAGGACCAGAAGTTGAGTTTGACTACTACAACTTCGAAGCCCTCAATATTCCAGCCAACCATCCGGCCAAAGACGAGCAAGATACGTTCTATGTTAACAGCAATATTCTTCTTCGTACACAGACTTCACCGGTACAGGTGCATGAGATGGAAAAAGGAAAACTTCCAATCCGTATGATCGCACCAGGTAGAGTATTCCGTTCCGATGAAGTAGACGCAACTCACTCACCATCCTTCCATCAGATCGAAGGATTGGTAATTGATAAGAATATTACCTTTGCTGATTTAAAAGGCACCTTAGCAGAATTTGCAAAAGAATTATTTGGGGAAGAGACCAAAGTAAAATTCAGACCTCATCATTTCCCATTCACTGAGCCAAGTGCAGAAGTAGACGTAACCTGCTTTAAATGCGGCGGTTCCGGATGCCGTTTCTGTAAAGGTTCTGGTTGGATTGAAATCTTAGGTTGTGGAATGGTTCATCCAAAAGTATTGGAAATGAGCGGAATTGATCCAAAAGAATACTCTGGTTTCGCATTTGGTATGGGTCTTGAACGTATCGCTTTATTAAAATACGAAATCGATGACATGAGACTTTTATATGAAAATGACACTAGATTCTTAAAACAATTCTAGACTAGGAGGGAAAATAAAATGAATACACCATTATCATGGATTAAAGCATATGTTCCTGACTTAGATGTGACAGCGCAGGAATACACAGATGCGATGACATTAAGCGGTTCAAAAGTAGAAGGATATGAAAAATTAGACGCCGATTTAGATAAAATCGTAGTAGGTAAGATTTTAAAAATAGAAAGACACCCAGATGCTGATAAATTAATTGTTTGTCAGGTTCAGGTTGGAGCATCCGAAACAGATGCAGTACAGATTGTAACAGGAGCCCCTAATGTAAAAGAAGGCGACATCGTTCCTGTTGTATTAGATGGTGGTAGAGTAGCCGGAGGTCATGATGGGAACAAGACTCCTGGTGGTATCAAGATTAAGAAGGGTAAACTTCGTGGCGTGGAATCCTGCGGTATGATGTGCTCCATTGAAGAAGTTGGTTCCACCAAAGAAATGTATCCAGATGCACCGGAAAATGGAATCTACATTTTCAGTGATAACAAAGCATATGACGGAATTGAGATCGGATCCAGTGCTATTAAAGCGTTAGGTCTTGATGATATTGTGGTAGAATATGAGATTACCTCCAATCGTGTAGATTGCTTTAGTGTGATTGGCTTGGCTAGAGAAGCAGCAGCTACCTTTGGTAAGAAATTCTGCCCACCAGTAGTAGAAGTAAAAGAAAACAGCGAAAAAGCAAGCGATTATATTTCAGTAGATGTACAAGATGAGCTCTGTTCTCGTTATGTAGCAAGAGTGGTGAAGAACATCAAAATCCAGCCATCTCCAATGTGGATGCAGAGACGCCTTGCAGCCAGTGGAATCCGTCCAATTAATAATATTGTGGATATCACCAATTATGTAATGGAAGAATTCGGCCAGCCAATGCATGCATTTGATCTAGATCAGATTGCTGGTAAGAAAATTATCGTTAGACGTGCCCATGAGGGCGAGAAATTTACAACCTTAGATGGACAGGAGAGAACCCTGGATTCTTCTATCTTAATGATCTGTGATGCAGATAAGCCAGTTGGTATTGCAGGAATTATGGGTGGTGAAAATTCTAAGATTACAGATGATGTTAAGACGATGTTATTCGAAGCGGCTTGTTTCGATGGAACGAATATCCGTCTTTCAGGTAAGAAATTAGGTTTCCGTACCGATGCAGCAGCCAAATTTGAAAAAGGCTTAGATCCAAACAACGCCATGGAAGCAATCAATCGTGCTTGTCAGTTAATAAGCGAATTAGGCGCTGGTGAAGTAGTTGGTGGATGTGTGGATGTATATAAAAATGTGAAACAACCAAAACGCATTTCATTTAACCCAGACCGAATCAATAAGTTGTTAGGAACCCAGTTAAATGAAGCGGATATGCTGGTATATTTCCATAAAATTGATTTAGGTTATGATGAAGCTACAAAAGAATTAATCATCCCAACCTGGAGACAAGATTTAGAATGTGAAGCAGATATTGCAGAAGAAGTTGCAAGATTTTACGGATACGATAAGATTCCATCTACTCTTCCTAAGGGAGAAGCTACCACTGGTAAATTATCCTTCAAACTTCGTATTGAAAATATAGCAAGAGATATGGCAGAACAATTTGGATTCAACGAGGGAATGACTTATTCATTTGAAAGTCCAAAAGTATTTGATAAGCTATTGATTCCACAGGATCATGCATTACGTAATACAATTGTAATCTCCAATCCATTAGGAGAGGACTTTAGTATTATGAGAACGATTTCCTTAAACGGAATGTTAACCTCATTATCAACCAATTATAATAGAAGAAACAAAGATGTTCGTCTCTATGAAATAGGAAACATTTATATTCCATCCTTCTTTGAATCCAAAGCAGGAGAGGCAGCAGAACAATCTGCCAAAATGGAACAGCTTCCAGATGAAAGAATGCAGTTGACATTAGGAATGTACGGTGCTGGAGACTTCTTCGACCTAAAAGGTGTAGTAGAAGAATACCTTGAAAAGATAGGAATGAAGCAAATCCCTACCTACGATCCAAATGCAGGAAAACCATTCCTACACCCAGGACGTCAAGCCAACATCCTTTACAATGATGTAGTAATTGGTTACTTAGGTGAAGTGCATCCAGAAGTATTAGACAACTATGACATCGGAGAGAAAGCATACATCGCAGTGCTTGATATGCCAGAGATCGTTAGCCGTGCAAGTTTTGACACCAAATACCAAGGTATTGCCAAATACCCAGCAGTAAGCCGAGACATCAGTATGGTTATGAAAAAAGAAATCCTAGTAGGAGAAATAGAAGCCATCATTCGCAAAAATGGAGGTAACCTTCTAGAATCCTACAACCTCTTTGATATCTACGAAGGTTCTCAGATCAAAGAAGGCCACAAATCCGTTGCCTACTCCATCACCTTCCGTGCCAAAGATCGTACTTTAGAGGATAAAGATGTAAGCGACGTAATGAATAAAATCTTAAACGGTCTTGAAAAACTAGGTATCGAACTTCGCCGTTAGATTTAATGTTGTGTGTGGAGTCAATTTGCACAGGATACATGTTTCAGGAAGTGATACACAATATAATCCGATTCGCAACGCGCTCTCGCTTGGATGAGGTTCGTAGTGGTACGTAAGGCTCTACAGTACAGAGCCTAAGTACCAACGACCTCATAACAGTTGCTTATCAAATTATATTGTGTATCACTTCAGTGTTGGTTGTGAGTGCAAATTGACTATTCAACGTTGTTCAAAGGGCGTTTTAACCCTCTTATTATGTTAATAAATTTAGATATGTAGCAACTTAATAACCTAAATATTTTTCTAAATCTGTATGTTGCAACACAACCAAGGAAAACCTAAATTGAAGATTTGCGGTACTATAATATGTTTGGCGTCGACTGGCCGAGCGCATCTTGTGAAGCGGAGCGTTCTGAACGCGCGAGGGAAAAGCAGCCAAATGTATTATAGTACCGCAAATCTTCTCATTGCGTAAACCTTCCTCATTGCATCATTCATATTTGAAAAATAGAATCATACTTTACGAATTCTACGGAATAGTTTATAATAGACCTAATTCAATCATTCATTCGCGAGGGAAAAGATTTTGAAAAAAACACATAGGGTATGGATAAATAGAAGCGCATGGTTTCTATTTGTAATATATATAGCAGCTTTAGTATATTTTTTGTTTTTTAGTGAACATTATGGCAGGACGTATGACTATGAGTATAGTTATAATCTGCATTTATTTAAAGAAATTAAACGATTTATTCAATATAGACAAGTAATTGGAGTGGAAGGCTTTATTGTAAATATGTTTGGAAATGTATTTGCATTTGCCCCATTTGGATTTATTCTTCCTATTATAAGTGCGAAAAATAGACGCTTTCTCAATGTGTTACTGCTTAGCTTAGAGTTGACCTTGACCATTGAAATTCTTCAGTTTTTATTAAAGGTTGGAATCTTTGATGTGGATGATATCTTTTTAAACACGTTAGGTGGGGTAATCGGGTATCTGTTTTTTGCTATTTGTAGGAAATTAGTTTATAGTAAGAAGAAATAAAATTGTATTAGGAAACTGGGAGAGTTGTATGGCTAGAAAGGGTAATTATAAATTTTCAGACAAGATACATCCTGCTAAGGGTGTTATTTCTACTGGGATCGGTGTTGTTACTGTTCTGGGATTATTGGCGTTATGCATTATTTCTAGTAGAAGTAAAGGAAATGGAGGCTTATTGCTTGGTAGCCTTGGATTAGTGGTGTTTGTATTCAGTATTATTGGATTCGTTTTAGCGATACTTTCTATTAAGCAAAAAGAGATACATTACTCTTTCCCTGTTGTTGGTATTATGATTAATGGAATTATTATGACCATATGCTTTATCTTATATGTACTAGGAGCTTGCTTATAAAGGAGGAGGGACCAAGTGGGGGGAAACCACTTGGTCCTTCTTGAAAAAATTTAAACCTATTCAGCTTTGGGGCACGGATAGATTCGTAATTGTAATGATTATACAATCATTAACAAATTTATTATAGTCAGTACATGTGAACTGTTTCTGTCTAAAAAATGAACAAAATGTGAACAATGCAAGAAACAATAGAATACAATTAAAAAATTACAAGAATAAAGTAAGGTTTTTGTAAGGTTAAAAATAAAAATATGTGCTAAGATTAATTCGTAAGTAGTTATGCGAAAGAGGGTAAGGAGGATATTTGTGGAACAAATGAGTATTTTAGTCGTGGATGACGACAAAGAGATTGCCGATTTGGTGGAGATTCATCTAGTAAGTGATGGACATAAGGTTTACAAAGCCAATAGTGCGAAAGAAGGTTTGGCCATACTAGAAGAAAAAGACATTAAGTTAGTCATTCTAGATATTATGATGCCAGGTATCGATGGCCTCAATATGTGTAAAAAGATCCGCGAGAACAGCACCATTCCTATCATTATGTTAAGTGCCAAATCCAGTGATCTTGACAAAATAGTAGGACTCAGTACTGGAGCAGACGATTATGTCATTAAACCATTTAATCCACTTGAATTAACGGCAAGGGTGAAGTCACAACTAAGAAGATATACAACGTTTAATCCCAATTCCAGAGAATTGCCTCAAGACAAAGAGATTCATTTAGAACATCTCTCCATTAACAAAGAGAATCATAAAGTAATTGCATATGAAAAAGAAGTGAAGCTCACCCCCATTGAATTTGATATCTTATATCTATTAGCAACTAATGCGGGAAGAGTTTTTAGTACTGATGAGATATTTGAACGTGTATGGAATGAGAAGATGTACGAAGCCAACAATACCGTAATGGTTCATATAAGAAGATTACGGGAGAAGATAGAAGTCGATTCCAGAAACGCTCAGATAATTAAGACTGTATGGGGAGTTGGATATAAAATTGAAAAATAATGTATTTTCTAGTTTTCGTTTTGAGATTATTGTATACAGTCTTTTAAGTTTAATCTATACCTTAATAACAGAATCAGCTATTTTT
The DNA here is from genome assembly GCA_023420935.1 of Bacillota bacterium. GTDB lineage: Bacteria > Bacillota > Clostridia > Lachnospirales > Lachnospiraceae > Mobilisporobacter. Next base: position 13,898 of record JAEZUR010000133.1, on the reverse strand, counting down.
CTGGGGTTGTATACCCTTGGGCTTTTTGCGGGCAATGTGACCGGTGAACAAAAGTCAGCTGCCGCTCCGTTGCAGAATGAATTACGCGATAGTATGTTAGCGAAGAATTATGCTGCCAATAATAGTTTGATGGATCCCAACGCACAACTTCAAGCAAGACTTTTAGATAAAAGTTATATTTGCTTAGCTGTGGGTCTAGCAGTGATTGTTGGTATTATGTTGTTTATATTTTATTTTCTTTTGCTTACCAGAAAGTTTTCCAACTATTTGGGTGAGATTCTGGTAGGAATCAATGCTGTATCCAATGGTGATTTTACCACAAGAATCGAGATAAAAAATGATGACGAATTTGCTCTGATTGCCAGTAGGCTCAATAAGATGACAGATGATATTCGAATGTTAATGGATAATGAGAGAAAGAATGAACACATGAAGAATGATCTTATCACCAGTGTTGCTCACGATCTTCGAACTCCACTCACATCTATTATCGGATATCTGGATCTTGCAAGATACGATAAGAAGTTATCCGATCAGGTTCGTGATAAATATATCTCTATCGCCTATGATAAATCCAAACGTCTGGAGAAACTGATCGAAGACTTATTTAGTTATACCAAGTATAGTTCAGGAGAGGTAGCGTTATTTGTTACCGAGATTGATATCGTTAAATTGATGGAACAGATGGTAGATGAGTTCTATCCTAGTTTTCAAGAAAATGAACTAGAATATGATTTCTATACCAACGACAACAGTATATCCGTTATGGCTGACGGTGATCTATTAGCCAGAGCGTTTGCTAATCTAATTGGAAATGCCGTGAAATATGGAAGAGATGGCAAAAGTGTTAAGATCAAAGTAATAAAGAATATAGATACGGTTACGATCTCAATTATTAATTATGGAGAAGTAATTCCTGACAAAGATCTTGAGAATATATTTGACCGATTCTTCCGTGTTGAGAATTCAAGATCAAGAGACACAGGAGGATCAGGATTAGGTTTAGCCATAGCAAAAAGTATCATACTGATGCACAATGGCACCATTAAAGCCTCCAGTGATTTAGAGGGAACCGTATTTGAAGTAATTCTTAATCTGAAAGTAGAAAATAACCCAGAACAGATAAGTGAGGTGGGAAAGTGATATGAAATCAAAAAGTAGATTGACATTTCCTATGTTGATTATATTAATACTGGTATTTCTTATGAGTGGCTGCACTAGTAAAACCATAGAGACTGCCACCAATAAGAATGATCTATCACTTTCTGTATCCTATGGCTATGATAAATGTGTGAAATATGGAAGATACATGAATATAGAAGCAACGATTACGAATCTTGGTAAGGAGTTTGTTGGCGAGTTTCAAACCTTAATGCCTACTGATGATAATAATCATGTCATGTATGAAAAAGAAGTAATGGTGCCAGCGGGTCAGACAATGCAGGTTACCCTTACTGTTCCTGTCAATACAAGCTATCATTTAATAGAATTTAATCTAGTGGATTCCAACGGAACGACTATTCAAACCCAAGAGTCTAAGATGGACATTATTGGTGGTATCGAACGAATCATGATTGGAGTAATCACAGATGATGAAAAATCTGTTAATTACTTAAGTAATAATAATACGAAAGTATTCTTTTTAGAAAAAGAGAACTTACCAGAGGCTCCATTAGCATACGATACGTTGGATGCATTGGTTATCAACAATTTTGATACCAGTTTACTAAGTGAGGAACAATACCAAGCAATCAAAGGCTTTGTTACCAATGGTGGAACTTTGGTGGTTGGAACAGGCGAGCATGCAGATAGAACCCTTCGTAGAATTAATCCAGATATGATTAAGCTAGAAGTGGGCGATGCAACAACCGTGGAGAAGCTATTTGGTACAGATACAACCAAACAGGTTATAACTACAACAGTAGAAGATGGAAAAGAATTAGCATCTAGTAAGGATATCCCACTGGTTTGGCAAGTTGATGTAGGAAAAGGTAAGGTACAGATCATTGGGTTTGATATGGGGCTGGAAGCCAATGCGTGGAATACCATTGGTACACAGTTACTTGGTAATATAACAGATAACTTTAGTAAGACGATGATAGAGAGAATGCAATATGAATATAGAGGTTACGTTAATTCCTACGGTATTTTCAATAGCCTTGGAGTTGCGGACACCAAGAATCTACCTAAAGTTGGAGTTTATACAGCTATTATCGTCATCTATCTTGTATTAATTGGTCCGTTATTGTATTTTATTTTAAAGAAAAAAGATAAACGCAATTACACATGGACTATTATTCATGTTTTGTCTATTCTATTTACGTTATTAATCTTTGGTATTGGTTCTAAGACTAGAATGAGTGAACCATACGTTGGCTATCTTAGCATTATTAATGTTAACCAAGATATGACTGCCACAGATAACACCTTCTTTAGTCTTACTGCACCGTATAATACCAACTATGGAATATCGTTAGATGACAAATATCAGGTTAACATCTTGACCAATAACAGTGGATATTATAATGCGCAAGAGGAAGACAAACTGAAACTAGATCAGTATAAAACTGCAATTCATTATAATGATTCCAGTACAGAAGTATCACTAAGAAACTATGCTGCATTTCAATCTGCATACTTTACATCCAATGCTTCTATTAATATAGAAGGAACGTATCAAAGTGATCTACAATATAGTGACTTTAAGCTAAATGGGTCCTTTACCAATCAGTTAGGAGTTGATTTGTCCCATGCTGCTGTGTTTACCAATAATACATTGGTTAATGTGGGGGAGATTCCTAATCAAGAAACAGTTACATTAGATAAGAAAGAACAGGTCACCTTGACTTCTAGAGATGCTATTTCGAATAGTGATATTTTAACTAATATTGCTGGTGGCAATGCATATCTATGGAATACAGAAAGCGAAGCATCTAGAAGATATTATGCATTGGAATATTATATAAGTAACCATTTTGATTACTTAGAGAATTCCAGTTATTTAATTGGGTTTGACTATTCAGAGGATAACAAAGATGTCATATCTGAACTTGGACTTAAGAATTCCGGTGTTCGACTTATTGTGATCCCATTGGATGTAAATACTACAAAAGACGGGAAGACCTATTTGTCCCACATTAATGGTTATATGAATATAGAAGCGGGTGAATATGACAGCACCTATAACATGATTATGACCAATCAATTAAAAGTGGTCTATCAGTTTAATCCAGATGATAAGATAGTATCGTTATTATATTCCAAAGAATTAAATACAGAATTCCTAAAAGATTATTGGAGTGGTTTTTATGGAACCATCAGTGCTTATAATTATAATACCAAAGAGTATGACTTAATATTTACAGGTGGTACCCCTGGAGAATGTAATAATTTAGCCAATTACATAAATGAGGATAATATTATGTCATTGCTATTTGTGATAGATAAAACAGCCCAGAATAAATATGCCATTGTTTTACCTACCATTTCTGCTATTAAGGAGGCTAAGTAGTATGCTTAAAATTCATAACTTATATAAACGATATGGAAAGTCTACTGCCTTGGATGGGCTTTGTTTGGAGATAGAAAAGGGAGAATTATTTGGGTTTGTAGGCCCTAATGGAGCGGGTAAAACAACAACCATGAAGATAATCTCTGGATTATTACAAGCAGATTCCGGAGAAGTTTATGTTGATCAAGTGGATGCACTGAAAGATGGAAAAAGATTAAAAGAGAAGATAGGCTATATGCCAGATTTCTTCGGGGTATATGATAATCTAAAAGCCATTGAATACATGGAGTTTTATGCTTCTTTGTATGGTTTTGAGGGAAAAGAAGCAACCAAACTCTGCTACGAACTTATGGATCTGGTTCATTTGTCAGATAAAGCAGATAGTTATGTAGATGGTCTATCACGAGGGATGAAGCAGCGATTATGTTTGGCAAGAAGCTTGGTTCATAACCCTGAACTTCTTATCTTAGATGAGCCTGCATCCGGGTTGGATCCAAGAGCCAGAGTCGAGATGAAGTCAATCCTAAAGGATCTGCGTGCTATGGGAAAAACTATTCTAATAAGTTCACATATACTTCCAGAACTAGCGGAAATGTGTACCTCCATCGGGATTATTGAATCCGGGAAAATGGTTGTGAAAGGTACGGTAGAAGAGATTATGACTGCCATGAACGCTACCCACCCATTGGTGATGAAATTATCCAGTGGACAGGAAGAAGCGGTTCAATTATTAAAAGGGAATCCAAAGGTTGAAAATATTTCAATCAGAGAACAAAACATATCCATTGGATTTTCAGGAAATGAAGAGGAAGAGGCAGATCTGTTACAGCAATTAATCGCCAATCGTATCAAAGTTATTTCATTTTCCAGAGAAGAAGGCAATCTAGAAACTGTATTTATGCAGATTATAGGAGACGGAAAGGAGTGATTGTAGATGAGGGTGAATCCGGTATACAAAAAAGAATTGAGAATTAGAGTACGTACCGTAAAGCTATCTTTGATTATCTTAGGATACAATGCACTCTTAGCGATTATTGGACTGTTTGCATTTTATATGAGTTTTCAGATGCGAGGCTACAATACCATTAGCTATTCCAATATAGTCAATATCTATTCTGCAATTGCTATCTTAGAATTTGCATTGGTAATCTTCATTGTACCAGCATTTACGGCAGGTTCTATCTCGGGAGAGCGAGAGCGGCAGACATTAGAGATTATGCTAACCAGTAAATTGAATCCAATCCAGATTATACTTGGTAAGTTAGCATCGTCCATAAGCACGATTCTCCTTTTGGTATTTTCCAGTCTTCCTATTCTTGCCATTGTATTTTCGGTTGGGGGAATACGTTTTCGTGACTTATTGCAGTTAATGTTTTTGACCTTTGTTACGGCTGTCTTTGTGGGAAGCATTGGAGTATTCTTTTCAACTTTATTTAAAAGGACAGTACCAGCAACGGTATTAACCTATGGTAGTGTCATAGCACTGATCCTTGGAACGGTAGCAATCACTAGTGCTGTCTTTATGGTAGCAACTTGGAATATACAGAAGCAAAACTTTGGAGATGCTAAGATACCAACGGCAGATCTAGGGAACTTCTTAATGATCTTTTTAATCAATCCTGCAGTAACCATGGGATCCATGTTAACAAAGCAATATGGAAGTGGGAATGTATTAGATAGTTTTCTAAGGGAATATGGCAATTGCAATCAGTTTGTTGCGGACAATTGGTTTGTAATTAGTGTGTTGGTACAACTAATCATATCTGCAATCTTGATCCTTAGTGCTGCCAGAATATTGGATCCATTAAAGAAACATTCGAAGAAACAATCTAAGAAGAAGCTAGAATAGAACCAGAAAAGGAAGGCATCTTTCTATGTGTGGACATAAAAAGAGCCACCCAGTTATCTATGTGACAGATCGAACATTCCGAATGATCGATGGGATTGTCAGATGAACCTTGGTGGCTTCCTTTCGTGGAACTATGAAAATGGAAGAAGAAAAATATAATTACATTATAACACACTTTTTTGAAAAAGGTAGTGTTTTTTGAAAATAATTAAAGTTTTATTAAAATTATAATATCTATGTAACAATTTCGTAAGAAATATATCTATATTTCATAATCTCGTATCTTTTTGGATATGCGAACTTTATTATAAATAGAAGCATATTCAATCTCATCTATTTCTACAATATAATTCACCGGATAATTTTTGGTAATCCCTTTTTTCTTTAATAAGTCGGCTGCTTTATTGTATGCAATGGCAGCAGTCACATCATCAGGATATCTTCCTATTAAAAAATCTCCATTGATATGTATTTTTGTGGTAAAAACTGGGAATCCTTTCTTTAGTGTCTTAGTTACACCATGGAAGCGGTTAATGATTTCAATATTGCCATAGCGATAATCTGTATTATCACCATTGGCAAATCGATAGTCCTTACCAGGCACAGCAAAATTCTTAATGCCGTATCTAGACAATATGGTAACCTGCATTCCATAATCAGACACAAATAAATGTCCGCCCCGTTGCATTATTTTGTGATGGGAGTAGTAAAACAGATCATCTACATCGAATTTCAGTGGAAGTTTCCTATTAAGATAGTAAATGAAATAGCGATGCTTCATATAAATCGGTGTTTTGATGTACATACCATTATCTCTATAATTAAGAAGTACGACCCATTTTTCAAAAGGAAGCGCACAAGTTTCGGTTAGGTAAGATTCAAGAGTCACGGAATTGTCACTTAGAATTCTTTGTGCTTCTGTATATGCATGGTGAGCAGTCGCTTCATCAGGAAAGCTTCCAAGACTGATGTGTTTATTTCGAAAAGTAATGGAAGAACGATAAGAAATGCTGCCATCTTTTTTTATAATAGTGTATACACCTGCTAACATTTTGTAGATCTCCTTTTACATAGAGTGCGTACCTACTATATGATATGTACCATACTTGAAATACATACTGCTTTATAGGATGTCACATCTTCGCGGTACAAGAATTAGGACATGTTTTACTCAGTATAGCATAAAATATAAGGAGTGAAAACTAGGCTAAGATGGCTGTCCCAATTTTCAACAAAATGTTACATAAATATTACATAAAAAACGATAGGTTTGGCGGTAAATCTAATGAAAAATTGGAGCAAAACAACGCAAAATCAAGGGATTCTTCAATTGTAGAATGGAAAAAAAGGAGTAAAGGAGGTATAATTTCAAAATTATTACATAAAATATTTAATAATTAATTAACAATTTGTTAAAATTAATACAGCTAATATGCACAAAGAGAGAAGCGTTACATGGGTTATATTTGTGCATAATGTGAATTGCTGGTAATTAATGGATTGGCGATTATAGAGTATCCTCCAAAGTTGGGGTTAACTTATTGACAGTCAATTCGTGAATGTTATAATGCTAATTAATGTAAATCGCACCAACCCAAGTGATTTACAAAAATAAAAGAAAAGAGGAAGTATATATGCTAAACATACACTCGTTTCTTCAAGGATTAAAAACTGGGGCAAATAAGTACAACCCAGTAAAAAACCTAAGTACTGAATGTTGTAAGACATGTGTTATGATAACTGCATACAGTTTGATAGCGATCATGTTAGTACTTAGCTCCGATAGCTTCTATGGAACCGGCAGCAGTGTTGGATCCTCATATGCCAAGGCAGAAACAGTATCAGACGCCATGGTAGGAGCGGAAGAAACAGCGCAGGACGCACAGATACAACCCGATGAGAAAGAAATACTGAACACCTTAGAGAACAAAACGACAAGATTATTAACAGAATCACGAACAGAAAAGGCAATCGGCCAAGCAGAACAGATAAATCAGATCATAGAAGAACACAGATTGCAGGCGCTTACATTAAATGAACAGAAAGAATTAGCAGAACAGAGAAGACTTGAGCTAATCGCAGAACAAGAAGCGAAAGCCAAGGAAGAGGCAAAGAAAGCAGAACAGGCCAAAAAGAAAAAAGAAGCGAAAGCTGCAGAAGAAGCAAAGAAGATAAAATTATCTTCAAAAGAAAAAGAAGTACTTCAAAGAATTGTAGAGGCAGAAGCTACCGGCGAAGACATCAAAGGAAAAATGCTAGTTGCCAATGTAATTCTCAACAGAGTAAACAGCGGTAAGTTTCCTGATAGCGTATCAGGAGTAGTATTCCAGAAAGATGGAAGCACATACCAGTTCTCCCCAATCAAAGACGGAAGATACTGGAATGTAAAAATATCAAAAGCAACCAAAAAGGCAGTAGATCGGGTACTGTCCGGAGAAGATAACTCCCAAGGTGCATTGTATTTCTCAGCAAGAAGCAAAGCCGACAGAAGCAGCATGAGGTGGTTTGATAGCCACTTAACGTGGCTGTTCCAATACGGCGGGCATGAGTTCTATCGTTAGCCATGAGCTAAGCGAACAATAGGAAAAAGAGAAAGGTTACATCCTGTGCTAGCACAAAGGATGTACCCTTTTTCTTTTTCCCCTCGTGCATTTAGCGATGCACGAGGGACCATTAACGCTGCATTATGCGTTAATGGTATTATCGTGAACAGTTAATCAATGTTTTTGTCTTTTCATTCTATCCAAGTAGAACATATACTTATATATAGAAGAAATACCTCTCTACTTTTAATTTTACATATTGTCACCCCCCACCAAACATGGTATAATACACGCGAAACTACTTTACCCTAATGCATAGGGAAAGCAAACTAAACAAGGGAAAAGGAATGAAGAATATGAATCTTTTATACAAAAGCACCAGAAGTAACCAAGAAACCGTAACCGCTTCCCAAGCAATTTTAAAAGGACTTGCAGATGACGGCGGACTGTTCGTACCAAGTTCAATACCGACATTAGATAAATCCGCTTTAGAACTATCTAAGATGACTTATCAAGAAGTTGCATATGAAGTAATGAAAGTATTCTTAACCGACTTTACAGAAGAAGAGTTAAAGAATTGTATTAATAAAGCATATGACTCTAAATTTGACACAGAAGAGATTGCTCCAATCGTAAAAGCAGACGGAGCTTATTATCTAGAATTATTCCACGGTGCTACCATCGCATTTAAAGATATGGCACTTTCTATTCTTCCACATCTACTTACTGTATCTGCTAAGAAGAATCAAGTGAAAAATGAGATCGTAATCTTAACTGCCACTTCTGGAGATACAGGAAAAGCAGCATTAGCAGGTTTCGCAGATGTAGAAGGTACAAGCATTATCGTCTTCTATCCAAAGAATGGTGTAAGCCCAATCCAAGAAAAACAAATGGTAACACAAAAAGGTGATAATACACACGTAGTTGGCATCACAGGAAACTTTGATGATGCGCAGACTGGTGTTAAAAATATGTTCAACAACAAAGAATTAGCAAAGACTATGGAGAAAGCAGGCTATCAATTCTCCTCCGCTAACTCCATCAATATTGGTAGATTAGTTCCTCAGATCGTATATTATGTATATGCTTATACAAGATTATTAGCAAACGGTGAGATTGTTGATGGCGAAAAGATCAATGCAGTTGTACCAACTGGAAACTTTGGAAATATTCTTGCAGCTTACTATGCGAAGAACATGGGTCTGCCAATTGATAAGTTAATCTGCGCTTCCAATGATAATAAAGTATTGTTTGATTTCTTCCAGACAGGAACTTATGACAGAAATAGAGATTTCATATTAACTAGCTCCCCATCAATGGATATCTTAATCTCCAGTAACTTAGAAAGATTAATCTATAAGATAGCAGGAGATGACTCAGATAAATGCGCAGACTTTATGTCAGCTCTAGGCTCAGCAGGAAAATATGATATCACAGCAGATATGAGATCAGAACTTTCTGATTTTGTTGGTGGCTATGCAGATGAGAAAGCAACGGATGCAGCCATTAAGAATCTATATGAAGAAACAGGCTATGTTATGGATACTCATACAGCAGTAGCAGCAAGTGTTTACAAACAATACAAGAGCACATCCAATGACAATACGAAGTCAGTAATTGCATCCACAGCAAGCCCATATAAGTTTGCTAGAAGTGTAATGAATGCTATCGATACCAAATACGATGCTTTAGATGACTTCCAGTTAATTGACGAGTTAAGTAAGATTTCAAATACTGCAATTCCACAAGCAATCGAAGAGATCAGAACTGCACCAGTACTTCACAATACTGTATGTGAAAGCGCTGCAATGCAGCAAACAGTGGAAGAAATCCTAAAGTTAAACTAATTTGAGAAAATAATCTAAATGTGACAATGTGATGACATAATTTTGCCATAAAGAAAGTGCATTATATAACCATGTCGAGGATATACCATGTAATATCTGGTAAGGGATGTACTGGAGAGCATTGCAAAATGCCCGTGGATATCCGGCGTAAATATAGTCTTAACCATCTACAAGCATGGGAAATACGGCACTTGCAGCTAATTTCCAAAATTGTGAAAATAATCAAATTTAATGGCAAAAACACTTGACCTTTAGTTTGAATATTGTTATAATCATCTTGTTAATGGAAAGATTATGTTTAGCTATGCTGTACTATTAAACGTGTAGCATAACAGATATAATACTCAACCATATATTTTAAGGAGGAAGAAAGAATATGAAGAAAAATTTCTTTAAGAAATTAGCGACAGTTCTTAGTTTGGCAATGGTAGTTACTTCTGTAGCTCCTTTGGCTGGTACATCTGCTTCTGCAGCTGCTACTCCAGACATCAAAACTCGTCGTACAACAGCTTACGAAGGCAATAGCTATTCATACGCTGTAAAGAACGCAAAAGGATACACAGTTAAATGGGCTGTATCTGGAAAATTAGCAACAATCTCTAAAGCTGGAAAGCTTACTGTTAAAACTAACGGTGCAAAAGCTGGTACAGTAGTAGTTAGCGCAGCTTTCTACAAAAATGGTAAAAAAGTAGTTACTCGTAAAGATTCAGTAGCTATCAAAGTATCTGCTAAATCAGTAGCTATCTATACTAAGGATGCTGTTGATTTTACAGCTATTCCAGCTGGCGATGTTATTGATTTTAACAGAAAATTAACACCAGCTAACGCAACAAGCAAAACTTATTTTACAGTAACTGACAAAGATGGAGCTGCTACTACAACAGCTACAATCGATGCTGCTGGTAAATTAACAGCAACAGCTGTTGGTGATTACGTAGTTACTGCTACTGTTAGAAATGCAAAAGATAGCAAAGTACTTGCTACTGCTACTCAGGCTATAACAGTTAAACATGTTATCAAAGAAGCTAAACAAATAGCTATTAACAAAGTTAACGTAGTTTTTGGTTCTGACGTAAGCAAAGTTATTACTAAGTCAAACATTTCAGTTGAAGCTAAAGATACAAAAGCAAATGCTTATGTTAAAGCTGTTACTTTTTCAGCTGATGGAAAAACTGCAACTTTAGAAGTTTATAACAATTTCACAGACAAAAAAGCTTATACTGTAACATATGATAAGAAAGCTGTTGAATTTGTTGCTAGTGTTGGTGATGTAGCTTCTGTTGTTGTTAAAGACAAAACAGTTAAATTTGCTGAACCTACAGATTTAGACATCGCTTTATTAGATGCAAACGGAATTGATGTAACAACTGCTACAGAAATGGCAAAAGTTACAGCTAAGACAACTAAAAATGTTGGATGGGTTGATCTAGTAAACAATGGTAAAATCAAAGTTACTCTTTACAATGTAGGTGATGTTACAACTGTAACAGCTACTTATGCAACTGGTAAATTTGATACTGCTGGAAAGAGCATTGACGTTGTAAGTAATGTTGCAACAATCACTGCTGTTAAAGACCTTGCAGTAGAAGGAACTCTTCAAGATTTTACAGCCGTTAATGGTGCTGGCGCTCCTGATTGGTCAAAAACAGTAAAGAAAATCGCTGTTAAAGATGCAGGAAAGCTTTACTTTAAGGGAAATGTAAATGGAACTGATTTTGATTCTTCAGTTGTAACTGGAGAAGAATTTGATTCTTCAAACAGAAACATTTTAATCGTTAACACTGATGGTTCTTATACAGCAGTTGCTGAAGGAACTGCATATGTAACAGCTAAATACAAAAACTATACAGCAGTATTCGCTGTTGAAGTTATTGCTGAACGTAAAGCTGCTGGAATCTCTCTTGATAAAGGCGCTGTTACATTATCAAAGAAATTTGCTGATACAGAAACTGTAAAAGTTACAGTTAAAGATCAGTTAGGTGATGATATGGCTGCACAGAATGTTACTGCAACTTTATTATCTCAACCAACAGCTGGTAATTTACCTACACCTGATACAACAACAACAGCTGGTAAAGTAACATTTACTTCTTTAACAACAACTACAGCTGGAACTTATCAGTATAAATTAACTCTTCGCGATTTATCAGTTCGTGTAGATGTTACAGTTTCAGATAATGGTGATACAACAGTTGCTACTTACAGAATTGAGCAAACTAATGCTGATTTTGATTTAAAAGCTACAAGCACTACTACTTCTGCAGCTAATGTTCTTACAGTTGCTAAGTACAATGCTGCTGGTGTTAAATTAGGATATGATACACTTGCAACTACTGTAATTACAGTTACTAAACCAGACGGAACTACTTACACTCCTGGAACTAATGGAACAATTACTATTCCATTGATTACAGTTGTTCCTGGTACTCCTGGTACTATTACTAAAGATGCTGCTACTGGAACTTATAACGTTAAAGTTGAAGTTGCTGGCGTAGTTAAACAAACAACTACATTTGTAGTTAAAGATACTCAAGCACTTCCTACAGTAACTATTGATACAATTAAAGCAACTAATTTAGCTGTTGCATCTGGTGCTTCAATTCTTACAGCACTTAATAATGCAAATGCAATTACTGCAGTATTAGGCGCTGATAAGTATGAAAATGCAATTGCATCTGGTCTTAACTTTACAGCTGTAGAAGTTGCAAGTGCAAATAATGTAGTATCATCAAATGGTACAGTTACTACATTAACTGCAGGAACATATGCAGTATACTTAAAAACAGTTACATTTACTGGAACAATTGGTGGAAATACAATTACTTATGTTGTAACAGTAAACCATAACTTAACAATAACTGTACAGTAATCTGTAAATAGTTAAAGTTTAAATAATTAATTGAATGTCACTATACTATTAAAGTATAGTGACATTTTTTTTGGCTCTTTATCAAGTAGGTTCTTTTGGAATCCACTCTATACTTGAGAAAGAGCTGTTTTTTAGGTTTGGATCAATAATAGATGGTTTTTTACATGATAAATAAACTTCTTGCAAACCACTGTTTTTATAACGGCTCTTTGTCAAAGTTTTGGGGTAGGTTCCTTCGGAACCCGCTTATACTTGAGAAAGAGCTATTCTTTATGTTTGGATCAATAATAGATGGTTTTTTACATAACAAATAAACCTCTTGCAAACCTACCATTTTTATTACATAGAGCAGTGAATTTCATAGAACCATTCTTTTAACTTGTGAGCAAGTCGTATATCATCGTTGTATAGCAACATAAGATCACAGGCTACAATTGCCCAGGAAAACTGCCGAATAAAATGATATTTATCAATGATAAGTTTATCATACGATATAATATCAAGAATACGAGTAACTGTAGTACTTGATACATTCGTTTGGGAAGCAACATACTTAAGGTGGAACGAAGTAGGTCAACAATCTTATAGGATAGTCGTATGGTACGCTGCTGATATTTTGCTAAGAAACTATAGTTCGCGTAAAAACGTTGCCACAAGAGCAGACATACCTTCGTTTCCTTAGCGACAAATATTATAGAGCCTTTATAACATAGAGTAGTGAATATTTCATGTATGAAATCTTTAGAAGTTCCGTACACCATATGAACTTCTTTTTAGATGTAGATTTTAATGATAAATCCTTCTGTTGATCCATATGTATATCCATACTTAAATGCATTTTTACTCTTGTTTGACGGGTGCAGTCATCCATGATAACCACTTTTATAAATAATATAATTGTGGTTATCGGCATTCATTATCTAATTTCAAAATTCAATTCGTTGGTATGTATAACGGTCGTTCTGAAATATTTCCTAGAACCATTTGTTTGACTTATGAGTAACCGTAATTCGTATTGTATTAAACATTGAATCACAGACATTTTTGTCTTCATACTTCAGATTGTAATATCTTGTGAGTATCAATTTGTGCCTGGGTTATAGTTATTTTAAGAGTTGACGTTATTGATGACTGCAATTGTTTCGGAACAATTTTATTCACACATAAACGTAAGCGTCAAATCGTCCGCCTATGCTAAATTTCTTTTTTAGTGCATACTTGAAGAAATCAATAGATTTTTTCAAGGAGGTACTAAACAATTATGGATCAGTGTACACAT
>JAEZUR010000094.1 GCA_023420935.1 Bacillota bacterium | reverse complement strand
GCGTGATACAGAATATAGTTATATTGCAACTGTATGAAGTCGTTGGTACTTAGGTTCTGTATTTTAGAACCTTACGTACCACTACGTACTTCATCCAAGCGGAAGCGTGTTGCGAATAGAACTATATTCTGTATCACGCAATCAACAAATAAAAAAGTGCAAATTGACGCCCCATATGTAAATGTAAAGGAGAATTAATATGCTTCAACTATTTTACCCAGATGAATACGTAGACTCCACCTATGTAATCGATTTTAAAAGTCTTTACCAAAAAGGCTATCGAGGAGTATTATTTGATATTGATAACACTTTGGTTGGACACGGAGCTGACGCCGATGAACGAGCAAAGAACTTATTCAAAACATTAAAAGAAATCGGCTTTCAAAGCTGTTTAATTTCCAATAATCAAAGAGAACGTGTGGAACGTTTTAATAAAGAGATTCAAACTAATTTTATATACAATGCCCATAAGCCATCAGGGGTCAATTATAGAAAAGCCATGGAGATTATGGGTACCGATCTATCGAATACCTTATTTGTTGGTGATCAATTATTCACGGATGTATTCGGAGCAAAACGCATTGGAATGAAGAATATATTAGTAAAACCCATAGGCTCCAAAGAAGAGATTCAGATTGTTTTGAAACGGTACTTGGAAAGAATCGTACTTTATTTTTATAGAAAAAAGAATGAAGGTAAGAGCGGAAGACGGAGGTAAGAACATGAAAAATAATATTATATTAATTGGTTTTATGGGTAGTGGTAAATCAACCGTGGGAAAAGAACTAGCCAAACAAATGGAATATCCATTTAGTGATACGGATACCGTGATTGAAACAAATGCAAATACAACCATTAGCAATATTTTTGCCCAAAATGGGGAAGAATATTTTAGAAATTTAGAAACAAAAACATTAGAAGCGATGGTGGAGAAAACCGAAAAATCCGTTATTGCTACAGGTGGTGGTCTTCCACTTAGAGAGTGTAATGCAAAGCTTCTGCAAGAATTGGGCTTAGTAGTATATCTAAAAGTAAGGAAAGAGACTGTTCTAAAGCGATTAAAGGGAGATAAAACAAGACCTATACTTGCTGGCGATAATGTAGATGAAAAAGTGGAAAAATTATTAGAATTTCGTGAACCATTATATGAAATAGCAGCACATTTGGAAGTTATCGTTGATGACAAGACGGTTGCAGAGATTACGGAAGAAATTATTCGTAACTATAATCTATTGGAAAGCCATAAAAATAAATGAGGTGATGTTTCATGGTACAGGATAAGAGAATCCTTACTATTTTAGATGATTTAAAGTTGGATGCTATATTAGTGTCCAATGGATTTAATATGAAATACATATCTGGTTTTTCAGGAGCGACTGGTTATGTATATTTCTCAAGAAAGAAGAAGATTATTTTTACAGATTCTCGTTATACCATTCAGGCAGAGCAGGAAAGTCCAGATTATCAGGTAAAAGAAATTTATAGCGATTACCCAGAGGCAATTGGCGAGTTGATAAAGGAAGAATCTATCGGTCAACTGGGATTTGAAGCGAAGGACTTATTGCATTCTGATTTCTTGGAGTTGAAAGAAAAGTTAAAAGTAGATCAATTAACACCAATTTTAGATGAGATAACGAACTTACGTAGCATTAAAACTGCGGAAGAATTAGAGTTAATTAAGCACGCGGAAGGAATCGGCGATATTGCATTTAAGCAGATTCTAAATATAATTAAACCAGGGATGACAGAACTTGAAATAGCAGCACATCTGGAGTTTATTATGAAAACTAATGGAGCAGAAGGGTTAAGCTTTGACACCATCGTCGCATCAGGAATCAATTCTTCCATGCCTCATGCAGTCCCTACGAATAAGAAAATTGAGCAAGGTGATTTTATTACCATGGACTTTGGATGTAGGTATCAAGGTTATTGTTCCGATATGACTAGAACCATTGTAGTAGGCAAAGCAAATGCGGAACAGAAAAAGATTTATAACACAGTATTAAATGCACAAAATGCTGCGTTGGATTTCATCAAAGCAGGATATCAGGGGAAAGAGATTGACCAGATTGCAAGAAACTATATCCATAATACTGGCTATGAGGGATGTTTTGGACATGGCTTAGGACACGGAGTTGGTTTGTTCATACACGAAGGGCCAAGGCTATCACCAAAAGAAGATGGCTTGATCTTAACGAATATGGTAGAAACCGTGGAACCAGGTATCTATATTAAGGGATTTGGTGGCGTACGAATTGAAGATGTGGTTGCTATAACAGAGGATGGTTGTATCAACTATACAAAATCTGAGAAAAAATTAATCGAATTATAAACTTATTTAAGTTTCCTTTTGAAAAAAATAGTTGAAAAATATCCAATATTATTATAAACTAATATGAGTGATTTAATTTGAAAAAGAAATGCAATGTGTTTACTTTAAGGAGGATTATCAAATATGGTATCAGCAGGCGATTTTAGAAACGGCCTTACAATTGAAATGGATAATAATATTTATCAAGTTATTGAATTCCAGCACGTAAAACCTGGTAAAGGTGCAGCGTTTGTTAGAACAAAATTAAGAAATATTAAGAGTGGTGGTGTGGTTGAAAAGACGTTCAGACCAAATGAAAAATGTCCACAGGCTCACATTGATAGAACAGAGATGCAGTATTTATATTCAGATGGTGAATTATATCACTTCATGAATGTTGAAACATATGATCAATTTGCTCTTAACGAAGATGCAATTGGTGATGCATTAAAATTCGTAAAAGAAAATGATATGGTTAAAATGCTTTCTCATAACGGCCAAGTATTTTCTATCGAACCAGAATTATTTGTTGAACTTGAGATTACTGAAACAGAACCAGGATTCAAAGGTGACACAGCTCAGGGAGCTACTAAACCAGCGATCGTTGAAACTGGTGCAACTGTATATGTTCCTTTGTTCGTAGAACAGGGAGATAGAATTCAGATTGATACAAGAACTGGTGACTACTTAAAGAGAGTGTAGTCAGATATCAATAATTTATATGGCGCAATCCAAGGAAAATCAAGGTTTTCCGAGGGTTGCGTTTTTTGGTATTTTCAATAATCAATAATATATTCTAAGTTGCCGATATGTTTCGCAATCGATTACAAGTTCATATTGAAGTTTATTTTATAATATGACATAGTATAGGCAAGTTTATTGTGATATAATTTGACATATCAGCCAAACTTAATAGCAAATTTAATACAAAATGACTATATATCTAGGATGCTTCTACTTTGTGGTGAGATTCTTCATTTTTCGCTTGAGAGAAGTTATTATATTACGATTGGAGAACTATTATATGAATGAAAAGATAAGATGCTCTTGGGCAGGAAATGACCCTATATATATAGACTATCATGACAACGAATGGGGACGGCCTGTACACGATGATATCAAGCTGTTTGAAATGCTTATTTTAGAGGGAATGCAGGCAGGACTTACATGGATAAATGTGCTTAAAAAGAGAGAAGCATTCAGATTGGCTTTCGATGGATTTGATCCTAATAAAGTAGCTCTTTATGACGATAAAAAAATTCAGGAGCTCATGTCAAACGAAAAAATAATAAGAAATCGCCTAAAAATTAACGCATCTGTGAGCAACGCCAAAATATATCTAAGAGTGATCGAAGAATATGGAAGCTTCGACAAGTTCATATGGGGATATGTGGATTATGCGCCTATTACAAATCATTGGGAGAAACACGGTGACTTGCCAGCAAGTACCCCTCTCTCCGATAAGATAAGCAAAGACTTGAAGAAAATGGGCTTTAAGTTTGTTGGTTCCACTATAATTTATGCGTTCATGCAAGCTACCGGTATGGTCAATGATCATATTATGAAGTGCTTTGTTTATGAAGAGGTATTGAATGGGTAGTATTTCGAATGTTCCAATATCAAGAGAGTTTAATTGAATATCAAGATATAAAATCAGCGCAACTCATGGAAAATCAAGGTTTTCTGTGGGCTGCGTTTTTTATTCCAATCATGTATGTATACAAAGATATCTATTTATTGTATAATAATACCATATTTGTTTACTGTTGAAAGTGAAAGACAGAAGTGTATTTTTTATAAATCTGTTGTAAATCCGTATAAATCTGTCACAAATACAAATTTTTAATAGAGGTATATATATAATGGAGAATAAGATAATTAAAGGCAATAAAGGATATCTAAACGATTGTGTGGTGGCATTATCAAATTCTGAACTTGGAAAACAATATTTTTCTAGTCAAGGGAGTGCCAAAGCAGCATTAGAAGAAGGATTTTATAAAAACGAAATCTATGTGGTACTTGATGCAAATTATAATTGCACAGGATTTATGTGGATCATTATGAATGGAATGTTTCATTCCTATCCATATCTTCATATCATCGCTGTAAAGGAAGCGTATCGAAATCAGGGGATAGGAAGAGAATTACTAAAGTATTTTGAGGAAGTCTGTTATAGAGACAAAAATAAAGTGTTCTTAGTAGTTGCAGATTTTAACCCTAAAGCCAAACGGTTGTATGAAAGCTTAGGCTATGTGGAGGTTGGAGCGATACCAAGTCTTTATAGAGATGGAATAAAGGAATTTTTAATGATGAAAACAAAAAGATAGTATATGTAAGGGGGAGCATATGAATATAATAAGAAAAAATCTATTGAAAATTATAGCCGTGCTTTGTTTTGTTATAGTCTTCCTTTTATATAAAGTTAGCTGTGAAAAAAATGTGTTACAAAAAAATATGGACTTTATCTTTACTAATTCTATATCAGATGCGGCTGGGGGATTATCAAAAGATTATGATCAAATGGATTCCGTACAAATAATCCAGTGTTATGATCAAACCCTATACAATTTATATGATGCACAAGAGGTGTTTTATCAGACCTCATACAAGAAATATGATGATTTATTCTATACATTAAATAGAATTTACTTTTATATTATGGATCATCATTCAGAACGTTATGAAATAGAAAATCAGGGACGTATTTATGAATTTCTTACTAAAGTAATTTGTTATCCAGAGGATGACCAACTGATTGATGACTTTAATAGATTTCTTGATAGTCAAACATTAAAGAGATAAATGGGGGAGAAGTAAATGAAAATAAATAAGATTCGTTTTATAGAACCTGGAAACCTACCTTATCGTAGGTCAATTGAGAATCTTTATACCTATGATAAGTATATTAGAAATCCATCCATTGGATTATTAACGTTAACTACAATCGTAAAAGAGTATGTGAAAGATACTTTCATGTATAGCGAATCTATATCTAAGATAAAGTTTGACGATGTGAATGACGCAGATATTATTTTTATTGGTATATTTACATTTAGTGCAATGAGAGGATATAAATTGGCTAGGTATCTGAAAAAGCATACGAAAGCTATTATTGTTATGGGCGGACTACATGCTTCTATGAATTATAAGGAAGCGGTGAAGTATTGTGATTATGTTTTACTGGGAGAAGGAGATGAATCAATTGTCGAGTTACTCAATGCATTAAAAAATGATGAAGCAATTGATTTTCCAGGAGTTGCTTATAAAATGGATGGGCACATTGTTTGCACAGGGAATCGAAGACCTCCGGAAAATATTAATACGATCCCTAATCGTTATCTTTTGTATAATTATACAAAAATGGCCGGTCATAACACCATTTGGCCTCAAGTACATGCCTCTAGAGGTTGTCCTCACAACTGTGATTATTGTGCAGTAGTAAGACATTTTGGCAGAAAGGTGCGCACCAGAACTCCTGAAAATGTTGTGGAAGATATTAGGCAAGCCATTGCGTTTCATAATAAACCAACCAGAATTGCTAAGGTATTGTGGTTAACCGATGATAACTTTTTTGCAGACAGAGAATGGGCTATATCCGTACTACAGGCTATCATACATAGTGGGATAAAGTATCATTTTACAATACAAGCCAGGTATGAAGTGGGATTTGACAATGAAGTATTGCAATTATTAAAGAAAGCTGGTTTTATCGAATTAGCCATAGGTATTGAGTTCCTGGAAGATGAAGCGTTTGAACATTATCATAAAAGAAGTACCTACCAAGACATTGTTCGTTCCATACAAAACATTCAAAAGCATGGATTAAGTGTAAGAGGATTATTTATTATAGGTGCAGATAATCATACTGTAGGGGTGGGAGACAGGATTGTTGATTTTGTTATTAAGAATCATATCAAGGGTGTGTTAATTCAATCTATGTATTTTATTCCCGGGACTCCAGTCTATGAGTCCAATCGAAATAATTTACGTCATAGAAACTGGGCAAAGTATAACGGAAATGTAGTACATAACCCGAAAAATATTAGTCCATATGACTTGCAATTAGAGAATATTCATGCTAGTGCTAAGATATACTCAGTGAAGAGATTGTTACTCGCTTTATTTAAAGAAGATTGGATCCATAAACTATTATTTATCGGGGAATTTTTCTGGCAGAAAAGCATACGTGACCAGTTGAAACGTGAATTACCTAATCTAAAATAAATAATAGCGCAAACTAGGAATAAGAGAAATTATCCTAGATTGCGCTATTTATTATATAAATATAGATTTACTACAAAGCATACTATTTATCATTTTAACGAAAATAATCTCCATATACCATCTAGTTTCATAATCACACGTTCTTTATCGATTACTCGATAAGGAATAGCAAGTGAAAAATCCCCATCTTTTATTACGATTTCTTTCTTTAATATATCAATAGAAAACATAGCATTACTATCTAATTCTATTTCTTTATCACCAAATGTCATAGGGTTACCTGAACCAGCATTGTATGCAGCTATTTTATTGTCATGAAGGTAAAGGCTATCGCCATTTTTGGATTGCCATAGTCCGTTATCATGACAGAAGAATTTGGTTGCATCTGACTCTGAGCGGAATATAATGTCAGATGATTCGGTTGCAACTCGTTCCTTTGGGGTAAAAGTCTTTGTAAACTTAGTGAATTCTTTATTATATAAGTCCTTTATAGTGACGGTAACATCACTGTTCTGAGGCTTTTCCATGGTAAACTTGCATAAATTGTCCCAGGTGTAATAGTTTGATAAATTCTCACTATTCGGTACTATAGTAATTAAATTACCCCAAGATTGCAGTGGGTTACCGCTTAAGTCGGTGAGCAAGCCATCTTCTTGGTAAAGAAGATTATTTTCATAGTTTACGAAAGTGATGGATTGTTCGGATTCTTTTTTTGATTCAGGTAAGACTTCTATGTTGTAACGATATTTGTAGGTTGTTTTAGTTCCTTTTTCGGTGATTGTATAGGTAACATAAACGGTACTTTTTCCCTCTTTTAGACCTTCAAAATATAAGAGGGCTATTCTTTCGTTTGGATTATCAGTTTTCGCTAATTTATAATGAAAGGAATCAGCAATTTCTTTTGTAGTTCTTATCTGTAAATGATAGTTTACAACGGTTTGATCGGAGTTTGTAACGGTAATCTTTGCATTTCGGTTAACTAAATTATAAAGGTTAAAGACTTTATTGCCCATTACAACATTTTTATTTTCATTGACAATACAGCTAGTTGAGTCCAAAACTTTAACGCTAATACGATTTGTAATCGTTTCTCCGTTAATATATGTTGTTTGAATGTTTAAAGTTGTGCTTCCAATCCCAATTCCGGTTATAGAAAGTGTTCCATTTTCTTTTGCGAAAGCGGTATGACAAATATTAGATTGTTCTACCGGATTATAAGTGAAATTATATGGTAGAAATTCTTTGTAATCTAGCAATTGCGATTTAATACTTGAGGTTCTAGATAAGTTAAGTTCTTTGGCCGTATCTTTTTCCATAGATAACGATTTAACTATGTTATAGTTATAAGAATTACTAAAGGATACAAACAATTTGCGTGTATAATATTTTTTATTATTTTTTGAGAAGCATTTTACCGTAATGGTTGCAGCTTCTTGCGATTGTTTAGAACTGCTGCATTTGGCTAAGATAGAATATTGATCTTCACCATGATCCGTATAATAATGTACTTTTGCTAAGACCTTGGTATTATTTGATTTTACGCTAAGTATCTTCGTTTTTGATGTAAGCCCTTCAAATACAGAAACTGTATCATAAAATAAACCATATACCTTATCTTTCGCAATTACTGTTTCATAACCACTTTTATCCTGTGAGGATTTCATATCAATATACCAAGCTGCGTTTACATTAGCATATGGTACTAAGATAGACACTATAACCAGTATGGTTAGTATGGTAAGCGTTTGTTTCATTAATTTCATTGGTATTCCTCCAATTTATTTATTGTTAACTAACGTATATCCTACCGCTGATTCCATATATTATCAAGATTTTCCAATAAATCTTAATAAAAACTTAACAGAAATGTATAATTTACTCGTTTTATTTATAGACGATTTTTTAACATATTGTTTATCTAAACTTTACATTAGTGCGTTAAATTATCAGTGTGAGTAAAATTTAACAATGTAAAGTTTTTGAAGAAAGGATACACAAATATGGAAGATACAGTGACAGTTAAAACGACAGAACAGATTTATCGTGGTAACAATAAAAATTTTATGGTGTTCATAGGAGAAAGTTTGAAAAAATGGAAACATGGCTTTTTTAATTTAGCTATTGGTAAACGCTTGACTTATGGGTTTGCTTATGTGGGAATCATAGCTTTATTGTTTTTTATAGTAGGGATAACTGGCATGCTGTCATTGGAGAATAAAATAAAACGCTTTAGTGAAGATGCCTACAAGATGGAAACGACTGCCATGGGTGCGGAAGTGGCACTTATGAATATGCAGAATAATATTTATAAAGCAATGCAGACGGATAAAGAAAATGTCAGTATTACCTTAGCAGGTAAGGCGGAAGAAGAATATGTGCATATGGTTTCACACTTGGAAATGATCTATACGAGTGATAGTTCAGTCAAGAGTGTGACAATAGAAATGAAAGAGGAATTACAGAAAGAGCTTAAAAAAGCAGAACGTTATCATAAGAAATTTACAGAATGCATTGATAAGAAAGATGTTGAGGGAGCTTTTAAAATATATAAAAATGATTATGCACCAATTCTTGCATCCATCTCAACAGTATTAGATTCCATTTATACATCAGCGAGTCAATATGCTAGCATGTATGTTGCTAAATCCAATATACAGACCATAATCAGTATAATTTTCTTTTCATTAATAATGATACTAGGTATGATTAGCAGTTTCTTCATGGCTAAGACAACAACCAAAAGCATTGTGGATCCGATTCATGATATTGAAGAAGCCGTACTGGAATTATCAAAAGGAAATCTTAATATTTCACTTGAATATCATTCCAAAGAAGAATTAGGGTCATTATCCAACGCGGTAAGAAAAACTACGGTAATCCTGAAAGACTATGTAGAAAATATAACAGATGTTTTACAAAGATTAGAAAAAAAAGATATGAAGGTAAAGGTTACTACTGACTATATAGGGAGTTTTGCACCGATTAAGGAATCATTAGAAGAAATCATTCATTTCTATCATGAAATGACGGAAGTACTGAAAAATACTTCGTCGGAAGTAACAAATGGAGCAGGACAACTGGCAGAATTATCCCAAGTGATTACCAAAGATGCTAATACACAAACAGAATCGATACAGACTTTAGTAAAACAAGTGATAGCAATCTCAGATGAAATTGAGATTAATGCTGACAATATATCAAAAGCGCAAGTGCTTTCTCAAAACACGATGTCAACAGCAGAAAAAGGAAACCAACACATGAGTGTGCTTTCTAAGGCAGTTGAAGACATTATTCAACACTCCAAAGAGATTGCAAGTATTAATCAGTTAATAAGGAATATAGCAGAACAGACCCATTTACTTTCCTTAAATGCTTCCATTGAAGCGGCTAGAGCTGGTGTCAATGGTTATGGATTTGCAGTTGTGGCGGAAGAGATACGTAAATTATCAGATCAGACAAAAGATGCAGCTCATACAGTGAATTCATTAATTGAGTCCAGTTTAGGTTCGATTGAACAGGGTAATAAAATAACCATTAAAACGGCTACAAATCTTCAGGATGTGGAAAAGTACTCAGCACAAACATATGGTTTAATTGAATCAGTTTCTACTTTAAGTCAACACCAGACAGAAAAATTAAAAGATGCATTGAATTTCTTAAGAGAAATAGCTGGAATTGCGAATGAAAATCTAGCAGTAGCAGAGGAAAGTTATGCAACCAGTACCGAGTTCCTAGGACAAGCTGATATCTTACGAGATAAATTAAAAGAATTTGTGGTTTGAGGGGATGAATAGACTATGAGCCAATGTGCACAGTTTACATATTGAATATAATGATACAAAACCTAGTTTGATTCGCAACACGCTCTCGCTTGGATGAAGTTCGTAGTGGTACGTAAGGCTCTAAAGTACAGAGCCTAAGTACCAACGACTTCATAACAGTTGCTCATCAAACTAGGTTTTGTATCACTTTGATTTAGGTTGTGGAGACAAATTGGCATTCAAGTTTATTCAAAGGGGTATGATTAACTTAATATAATTTTCCTTGAATAATTATCAATTTATATTTATCTTAATGTTTATCTTATTATTTGTCTTGGTTGTCTTTTTCGATTTCTTGGTAGATTGGATCGATGGTATCGTCGGATATCTGCTTGTCTAGGAAGAATTCTACGGCGTATTTTGCTTGGGCTACTAACATTTCTAGACCATTTACTGCATTCATTCCTAATTGTTCTGCTTGAAGTGTTAATTTTGTTTTTAGTGGGTTGTAGATGATGTCTAATACTGATTCACATTGTTTGAATAGTGCTAGGTTTACTGGTGAGGCATCTACGTTTGGATACATCCCTACTGGACTTGTGTTTACAATCACTTGTGCATCGGTATGGTTTGCAAAACATTCTTCGTAAGTAATTGCATCATTGGTTTTAATGATGTCTACAATAATAATCTCTTTGGCTTTTAATTTTCTTAACACTGCAATAATAGCTTTTGATGCACCACCATTACCAAGTACTAATGTCTTTTTGCCTTCAATGGCAATCTTATGATGTTCTATCATATATAAAAATCCTGAAAAGTCCGTATTATGTCCGATTAATTTTCCATTTTTGTTTACAATGGTATTCACTGCTCCAATAGCAGTGGCATTTTCATCCATTTCATCTAGATAGGGAATTACATCACATTTATAAGGAATGGTTACATTGATCGCTTTGAAAGAGCGAGTCTTCATAAAAGTAGGAAATTCTTCTTTTGATAAGGGGCAAATATGATAGGTATAATCAGCTAATTTTTCGTGTATTCCTTTGGAAAAACTATGACCTAGCTTTTCTCCAATTAATCCATAATCCATTTTGTGTACCTTTCCACAACTTCATTGTGCCTTTCTCTATTAAGTTTCAAATTACTATTATATTAATATAAGCAAATCTCATTTTCAAGTTATATTCTTGGTTTTCCCTCATATATTTAAGATAGGTGTTAGGAGTACTTGTCCTGTTAGTTAGGTAGATGGAGGATTGGATGGAGGAGATGGAATGGACAAAAGAGAGGAAATATTAAAGGTTTTATCCATGAAATTAAGAAAAATGATTGCCTGTGTTTCCATGGACTATGAAAAACTTCAGGAGATAAGGCTAAGAGTGGGATGCCCTCTTATGGTTGTGTATGACAATAAAGAGTATTTCATTAATCAAGATCATAAGCTGGATAAGAGTCAAAAAAGTGTATATGTAATTACACAAAATGAAATAAGAGAAACAATGGAATACATAAGTAATTACTCTTTATATGCGTTTGAAGATGAGATTCGTCAAGGGTTCATAACGATTCAAGGGGGACATAGAGTGGGTGTTGCTGGGAAAACAATTATAGAAGATGAAAGAATAAAAAATATGAAACATATTTCATTTATTAATATTCGTTTATCACATCAAGTGAAAGGTTGCGCTGATAAGGTTCTTCCTTATGTTACTTCTAAACATGAAGTATACCATACGTTAATTATTTCGCCTCCAAGATGTGGTAAAACTACTTTACTTCGAGACTTAATCCGGCAATTATCTAACGGGAACGGTGGTACCAATGGGGTCACAGTTGGTGTAGTGGATGAACGATCAGAAATAGGTGCTTGTTACCTTGGGGTACCACAGAATGAACTAGGTATTCGAACTGATATTTTAGATTGTTGTCCAAAGGCGGAAGGAATGATGATGCTAATACGTTCCATGTCCCCAGAAATTATCGCTGTAGATGAGGTGGGTTCTAGAGAAGATATCGAAGCCATTGAACATGTAATTAACTGTGGCTGTAAATTAATTGCTACCGTTCATGGAAGTTCCATCGATGACATTAAAAATAAACCTATACTTGGAAGATTAGTTAGGGAGAAGATTTTTGAACGATATATCATTCTCAATAATATAGGTTCCGTAGGGAATGTAGATCAGATATATGATGAAAGAGGAACTCTTTTATATAAACAAGATTTTAATGGAAGAGGTGAGTGTAGTTGTTAAAAATACTTGGAGTGATACTAGTTATTACTGCCTCATCAGCCATTGGATTTTACTTTAGTTCTTTAGCCAAAGCAAGAGTAGAGGATTTAAAAGAGTTAAGAAAATGTATCTATATTTTAAAAGGTGACATTCGATATTCGGCCACGCCGTTACCTGAAGCGATTCAGATGGTGGCATTAAAGATTGAAAGTAATTTGTCACCTTTTTTTCAAAAAATAGCAGACGAGCTAAATAAATTAGAAGGTAGAACGTTATCTAGTATCTGGACTTCATCTGTGAATACCCAATTGGATAGAAGTTGCCTAAATAAAAAGGACAAGATGTACCTAATACAATTTGGAGAAAGTATGGGTTACTTAGATAAGGATACTCAGATTAATACAATTGACTTGTATATCTCGCAGCTGGATACTGAAATTGATGAAATGATTACATCAGTGAAAGAAAAAACACGTCTATATAATCTGCTTGGAATTATGGGCGGTATATTTATGACAATTATAATAATATAAAACAGCTGTTATATATAGTACAGCGTTAGACGTTAGGGGAGAAAAGAATATGACTATCAATCTGATTTTTAAGATCGCGGCAGTTGGTATTTTAGTATCGGTTTTAAGCCAAGTGCTAAAACATTCGGGAAGAGAAGAACAAGCTTTTCTTACCAGTCTGGCTGGTTTGATTTTAGTTTTATTGTGGATTATACCATATATATCCGAACTGTTTGAAACGATACAGAACTTATTTGCGTTATAAACCAAGGAGTTATTCGCCTTATGTAAGGCAGTAAGGAGTAACTATGATTAAAATAGCTATCATTGGAATTTGTGCAGTACTAATTGGAGTTCAATTTAAAAATGGGAAATCAGAATACGGAATTTATATTAGTCTTGCCGCATGTATTATAATTTTTGGATTAGGTCTTAGTTATTTAGAAACTATTATTCAGACCATCAATCAAATTCAAAGTTATATCCATGTGAATCAAGATTATATTGCTATATTAATTAAAATAATAGGAATTACCTATATTGCAGAGTTTGCTTCTAATTTATGTAAAGATGCGGGACATGCTGCTATATCAAACCAGATAGAATTAGTTGGAAAACTCACTATATTGTCCATAAGCATGCCTATCTTAATGGCATTACTTCAAACTATGAATGAATTTTTAACTTAGAATACTTGATCGAAGTGGATGGGAGTAGTATGAGAAGGAAAAGAATTTATTTTATAACGTGTTTGATTTTTATTATATCGTTAATATGTGGACATACTGTTTCTGCGTCAGAAGGTGAAGAGAAAGAAGATGTTACATCCTTTTATACAGATATTGATTATGATGAGGTTCAAAGTGTATTGGGAGATGTGCTTAGTACAGACGAGAATTTTAATTTCTCTGATTATGTATCAGATCTTATTTCTGGTGAAAAAAGTTTCTCTCTTACGAGTATTGTAAACGATATTCTAAAAGCAGTAAAAAGTGAGATACAGTTTCATAAAAACACATTAATTCGATTGATCTCCATTGCTTTAATTGCAGCATTATTTACCAACTTCACCAATGTGTTTCAGAATAACCAGGTTGCAGAAACGGGCTTCTATGTAACGTACTTATTGCTCTTTTCTATCTTGACGGCCTCTTTTTTAGTCGTAACCACTATTGCATCGGATGCTATTTCTAGTTTATTAACCTTTATGAAGGCTCTGATTCCAACCTACTTTCTTACGGTCACTTTTTCGGCAGGTGCAGACACTTCTATGGTTTTTTATGAATCAACAATCATATTGATTACAATAGCCGATTATATTTTAGTAGGATTTGTTTTACCAACGATTAACATTTACTTCATTCTATCCTTAGCCAACAATCTGTCCAAAGAAGATATGTTATCCAAATTAACGGAGCTATTAGAGCTAGTAATACAATGGACACTGAAAACATTATTTGGTGCAGTGATTGGGTTTAACGCTATTCAAGGTTTAATCGTACCAGTTGTGAATCATGTAAAAACCTCTCTAGTGATGAAGGCAGCTACTGCTATTCCTGGTGTGGGAAATGCATTAGGTACTGCAGCAGAAACAGTACTAAGTGCCGGGGTTCTCGTTAAGAACGCAATCGGTGTCGCAGGATTGTTGGTTATTATCATGATCTGCGCAATTCCGCTAATTAAATTAGTGATTTATGTTTTGATCTACAAGTTAGGGGTAGCGGTAATTCAACCAATATCAGACAAACGAATTATGAATTGCATGAATGCATCTGCGTCTGCAGCGAAATTACTATTACATACTGTATTCATTGGAATGATATTATTCTTATTTACCATAGCCGTGATTGCAGCCTCTACCAATTTGCGATTAGGTTAAAGGAGGATGAAAGGAATGAACATACTATTTGAAACAGTAAAAAATGTTGTAATCTATTTAATCTTAATTACGGTTGTTATGAACTTACTTGGTA
Organism: Bacillota bacterium; assembly: GCA_023420935.1. GTDB lineage: Bacteria > Bacillota > Clostridia > Lachnospirales > Lachnospiraceae > Mobilisporobacter. The sequence goes on along the minus strand of JAEZUR010000094.1, from coordinate 29,536 downwards.
AGAGTAGCTACAAAAAGTACATAGGCATCTTTACTGGGATGATTTTAATTATTATTGTTATATCACCGATCCTTAAACTATTAAATCTAGATAAAAATCTAGATTATTACTTGGATATACAGCGATTTTCCGTTGATACGAAGGAACTGAATACTGAATTATCTGTCGCAGCGGAAGAACAGAAAGATACTTTGATTCAGGAATATCGGAATACACTTAAGAATCAAATGGATAAGTTATTAACCAATATGGATTTGTCATTAATAGATTTTGATGTAAAGATTGAAGAAGACCAGGAGAAAGAAAACTATGGGGCGATTGAAGAAATTTATTTAAACGTGAAAAAAGGTGTGGAAGAAGAAACTGATATTGAAACAAAGGTTGAAAAGATAACCATTGAGAAAATTACCATAGATGATACAGAACCATCGAAAGCGAAGCTAGAAAATAAGAAGCAGGGTGACTCCGTTTTGGAATCGTTGGTAAAGCAGGAGGTGGGAGAAATATATGAATTGGAACAAAATCAAATCATTGTGGAAATTCAGGAGAACTAATCAGATGGAAAAGAAAAAACTAACCTTAAAGGAAATCGGGATTGAAAAATTAATTATGTTACTTTTATGTGGAATCTTTCTAATCGTCGTATCAGTTCCGGATCTATTTTCTGCGATACAAGGATCGAAAAGTACACCCAAAAAAAATACAGTACAGAGCAGTAGCGAGAAAGTTCCGGTTTCCAAAGACTCAAATGCGGAATATGTGGAGGAACTAGAAAATAGGTTAAAGGAGGTATTAGAAAAAGTAGATGGAATTGGTAAAACAGAAGTTATGATAACGCTAAAATCATCCAAAGAAAGTGTAATCTTGAAGAACAGTCCCTATACCCAAGAAAGCACGTCGGAAACAGATAGTGCTGGAGGAAGCAGAGTTAGCAGTAGTATTTCAAAAGAAGAGGAGACTGTTTTAGTTGAAACACAAGAAAGTGGGTCATCACCTTATGTAGTAAAAGAAATGGAACCAAAAGTAGAAGGTGTGGTTGTAATAGCCGAAGGTGGTGGAAATATTAATACAATAAATGAAATAAACAGTGCAATTGAGGTATTATTTGATGTTCCGGTACATAAAATTAAAGTAATGAAGATGAATGATGCAAAGCAGTAAGGAGGATGTAAATGAAGCATATATTTAGGAAAAATCAGGTGATTATAACAGCGTTAGCAATTATGATCGCAGTAGCAGGTTATCTTCAATTTAATCAGGATAAGGTAGCAAATTATGGGCAAAATACAAAGGAAACAATGGATGTTGTAGAAGATGATGGTACCGTAGATGTTGATGCTGATGCAGCAATTGCAACAGATGACGCTGCAGCAACATCAGATGCAGATGCAGTTGTAGATAATGATGAAACGGCAGATATATCCGATGAAGATGCTAGTGACGAAACAATTCCAGTCTCTGATACCGGAGAATTGGAACCAGATAAAGATTCAAAAGAAACTGCAGGAGAAGCTGTTTTAGTTAATAATACAATTAATGCGGACTTCTTCGCTTCAGCGAAATTAGAAAGAGAACAAACTAGAGCAAAGAATAAAGATATACTTATGGATCTGGTTGATAATACTAACCTGACAGAAGAACAAAAAGAAGATGCAATCAATGGTGTGATTGAATTAACTGCTATTGCAGAAAAAGAAACCGCAACTGAAATGTTACTTGAAGCAAAAGGTTTTGATGATGCAGTTGTTAGCATCGCGGATGAAAGAGTAAATGTTGTCGTAAGTGCAGAAGAATTAACGGATCAACAAAAAGCACAAATTGAAGATATTGTAAAAAATGAAACAAAGGCTGATGTTAAAAACATTACGATTTCTCCAGTAAAAGTAGAAGAACAAAAATAGTACATAAAATGAAACAAAACGAGAAAAATAAAAATAGAATTGCAAATCGATATAAGTTTGTTATAATAAATATATAATAGATGAATAATCGTTAACATAGGAGGTAATTATATTGAGTAAGGAACAAGAGAATAGAAATACCTATAAAATACTTGACGATGGTAAAGTTGGTGAAGTGCAGATTGCTGATGAAGTTGTGGCTATCATTGCAGGTTTAGCAGCTACCGAAGTTGAGGGAGTTGCTTCCATGGCAGGTAATGTTACTAATGAATTGGTTAGCAAGTTAGGCATGAAAAATCTTGCCAAAGGAGTAAAAGTTGAGGTGAGCACGGAAGCTGTAGTTGTTGATATGGCTCTTAATATGAAATACGGATATAGCATACCTAAAACTTCCCAACTGGTTCAGGAAAAAGTGAAGCAGGCAATCGAAAATATGACAGGTCTTAATGTTGCTGAAGTTAATATTAGAATTGCTGGAGTTAGCGCAGAAATGCAAAAATAAGTTTTGTGTAGATGAATATTTATACTATGTATAATTGATTTTTATACTTTCTAATTATAATTAAATAGTGTATAATATAAACAACCCTTGAATTATTATATTCAGGGTTGTTTATGCGTAGTTAAAGTGAGGCTCATGTAAGTGAGCTTACATGGAAAGAAAGAGGACGGTATGAGCAGAAGAGAATTAAGAGAAAATTTATTTCGTATGTTATTCCTGAAAGATTTTCATGAAGAAGAGGAACTAAAGGAACAGATTCAGTTATATTTTGAGATGATGGAAGAACCAAGCGAAAAAGACTGCCAATATTTAAATACTAGATTTAAACAGATTGTAGAAAAACTTCAAGAGATAGATCATATCATTGAGGAGTCTTCTAGCGGCTGGAGACTTAATAGAATGGGTAAGGTAGATCTTACGATATTAAGATTAGCTACCTTTGAATTAAAATATGATGAAGAAATTCCTACTGGAGTTGCAATAAACGAAGCGGTAGAGATTGCGAAGAAGTTTGGAGAAGATAATTCACCAAGCTTTATCAATGGTATCTTAGCTAAAATTGTCCTTTAATACCATAGGAGAAAGGTTGGGCTGTAATGGAACAAGTCTATTCCGTATCCCAGATTAATCAATATATTAAAAATATGTTTACCAGAGACTATGTACTGAATAATATTTATTTAAAGGGTGAAGTGTCCAATTGTAAATATCATAGTTCTGGACATATTTATTTTACGCTTAAAGATAGTAAAGGCCAGATGGCTTGTGTGATGTTTGCAGGGCAGAGAAGTGGCCTTTCTTTTCATATGTCAGAAGGACAAAGCGTCGTTGCACTTGGCAGCATAAGTGTATATGAACGAGATGGAAAATACCAGTTATATGCAAAAGAAATCATTCTAGATGGTTCAGGACTTTTATACCAAAAATTTGAACAGTTAAAAAAACAGTTAGAGGCAGAGGGGTTATTTGATCAAGCGTATAAAAAACCACTACCTCTTTACGCCAAACGAATTGGAATCGTTACAGCAAGTACAGGTGCTGCGATTCAGGATATTATTAATATATCAACTAGAAGAAATCCGTATGTACAATTGATTCTTTATCCAGCTAAGGTGCAAGGGGATGGAGCAGCAGAGTCGGTTGTGGCAGGGATTCAAAGACTAGAATCTATGGGAGTAGATATTATCATTGTCGGAAGAGGCGGAGGATCTATTGAAGACTTATGGGCATTTAATGAGGAAATTGTTGCGAGAGCAATATTTGAATGCACGATTCCAATTATTTCTGCTGTTGGGCATGAGACGGATACGACCATTGCAGATTATGTCTCAGATCTAAGAGCTCCAACACCATCAGCAGCAGCTGAGTTAGCAGTTTGCAATATACTCACATTACAACAGGCAATAAGGGATTACCAAACAGCAATGAATCAAGCGGTACATAGAAAATTAGTATTATACCGAAATGAGATAGAGAAATTTAGATTAAGACTAGAATATGCCAGTCCTATTTATCAATTACAACAGAACAGGCAGTTTTTAATAGATTCAGAAGCCAAACTTGCTTCTCTTATGCAAATGGCTTTAACCAGAAAGAAACATAAGTTGGAATTATACATCGAGAAAATGAAAGGCTTATCCCCTTTAAATAAGCTTAGTAAAGGATTTGCTTATGTAACAGATGAAACAGGTAATTCTTTACGCAGTGTAGAACAAGTAAGTGAGAACGCGAATATAAAAATATCTGTATCAGATGGAGATATTTTGGCAACGATAGATAAGATAGATAAAAGGAGGTATGAATCATGGCAAAAGCAGCAAAAAGTCTAGAAGAATCCTTTGATCAGCTTAATCATATTATTCATGAACTAGAAAAAGATGATTTGGGATTAGAAGAATCCTTTCAACTCTATCATGATGGAATGAAATTATTAAAAGAGTGTAATGAGTCTATTGATAAAGTTGAGAAAAAATTAGTTATTTTAAGTGAAAAGGATCTTGTGGAGGAATCATAAAGAAATGGACTTTAGTTTGGAATTACTGAATAGAATAAAAGAGATAGATGGAATTATTCAAACATATCTTCCGAAAGAAGAAGGATTTCAAAAAACGGTGTTATCAGCTATGAATTATAGCATATTAGCTGGAGGTAAAAGAATTCGACCTATTTTAATCCTGGAAAGTTATCGTTTATTTGGAGGGAAAAAAGAAGAAATGGTTCATCCCTTTTTAGCTGCTATGGAGATGATTCATACGTATTCTTTGGTTCATGATGACCTACCTGCAATGGATAATGATGAGTATCGTAGAGGCAGAAAAACAACCCATGTGGTATATGGAGAAGCAATGGGAATCCTAGCTGGTGATGGGTTGCTAAATTATGCATTTGAAACGGCATGTAATGCATTTGATATATCTGACGATGCTTCATTAGTAGGAAAAGCGCTTAGAATTCTTTCTGTAAAACCAGGTATCTATGGAATGCTTGGAGGACAGGCAGTTGATGTGGAATCAAGCGAACAATCGATTTCGAAAGACAAGCTAGACTTTATATACCGTTTAAAAACAGGTGCACTGATTGAGGGTTCTATGATGATTGGTGCTATTTTAGCAGGGGCATCTGAACAAGAGATTAAAACAATGGAGGAGATTGCTGCCTACGTTGGATTAGCTTTTCAAATGCAAGATGATATTTTAGATGTGACAAGTACCGTGGAAGTTCTTGGCAAACCAATTAACAGTGATGAAAAGAATCATAAAACCACCTATGTAACACTGATGGGAATTGAGCAAACGAAAGCGGAAGTGGAACAATATTCAAAACTTGCCATTGAAAAATTGGAAGGTTTCAACCGTGAACACGAATTTCTAAAAGAGCTTATTATTTATTTAATTAATAGAGAGAATTAAGAGGATATTATTTTGCCAAAAATACTAGACCAAATAAATCAAGCAAATGATATAAAACAATTAAATTCAGATGATTATATACAATTAGCTGATGAGATTAGAAGGTTTTTAGTGGATAGAGTAAGTAAAACAGGTGGACATTTAGCCTCTAATTTAGGGGTGGTCGAATTAACCATGGCATTACATTTATCCATGAATTTTCCAGACGATAAATTAGTTTGGGATGTTGGTCATCAAGCTTATGTTCATAAAATTCTTACTGGTAGAAAAGATGGATTTGATACTTTGCGTACCTATGAAGGTATGAGCGGTTTTCCTAAGCGAAAAGAGAGTGAATGCGATGCATTTGATACTGGTCATAGTTCTACTTCTATATCAGTTGCACTTGGCTTAGCTAAGGCTAGGGATTTAGCAAATGAACAGAAGAAAATTGTGGCTGTCATTGGTGATGGCGCATTATCTGGTGGTATGGCCTATGAGGCTTTAAATAATGCTGCAAGATTAAAGTCAAATATGATGATTATTTTAAATGATAATAATATGTCAATCTCTGAAAATGTAGGTGGTATGGCAAATTATTTGGGTAAGATACGAACGAATAGCAGGTATAAAGATTTAAAATATGGAGTGGAACGAGCACTTCTTAAAATTCCCAATGTTGGAAGTCTTATCGTAGATAAATTAAGACGTTCCAAGGATTCCATTAAAAGATTGGTTATTCCAGGAATGTTATTTGAGGATATGGGGATTACCTATATTGGGCCAATTGACGGTCACAATGTGGAACAGTTAGTGATGGCGTTTGAAAGTGCTGCAAAGGTTAGAGAAGCAGTATTGGTTCATGTGATCACCAAAAAAGGTAAAGGATACCCTAGAGCAGAGAAAAATCCTGCAGCATTTCATGGTGTTGACCCTTTTCAGATTAAAACAGGTGAACCTAAGAAAGTGAATAAGATCCCTTCCTACACGGCTGTATTTGGAGAAAAAATATTGCAGCTGGCAAGAGAAGATGAGAAAGTAGTAGCAGTCAGTGCAGCGATGCCGTCAGGTACTGGGTTGTTGCCATTTCAAAGAGAATTTCCAGAGCGATTTTTTGATGTTGGTATAGCGGAGGAACATGCTGTAACCTTTGCGGCTGGATTAGCGGCTGGCGGATTAAAACCGGTTGTTGCTATCTATTCTACCTTTTTGCAAAGAGCATATGATCAGATATTACATGATGTTTGTATTGGTAATTTACCGGTGGTATTTGCAATCGACCGAGCTGGAATCGTTGGTAATGATGGTGATACACATCAGGGGATTTTTGATCTATCCTATCTTGCGAACATACCAAACTTAAGTATTTTGGCACCTAAGAACAAAACGGAATTAGAAGACATGTTAGAATATTGTCTAAATCATAATGGACCAATTGCATTGCGTTATCCAAGAGGGAATGTATTCGAAGGGTTAGAAGGTTTTTGTGAACCAATTAGTTTTGGAAAAAGCGAAGTGCTATATCAAGAAAAAGAGATTCTCATGTTAGCAGTAGGAAGCCTTGTTAAGACTGCGGATGAGGTTAGAACTAAACTAAAAAAAGAAGGTTATTCGGTAAGTTTGATTAACGTGCGGTTTATAAAGCCGTTTGATTACCAATTGCTAGAATATATGTTACAAACACATTCTGTGGTAATAACCATGGAGGAGAATGTGAAATCCGGTGGATTTGGTCAAAGTATTGCAGAGTATATTTGCTTACAAGGTAATACCAGTATTCGGTACATTAATATATCAATTCCAGACTGTTTTGTAGAACACGGAGATGTTGATATTTTAAAGAAAAAGCTAGGCTTAGATACGGAATCCATTATGGAAAGGATTAAAAAGGTACTATGAAAGAACGGTTAGATGTAATGTTAGTAAAAAGAGGCTTAGCAGAATCAAGAGAAAAAGCTAAGGCAATCATCATGTCAGGAAATGTATTTGTAGACGATCAAAGAGAAGATAAAGCTGGAAGTACCTTTGATGAAACATGCAATATATTGGTAAAAGGAAATGCTTTAAAATACGTTAGTAGAGGCGGGTACAAGCTAGAAAAGGCTATTGAAGAATACGGTGTTGTGCTAGCGGGTAAAATTTGTATGGATGTAGGATCTTCAACAGGCGGTTTTACTGATTGTATGTTACAAAATGGTGCAATCAAAGTCTATGCTGTAGATGTGGGAACCAATCAGCTTGCTTGGAGCTTGCGCCAAGATCCAAGAGTTGTCTGTATGGAAAAAACCAACATAAGATACGTCACGACAGCTGATATTTCAGATGTTATAGATTTTATCTCCATTGATGTGGCCTTTATATCCCTAACCAAAGTATTAGTACCTGTAAGTGAACTGTTAAAAGAAGATGGCGAAGTGGTGTGTCTTATCAAACCTCAATTTGAAGCAGGTAGAGAAAAAGTCGGAAAAAAAGGTGTTGTTAGAGAAAAGAGCGTACACATTGAAGTAATTGAGAAAGTAATTGATTTTGCCAAAAGCATTGATTTTGCTATTTTAAAACTTGATTATTCTCCAATCAAAGGTCCAGAAGGTAATATAGAATATTTACTACATTTGAAAAAAACAAAAGAAGAGGCATCGGAAAGTCCGGATATCAAATCAATTGTAGAAAAAGCGCATACATCATTATAGAAGAACAGCGTAGAAAGGCACAGGTTGGTAATGGATAGATTTTGTGTGATAACCAATAGCGATAAAGACTCTAATTATGAAACTGCTAATTTTGTCAAAGAATTTTTGGAATCAAAAGGGAAACAATGCGTCATAACAAAGAATGTGTTAATTAAGAAAGCAGATTGGGAAGGTTATACCGATGTCACTGAAATTCCAGAAGATACAGAATGTGCCATTGTTTTAGGCGGAGATGGAACCATTATACAAGCAGCTAATGATTTGGCTTATAAAGATATTCCCATACTTGGGGTTAATTTAGGAACATTAGGTTTTCTAACGGCAATTGAGAAACAAGATGTTGAATCTGCATTATTGAAGCTATTTGATAATCGTTGTGTCATCGAAAATAGAATGATGTTAAAAGGCGAAGTCTATTGTGATGATAAAAAGATTACAAGTAGTTTTGCACTTAATGATTTTGTTGTAGGAAAAAGAGGGTTTTTCCGACTTATCAGTATTCAAGTCTATGTGAATGAGGAATTGGTCGATACATATATTGCGGATGGAATTATAATATCAACACCAACTGGTTCAACTGGTTATAACCTATCTGCTGGGGGGCCTGTATTAGCACCAGATATAAAGGCAATGATCATTACTCCAATTTGTCCTCACTCATTGAATAATAGAAGCTTAGTCGTATCTGCTGAGGATAAGATTGTTTTAAAGATTGGAAGAAGTAAGGCAAGACAACCTGATGAAGCAGTTACTATTTCTGATGGTAGAATGGTAATGGATATAAAAACGGGAGATAGGATTGAAATTACCAAGGCAGTGCAAGAAACTAAGATTGTGAAATTAACAGATACCAGTTTTTTTGACCGATTACGTAATAAATTAGGTCAAGATAAAGATGATTCAAACTAAAGCGGTAGGAAGATTCACAATAGTATGTACAACATACAGATTGGAGTAGGGATGAAAGTAGGAAGACAAACAAAAATCATCGAATTAATTAGTAAGCATGATATAGAAACACAAGAGGAATTAGCAGACAGACTGAATGCGGATGGATATAATGTTACTCAGGCAACCATATCTAGAGATATTCGTGAACTTAAATTAACAAAAGTTTCAACCGATGAAGGAAAACAAAAATATATTGTATTGCAGAACCAAGAAGCAGGTTTATATGAAAAATATGTTAGAGTGTTAAGAGATGGTTATGTTTCTATGGATAAGGCGCAGAATATTTTAGTGATTCGCACGATTGCAGGTATGGCTATGGCTGTTGCAGCAGCGCTGGATGCATTACACATTAATGGAATTATTGGCTGTATTGCTGGTGATGATACCATAATGTGTGCTATTCGAACAGCAGACGATACCGTTGCAGTTATGGAAAAGATAAATAGACTTATTAGTTCAAAAACCTCTGAAAATTAGGGGTTGTAAGATAAAACGAACAGTGATAGAATAAAAAAGATTGAGATTTGTACAGAAAAAAGGAGAATGAGTATGTCAGGACATTCAAAATTTGCGAATATTAAACACAGAAAAGAAAAAAACGATTCAGCAAAAGGCAAGATATTTACAGTCGTTGGTAGAGAAATTGCAGTAGCAGTAAAAGAAGGCGGAGCAGATCCAGCGAATAACAGTAGATTAAGAGATGTGATTGCAAAAGCGAAAGCAAACAACATGCCAAATGATACCATTGAACGTGGTATTAAGAAAGCGGCGGGGGATGCAGCCTCAGTAAACTATGAATATGTTTCTTATGAGGGATATGGGCCAAATGGTATTGCAATTATTGTAGATGCTTTAACAGATAATAAAAATAGAACCGCTTCCAATGTAAGAAATGCATTTACCAAGGGAAATGGAAATGTTGGAACACCAGGATGTGTATCCTTTATGTTTGATAAAAAAGGACAGATCATCATTGACAAGGAAGAATGCGATTGGAATGCAGACGACCTTATGATGATTGCTCTAGATGCGGGCGCGGAAGATTTCGCAGAAGAAGAGGACAGCTTCGAAATTATTACGGATCCAGATAACTTCAGCCAAGTTCGTGAAGCCCTTGAAAAAGAGAATATTCCTATGGCGCAAGCAGAAGTTACTATGATTCCTCAGACTTGGGTAGAGTTAACAGATGAAAAAGATATTAAATTCATGCAGAAAACATTAGATTTACTCGATGAAGATGATGATGTACAACAGGTATATCATAACTGGGATGAGTAAGTTGAAACAGCAGATATTTAGTTTTATTTATAAATTTTTATAAGAAATAATCCTGCAATTATCACATGAATAAGTGGTCAAAGCAGGATTTTTTTGCTGTGTTAAGAAAGATTGAATGTATTCTTCAGTAATTTTGCAAAAAACTCAAATATATAGTTATATGATTTTTTCGATTTCAAATTGGGAATTAATCATTAACCATAATTGGGGATTATATATGGTTAAATTCCAAACACTGATTCCTCGTAGATTATAACTAGATACTAAATTTAATATAGCATTGATACTTTTGGCATCAATAAACCATACAATATGTTCGATGCTCATTCCGTCTCTAAATCTGAAATATGGTGTTTGAGAAATTTCATCAAATTTTATCTCTGCATCATAGTTATAAGCAAAATCTAAAAATCTATCATAAGATATTGAATTTACATTTGAAATTCCGGGAGCATATGGAAGTTCCCAATCGTAACCAATTGTAGCCATACCAATAATTATTTTCTCGCTTGGTATAAATTTTAATATGTAATCTAAAAATAGTTTCAAATTATTGACTGAACTTATCGGTGAGGGTGGATTAGGATTAACAGCCCATTCATAACTCATAAAGATTATATTTTGTGCAATATGGTTTATAATTGAATAATCAATTTTTTCAAAATATATATGGTTATTCATTTCTGTAATGTTTGGATTAACTGTAACAAATACTTCAAATCCTTCGTTGTTTAATCGATTACTTATTTTAGTTAAATAGCCTTCGTATAGTTCTATATTTGATACACTAATATATTGAAAAGAAATATTTAAGCCAAGATAGCCTTTGGCGTTTAGAATGTCTAGTATCATATTGATTTGTCTATCTTGAAAATCTTCGTTAAGAAGTAGATCAAAGTCCGTTCTTATATTGGCATCACCATGGATCGTTAATGTTGTTAAGAGCATAAGAGGAACGACTCCGAACGCTTTTGTAGTTTTTATAATTTCGGTATCATCATAGTATGTAATAATGTTCCCTTCATTGGTAGCAGTATAGTTTAGAACGGAGAGATATGTAAGATAGGGGAGAGTTTTTACCAGGGTATTTTTATCGATGTAAGGAACAGTATTTCCATGTGTAGTAATGATATCCTTTTTATCAAATGATACAATTATTTTATCGCCTGGGTATATATAATCTCTTTCTGATAAATAAGGATTATTAGCTAATAATTCTATTAGCGAAATATTAAAATTTTTCGCTATACTGCCTAAAGAATCCCCTTCCTTTATTGTGTATACATTTTTTGGGATGGCAATAACGATTGTCTGTCCGATACTTAAATGGTCGGGATTTGTAAGGTTATTATCTTTGATTAAATTATCTACAGAGATACCATAAAGTTCAGCTATGGATTGGATGGTATCCCCTTTTTGAACTACGTGTATTTTCATACTGAACCTCAGAGTACAATTTATATATTATATGCTAAGATTATGAATTAATAAACAATAAATTTTTTTTTTGTATATTTCAATTATAGGTGCAAATGTTCCCGCTAATTTTACCGAAATTGCTTCCATAGGATTTATGACATTAATACTCTGAATTCTCAATTAGTGTTAATTCAGAGGATTTTTGATGCTCTAATATATTTAAGAATATAGCTTCTTGAAAAATCAGTTAATCATAAAATATTTTGGTTATATGGCTGTTATATTTGATTTTTAAAGAGGTTTCTGATATAATTTTAATATTCGAAGAAATAAATAAAAAGGAAGTCAACTTGATGACAATGATAAATACTTATCAATATACAGCTGAACAAATTAAAGATCAAATATTAGAAGAGAATAGAGTATTAACTCGAAAACTTGCAGAGGCACAACAAAGTTTTGAGTTACTTAAGATGGTTCATTTTGATAAGTCAATTAATCTTGAAGTATTAAATGATATTATAATAGGATGTACAGGGTGTCTTTATTCCATGATGTTCTATGTTGATATGGTAATATCCAATCTAGACCCGAATAATAAAATCTATAACCAAATCATAGAGAAGAAAGAGGAACTTACTAGTTACGATACGTTGTTTGTGTCCGATGATATTCTTTCGGATTTTACAGTTGTTGTGTATCCAGTTTCAGTATCTCAGATGATAAGTGATAAGCAAGCAATAAAGAATATTATTTTGCTTTATCCATCGAGATTTATTACGCCGGAAGTTCTTGATTTTGTTAAATCATTCATGCTTGTAAATGATGTGTTGATTAATATTGTAATTAGCCGTGAAGAAATGCGCAGGTTAATTGAAACAGATCCATTGACCAAATTATTGAACCGTAGCTTATGGAATTCTAACTTAGAAGTAATGAAGTCAGAAAGAAGTCCGTTCTTTATTTTGTTTATAGACGTGGATAATTTTAAGATGATAAATGATACTCATGGACACCAAAAGGGTGATGATATTTTACAATCTACGGCAGATTGGTTAAAGAAATCTTTCCGTGATGTAGATAAAATATTTAGACTTGGTGGAGATGAATTTGCAGCTACTGGTAGGGTGAATTCAGAGTATTTAGAAGGTTTTGTACAAAAACTTTACTCCTTGAATGAAAGTTACACTAAAGATATCTTATCTAAGCAGGAATTAAATGCAACGATATCCATTGGAGCATTAATTTGTGAAAAAGTTCAAAACATAGAAAGTCTATATTCTAGAGTAGATGATCTGCTCTATGAATCCAAACAGAAGGGCAGAAATACAATAAGCATTATTTCGGATTTTGAAAATGATGTAATATAGTAATACCATAAAGGTCTTATGAATAGGAGAAGTACAATGGAATTTGTGGAAAGTAAATGTCCAAAATGCAATGGGGAACTAAGGTTACCAAAGAATTTTGAGAAAATTTTATGTATGTATTGTGGTGAAGAATTAACCCCTCAGACACTAGGATGGGACAAGGGTAAATATAGTTTTACTGAAAATTATGAATATACGATGGAACACATTTCTGAAATTGTGATGAATTATAAAGGAATAATGGATTCATTTAAAAAAAATCTATATGCTGATGCCATGAAAGACTACACAGAAGAGACGAGACCTATCTTCGAAGCTATGGATAGAGCATATACCGCTTCCTCTATAAATCGCGATAAAATTCTAAAGGAATGTGCTGATACAATTATTGCTACAGTACAAAAGGATATAGACAATAACAAAGATTTAACAAACAAAAAAAAGCGTAATCTTCAAATAGAGAATTATAAAATCATTTTAGCTCTCTATACCATACCGATGCTAGGTCTTCAAAAGACTGAATCTGCAGAGGCATTTTCAGACGTTCTAGTTAATTACTGGATAGAACAATATCCTAACATGGCGTTTCAAAAAGGAACTTATGAAGATATTAATGGAGGATTTCGCAAATCAAGATTTTGTTATATCACTACAGCTGTATGTGAAACACTCAATAAACCAGATGACTGTTATGAACTTACTATGTTTCGACAATTTCGTGATAACTATATGCTTCAGCAACCTATGGGTGAAGCATTGGTTCAGGAATACTATGAATTTGCACCTTCTATTGTGAATCACATTAATCAACGGTCAGATAGAAGACAGGTTTACGAAGAAATATGGAAAAAGGATTTAGCAGTATGCTTACAGAATATTGAGATGGGGAATCCAGAAGCTTGTATGAAACAATACATGAACATGGTTCGTAAATTACAGGATAAATATATTCAATAAAGTAATCCATCTGCAGTCTGGGCAGATGGATTTTTAATGCTTTTAGTGGCGATTATTACCATTAAAAAAGTACAGAATTGGTTAAGGGTACATACGAAAATTGTCGATATATAATTTATATTATGTGAAATTCTTAAATGACATATATTTTAGACAAAATGGGTAGGAGGAAAAGGTTAATGAAGATGAGAAAGAGTAGGATAGGGATATTACTATTAATATTTGCAGTGTTAACAGCAGCGTTTTATGTAAGTGAAAAGCAAGCTTCCAAAGCGGCAGATAATGAATATATGCTGATATATGGTGAGAAATACTATAAGGATAGTACATTTACAGCGCAAAGAGCAACAACTACAGTTGAAGTTTATCCTGGTACCGTGTCTACTAATGCAGGCTACGACATTATTTGGTCTGCTCAGGATGATACAACTGGAGCGGTAACATTAACACAAAATCCAAGTAATAAAGCTCAATGTAATGTAAAAGCATTGGGTGTAGGACAAGTTACGTTAACTGCTACGATTGTAGATAATGCAGATAGCCATACTTTAAAAACAATATCTTGTCAATTTAATATTGCTTTTGCTATTAATAAAGAAGACGGAAAATTTAAAAAGATTTATGATACCGATAAAGAATATTCGTTGGTAATGTATAGCGGTCAAACATTGGATCTGGCACCACTTTTTAATGCTCCAAATACCACGTTTGAATCATCAAACCCTGATATTGTAACTTGTACTGAGGGTAGTGTAGCTAATCTTAATATGGAGCGATGCACAGCCGTGGGAGCAGGTTCTGGTACAATTACAGCAACATATACGGATACTACGTCTACTAGTACAATAAAATACAGTGCTTCTATAAAAGTTTATGTTTTACCACAAGTAAGTAATCAGAATTCAAGTTTTGTGAAAACAACAGCATTTGCAACTAAAAACTTAGGTTCTATCTATGTAGATGCTCTTTTTGGTAGTAATGCAACAAAACCATTAGGAGAAAAAATTATATGGGTAATAAAGCGTAAAGTTGGTGCAAGTTATGTAGAAGTATCCAATTCAATTGGAAAACAATCTGATTTAGCGGAACTAATTCCAGTTGGGGCGGATAGTAATAAATATACAATTGATGCGAAAGCAGGAAACTACCGAATCTATTTTTGGACAGCAGGAACCTATGAAAGTGAAACGAAAAATATAAGTAAATCATTAGAGCTTGGTGATGCGTATGTTACTTATGCAGACGTTACAGTTTACTCCAATTTAAAGGAACTTTCTGTTAGTATTATAGCTGGTGATAGCTATAATTTAGGAGATGCATTTAACATTGATACAGATACTTTTAAAACATTATTTGAATCATCTGGTATAACTCCCGCTGGTTTAATAACATATAACAATAATACTGGTATTATCTCAACAGGAGTTAATACAGGAACTGTGGATATGACTATCGTACCAAATACGGCAAATTATAATGCAAGTAATGATATAAAAGCGATCTATGAAGGAACTGCTCCAATACCATTAGAATTTAAAATACATATAACCATTATTAATGGATTTAAATTGAACATTACGAAAGCCAATATGTATGTTGGAGCAACCTTACCTCTAGAGGCATTATATGAGAATATGGATGGAAAGTTGGTTTGGGAATCAAGTAATGACACATATGCAACGGTTAATCCTACTACAGGTCTTGTTACAGCAAAAAAAGCAACCGATAATTCGGACAGTAATACTACAAACGATAGTGTTACCATTACTGCGACATTTACAATGACCAATGGTAACATAAAAAAAGCCTCCTGTATCATTTTTATTCTACCAGCAGTTACCGAAGTTAAATTAAGTAAAACGGAATTGACCTTACCTGTTGGTGAGACGAATGTAATATCTGCTATTTTAACACCGGAAAATACAACAGCAGATTTGACTTGGGTTGTATCAGACAAAACCATAGTTGATACTAATGTGATGCCGGGTTCCAAAAGTATTGAGATTACTGGTAAAAAAGTTGGTTCTACGGTAATAATGGTTATGAATAGTCAAAACATGATATATACTTCGTGCAAGATAACAGTAACGGATACCATGACTGCGATTTCATTATCTCAGACACAGGTAAAAGTGAAAATGAGTCAACAGTTTTATCGATTGAAAGCTACTACAGTTCCAGCAGATGTAAAAACAAAACTATTATGGCAATCGTCAAATACTGCTGTTGCAACTGTGGATGAAGATGGAATGGTAACGCTAGTAAGTGCAGGTCAGGCAATTATTTCAGTTCAACCAACATTTAATCCAAATAATATTATGGCACAATGTAACTTAACTGTTACTGCATCATCTACTGGATTAACCTTGAATAAAACAACAACAACCATAGAAGTAAGTAAGACTGAGAAGCTTGAAGTTACTACGACTCCAACCAATGCAACATCAGACATTAAGTGGAAAACAATAGATTCGGCCATAGCGACGGTGTCTTCAACCGGATTGGTTACAGCCGTTGCACCAGGAAAAACTTATGTAACTGCTACTACAGAAGAAGGTCATTCTGCGACATGTACCATTATCGTAACACAAGCAGCGACTGGCGTTAAATTAGATGTTTACGACCTAACCCTTGGAGTTGGAGACGTATACCATGTTATAGCAGCTCCAGTCCCAGCCGGCAGTACAGAAACAGTTCTAACCTGGACCGCAAAAGATCCTGGAA
This sequence comes from Bacillota bacterium, assembly GCA_023420935.1. Lineage (GTDB taxonomy): Bacteria > Bacillota > Clostridia > Lachnospirales > Lachnospiraceae > Mobilisporobacter. The sequence continues at coordinate 12,856 of JAEZUR010000094.1, read as the reverse complement.
TCGCAACTGTAACAGATGCTGGTAAGGTAACCGGTGTTTCACCAGGTTCCACTATTATATTAATAAAAACAAAGTCGGGTAAAGTGGAATATCTATATGTTACCGTAAAAGAAAACATAAAAGGTATGACATTAAATTATGCAACGAAATCGGTTACCAAGAATAGAACATTTACATTAAAACCAGTGTTTACACCAAGTAAACCAACCAATACAAAAGTAACATGGACATCATCCAATACAAAGATAGCATCTGTTACATCAGCTGGTGTCGTAAAAGGATTAAAGGGTGGTACCGCAATTATTACTTGTAAGTCTCAAGAAGGTGGATATGTTGCAACCTGTATCGTAACGGTTAATGAAGTTATGACTTCGTTGAAATTGAATCATTCCTCCTATCGTTTGGGAATAGGTAAAACAGTAACGTTGAAAGCTACCATTAAGACAAATGCAGCGACAAATCAGGTGTTACGATGGACTTCATCTAATACTTCTATTGCAACAGTAAATTCCAAAGGAAAAATTACTGCGAAGAAAATCGGAAAATGTACCATTCGAGTGAAAGCAACAGACGGAAGTGGAGAACAAGATTCCTGTACTATCTATGTTGTAAGAGCAGCTACAAGTATACGCCTTAATAAAGCAGTTGTAACAGTAGTGGAAGGAAGAAGTGTTAAATTAAGTGCAACGATTAAACCTTCTAATGTAACGTACAAAACACCAACATGGTCATCTAGTAATAAGGATGTTGCCATTGTTGATTCTAGTGGACGTGTGACTGGATTCAAAGTTGGAGTTGCAACGATTAAGGCAGTAACAAGAGATAATAGTAATAAAACTGCATATTGTATCGTTAAAGTCATAAAAGAAGTAGCAGCTTCCAGTGTAACGGTATCAACAAAAGATATGACTATGATTAAAGGACAAACGGGAACGGTATCTGTTTCTATACAACCATCTAATTCAACAGATTCTGTCACTTATTCTAGTGATAATCGTGCTATTGCAACGGTTACTAATAAAGGTAAGATAACAGCAAGAACACCGGGTATTGCTACTATTACAATAACAACGAGCAGCGGTAAACAAGCGACAGTAAATGTAACTGTAGTAGGGCTTAATAAGTCATCGTTAACCATGGAGCAATATGATACGGAAACAATTTGGGTAGAAGGAGCTAAGAAAGTTTCCTGGTTTTCAACTAACCCAAGTGTTGCAACCGTTGACAGCAATGGTAAAGTTGTGGCCAAGAAGTCAGGTACTACCGTAATTAATGCTATGGTAAATGGTATAAAGCTTACCTGTAGGGTAAGAGTTAAAAATATTTCAAATTGATAGATGACAAAAGAGTTTCCAAAGAAATTTATAACTGTGTAACAGAAATAAATTTCTAGGAAACTCTTTTTTTGCTATTGATTCTCAGAAAACAATGTGATAAAATCAAAACAGAACATATGTTTACGAGAGAGTTTAGTTTGATAACAATTTTATAGGCGATCAAGCTTTTACGGAGGAGGAGAATTCTTGTTATTAAACCTACATGTTAAAAATTTGGCTATTATTGATGAGGTGGATGTTTGTTTTTCCGAACATTTGAATGTACTAACTGGAGAAACAGGAGCAGGTAAGTCCATTATTATAGGTTCCATTAATATTGCATTGGGGGCAAAAGTATCAGCAGATATGATTCGAAAAGGTGCAGATTATGCACTTGTGGAATTATTATTTCAGTTGGAAGATCAGGTCTCGATTGATAAGATGAAAGCATTTGACATTCCTATTTCAGATGGACAGATTATCATTTCTAGAAAGATAATGAACGGAAGAAGTATTAACAAGATCAATGGAGAAACGGTTACTGCAACTACGTTAAAGGATATTGCTGGGGTATTAATCGATATTCATGGTCAGCATGAACATCAATCCTTATTATATAAGCGTAAACACCTAGAGATTGTAGATCATTTTTCAAAAAATGAAATTATTACATTAAAAGAACAGATTCAAGATAGTTATGAAGAATATTGTAAGACCAAGAAAGAATATGAAGAAGCATTTATTTCTGAAGAGGAACGAATTCGTGAGATCTCCTTTATGGAATATGAGATGAAAGAAATTGAAAGTGCAAGGTTAAAACGCAATGAAGAGGAAGAATTAGAACTTCAATATCGAAAACTTTTAAATTCTAATACAATTATGGAAAGTTTGGCTAATGTATATGAGATAACTGGTGAATCTCAACAATCTATCAGTGATACGATAGGTAGAGCGGTTCGAATTCTTAGCAAATTAGAAGAATATGACGAAGAAATTCATGGATTCAGTTTACAACTTTCCGATATTGAGAATTTAATTAATGATTTTAATAGAGAAATGTCAGATTACATGTCAGAGTTTAATTATGATCCTCATACATTTCGCGAAGTGGAAGAAAGGCTTGATCTAGTTCATAATCTTCAAGCGAAATATGGTAATAGTATTGACGATATTTTAGAATACTATAATACAACTATGGATAAATTAGAGCGTTTTAAAGATTATAACATGTATACATCTACACTAAAGGATAAATTAGAGCAACTGGAGAAAAAGCTTGAATTGAACTGCAAGAGGCTCTCACAGATAAGACAAAAGAATGCTGCAATTTTATCTGAACAGATTCACAACGCATTAGTAGATCTTAATTTTTTGGATGTAAGATTTTGTATTGATTTTAAAAAATTAGCGAAATATACAGAGAATGGATATGATGAAGCAGAATTCTTAATTTCAACAAACCCTGGAGAAGATATGAAACCATTGTCAAAAGTTGCATCTGGTGGAGAGTTATCAAGAATTATGTTAGCTATCAAGTCAGTGCTAGCTGACCATGATGCAATTGATACCCTGATTTTTGATGAGATTGATGTTGGTGTCAGCGGAAGAACTGCACAGAAAGTTTCAGAAAAACTCTCTGTCATTGCAAAAAGTCATCAAGTTATTTGTATTACTCATTTGCCTCAGATTGCAGCTATGGCTGATGAACATTACATAATCGAGAAATCAGCAGATTTAAACTCAACCAAAACATCGATTCGTTTATTAAATGAAGAAGATGCTGCTCTTGAGATTGCAAGAATACTTGGAGGTGCAGAGATTACAGACTCTGTAATTAATAGTGCCAAAGAAATGAAAGTACTGGCAACAAACACCAAAAAATACTAGTTTGAAATAGACAGTTATAGGAATAATAGTTAAGGGTATACCAAAATGGTATATCCTTTTTCATTTTATAATAAAGTCTAAATTCCGGGGTGAAATCATGAAGAGATATTCCAGATATCGGTATATACTAATTTTGTTTTTTTTAATAAATCTTGCTGGAATCTTTTATTTTGGCAATAGAATGCTAGATAATAGGATACCAGATGATATTAAAATAGCAGTGAACGAAACTGGAAGGTTTGATTTTTCACTGCCAATCGAAGCTGGTATCAGTACAGAAAATGTGGATGCTATCAATGTTGCACAAGCCAAGTTAGATCAAAATATGATTCATTTTGACTTAAGTGACCCATTTACAATCCAGTCATCCAAAGCTGGAAAATATAAGATAAATTTAAAATTATTTGGTCTTATTAAATTAAAGCAAGTCAATCTTGAAGTCATTAAGAGTATTAAGGTAACACCAAGTGGAATTCCAATTGGTATTTATGTGAAAACAGATGGAATTATGGTGCTAGGTACTGGTGTTATTCATTCTGTTGATGGACTGAATTATGAGCCAGCGCTTAATATTTTAAAATCAGGAGATTATATATTAGCGGTTAATGATGAGCAGATAACTAATAAAGAAGAGTTATCAAAACAAATTCAAGAAAGTAAAGGTAAAGACATTAGAATTAAGATACGTAGAGGAAATGTAGTAACAAAAGTGACAGTAAAACCTATAAAAACGGTAGATGGTGATTATAAAATAGGTACTTGGATAAGAAATGACACACAGGGAATTGGAACTTTGACCTATATTACAGATAATAAACAATTTGGTGCATTAGGACATGGTATTACAGATGTGGATACAAATCTTATGATGGACGTAGGTGAAGGAGCCATCTATAAAGCGGATATCTTGCAGATACAAAAAGGTGAAAGAGGTACACCTGGTGAATTAGTTGGTTTAATTAATTTAGCAAAAAGTGATAAATACGGAGATATTTTTAAGAATACAGAACAAGGCATATTTGGTAGTATGGAAAAAGAATCTGACAGATTTACAGTTATGGATCCAATGCCAATTGCGTTTAAACAAGAAATTAAACTAGGAAAAGCCAGTATTCTATGTTGTATTGACAAGGAAATAAAACAATATGATATTGTAATAGAGAAAATATCCTTAAATACGAAGAATCATAGTAAAGGTTTGGTGATTCGTATTACAGACAAAGAATTATTGTCCAAAACCAATGGTATTGTACAAGGTATGAGCGGGAGCCCTATTATACAAAATGACAAATTAATAGGAGCAGTTACACACGTTTTTATACAGGACTCAACAAAAGGCTATGGTATATTTATTGAAAATATGCTACAGAATGGAGAATAATACAAAATAGAGAAAAGTTGTCGTTTTATGCGATGGAAATAAATTGATATAATGTAAAAAAATGGATATAATAACATCGTGGCTTTAAATTATACATCAAATTTTATCAAATTAATCAGCATTGTCTTTCATTAGTAATAAACAAGGAATTTTTCGTAATAATTTAGGATTAATCATAATGTATTAGTTAATATGAAATATATGTGGAAAAATGGTATTTTTTGACTATATATATTGACTAATTATTAGACAGAAGTTATAATCCAAATATGTCCGAAAGCACAACGAAGAATTTTTAGGGGAAAAAGTTGTAGAAGCTAATGAATGAGCAACAAAAAAGTAGGAGGAAGTATTCATGGCAAAGATTAAGGTAGCTATCGTGGACGACAATGAGAGGATGATCGAACTATTAGCTGAGATTATGAAGGAGGATGGTGACATTGAGGTAGTTGGTACCGCAGACAATGGGATGGATGCGTTGATTCTAATTAAGGATAAAACGCCAGATGTGGTACTACTAGACTTAATTATGCCTAAGTTGGACGGGCTTGGCGTAATGGAAAAAGTAAGACAAACAACAGAGCACAAAAAGATACCATCATTTATTATTGTGACTGCTATTGGGCAGCAAGGGGTGACTGAAAATGCGTTTGAATTGGGAGCAGACTATTATATAATGAAACCTTTTGATAATCAGATGGTGCTATCACGTGTGAAACAAGTTAAGAGTAGTTTGAGAAACAAGCTTGTTGAAACACCAAAGGGTAATATCTATGAAAATAGATCAACATTTTTAGAAAACAATCTAGAATCAGATGTTACTAATATTATTCATGAAATTGGTGTCCCTGCTCATATTAAAGGATATCAGTACTTAAGAGATGCAATTATGATGTCAGTAAATGATGGTGAGATGTTGAATTCAATTACTAAATTATTATATCCATCCATTGCAAAACGTCATAAGACTACACCAAGTAGAGTAGAAAGAGCGATTCGTCATGCGATTGAAGTTGCTTGGAGTAGAGGTAAAATGGATACGATTGATGAATTATTTGGATATACCGTTAGCAATGGTAAAGGGAAACCTACCAACTCAGAATTTGTTGCTCTGATCGCAGATAAAATTAGACTAGAATATAAATTGAGAGCATAGTTTGCAAGGAAAACAAAAAGATTATACTTTCATAAAGCATATTCTTAATGTATAATATGGCTATAAAACATATAGAGTTGCTTATTGGGAGGAAAGTATATGAAAAAAGTTCTATTTGTAGCATCTGAAGTAGTTCCATTTATTAAAACTGGTGGATTAGCCGATGTAGCTGGTTCATTACCTAAGTATTTTAATAAGGAAGAGTTTGATGTAAGAGTTATGCTTCCTAAATACATGGCAATACCTGAGTCGTTTAAGAGTCAGATGAGATATAAAACTCATTTTTATATGAATTTAGCTTGGAGAAGTCAGTACGTAGGAGTTCTGGAGATGGAGTATGATGGGGTCATATTCTATTTTATTGATAATGAATACTATTTTTCGGGAGCAAAACCATATGGTAATATATATGAAGATATTGAAAAATTTGCTTTTTTCTGTAAAGCATCGTTATCATCACTACCATTAATCGATTTTAGACCTGATATTATTCATTGTCATGATTGGCAAACAGGTTTATTACCTGTCTATATTAAAGATACTTTTTCGCAAGGTGACTTTTTTAGAGGAATCAAAACAATCATGACCATACATAATTTAAAATTTCAGGGAATCTGGGATATGAAAACGGTGAAAGATATCACTGGATTAGCATCCTATTATTTTGCACCTGATAAACTAGAAGCCTATGGAGATGCTAATTATTTAAAAGGCGGAATTGTGTATGCAGATTATATAACTACGGTAAGTGAATCCTATGCCGAGGAAGTAAAGATGCCGTTTTATGGCGAGGGTCTTGATGGATTAATTCGTGCAAGAGAGAATTCATTAATAGGTATTGTGAATGGAATTGACTATGACGAGTACGACCCACAAACCGATAAATTAATATATAAAAACTACAATGCCAAAACATTTCGGAAAGAAAAAATTAAAAATAAACGAGCCCTTCAAGAAGAATTGGGACTTGCAGTAGATGATCACAAATTTATGATCGGAATTGTATCTAGATTAACAGATCAAAAAGGGTTTGATTTAATCGATTATGTCATTGAGGAAATATGTGCGGAAGATACTCAGCTGGTAGTTTTAGGTACAGGAGAAGAAAAGTATGAGAATCTGTTCCGACATTTTGCATGGAAATATAATGAAAGAGTCTCTGCCAATATTTTTTATTCGAATGAAAGATCACATAAAATATACGCGGCATGTGATGCATTCTTAATGCCGTCACTATTTGAACCATGTGGTTTAAGCCAGTTAATGAGTTTGCGCTATGGTACAGTACCAATCGTAAGAGAAACTGGTGGATTAAAAGATACTGTAGAACCATATAATGAATTTGAGAGCATTGGAACAGGTTTTTCTTTTTCAAATTACAATGCTCATGAGATGCTAAATACCATACGTTATGCAAAACATATATTCTTTGACAAAAAACGAGAATGGAATAAGATGATAGACCGAGGAATGGCTGCAGATTTTTCATGGGCTAATTCAGCAAGAAAATACGAAGAGTTATATAGCAGAATTTAAATGTAATTAGGAACTGTGGCAAGGACATATTTGCTACAGTTCCTTTTAGAATGTAAGAAAAGTTTTATAGATTCATTTAGAAAGTCTCGGATCTTGAATCGAGACTATTTTTTATATAATAATAGAATAAAAAAATAATGATTCGTTATACTAATGTTGTAACTTACGATTAAATAAATATGGAGGAATGATTATGACGAACATTAATGAAATGGAATTACAAAACATAAGACATTTATTAATCGCCGCTGAAACTGAGCAGCAGAAATATACTAGCTATGCAGAGCAGGCACAAGACGCTTATGTAAAACAATTCTTTCAAAAGTCAGCACAATCTGCAACTAAGAATCATCAGCAGTTAATGCAGTTCTTACAGTAATAATCACGGTAACAGAAGAAAGACAAAAACAGGATAGCCCTTGAAGGCAGATTGGAGCATATTTATGGACGAAAAAGTATTGGTATCAGATTCATTAAATGCAATAAATGGATGTTTAACAAGATATGGTGAAATGATTTCTCAAACAGAAAATCAACAATTACGTCAAACATTACAACAAATGCGTAACGAAACAGAAACTTCTCAATATGAATTATTTACATTAGCAAAAAGTAAAGATTATTATCATCCAGCACAAAAATGTTCTTCGGACGAATTGCAAAATGTTAAATCCATGATAAACAGTATGGGTGGGCAAGCTGGAGGAGCTAGTTCACAAAATTCAGCACGATAATTTTATTGTTAAATTTATTTCAATAAGCTTACGGTTTCTTATGTGTATTGTTTAAGAAGCCGTAGGTTTTTGTGTTATTATATAGTGAAAGATTGATGGATAAAGAAAGAATAATAGACCTTTTTATAGGATGTTCTGTACCATAAACAGGAGTAAGTAGAATAAAATTGCAAATTCCTCTTGATATTTTTGGCCATATTAGGTAAAATAGCAGTGTGGTTTGCAAAAAAATTATCAAACTATGTTTAATAACTGTTCTGTACCCTACAAAGGATACCCATGCAGTATATTATAAAATTAAACTTTTAGGAGGAATTTATATCATGGCAGTAAAAGTAGCAATCAATGGTTTTGGACGTATTGGACGTCTTGCATTCAGACAGATGTTTGGAGCAGAAGGATATGAAGTTGTAGCGATTAACGATTTAACTAACCCTAAGATGTTAGCACACTTATTAAAATATGACACAGCACAGGGAAGATATGCTCTAGCTAACAAAGTAGAAGCGAAAGAATCTTCAATCGTTGTTGATGGCAAAGAAATCAAAATCTACGCAGAAAAAAATGCAGCAGATCTTCCATGGGGAGAAATCGGAGTAGATGTAGTACTTGAATGTACTGGTTTCTATGTATCCAAAGCAAAATCACAAGCACATATCGATGCAGGTGCTAAAAAAGTTGTTATCTCAGCTCCAGCTGGTGATGATCTTCCAACAGTTGTTTTCGGTGTTAATGAAAATATCTTAACAGCTTCTGATACAATTATCTCCGCAGCATCTTGTACAACTAACTGTTTAGCTCCTATGGCTGATACATTAAACAAACTTGCTGAAGTTGAAAAAGGTTTCATGACTACAATTCATTCATATACTGGTGACCAGATGACATTAGATGGTCCTCATCCAAAGGGAGATTTAAGAAGAGCTCGTGCAGCTGCTGAAAATATCGTTCCTAACTCAACTGGTGCTGCTAAAGCAATCGGTCTTGTTATTCCAGCATTATCTGGTAAATTAGACGGAGCAGCTCAACGTATTCCTTGCCCAACTGGTTCTTTAACTGAATTAGTTGCTGTTTGTAAAGGAAAAGTTACTGCAGCTGACGTTAATGCAGCTATGAAAGCAGCAGCTAATCCATCTTTCGGATACACTGAAGAAGAATTAGTATCTTCTGATATCATCGGTATCTTTGAAGGATCTTTATTCGATGCAACTCAGACAAAAGTTACTCCTCTTGATGGAGACAAGACTTTAGTTAAAGTTGTTGCATGGTATGATAATGAAAATTCATACACTAGCCAGATGGTTAGAACTATCAAATATTTTGCTGAATTAGCATAATAGATCCTAGAATGGGTCCGGTCTTGTAGCTAGACTATAGGATTGGGCCTATTTTTAATTAAAAACAATAGAAAGTTCGCGGAGCGTACTTTCTATCGCAAAAAATGATTCGAAGTGAAAGGAGTTTGACAAATGTTAAACAAAAAATCAGTAGATGATATCAATGTAAAAGGACAGAGAGTATTAGTACGTTGTGACTTTAACGTGCCATTACAGGAAGGCAAAATTACAGACGAAAACCGTCTTGTTGCAGCACTTCCTACAATTAAAAAATTAATTAGCGATGGTGGTAAGGTTGTACTTTGTTCCCATCTTGGTAAACCAAAGGGAGAAGCAAAACCAGAATTATCTCTTGCTCCAGTAGCAGTTCGTTTAGCAGAATTACTTGGACAGCCTGTTAAATTTGCAGCTGATGCAACTGTAGTTGGCGAAAATGCAAAAGCAGCTGTTGCAGCTATGAATGATGGTGATGTTGTTCTTTTAGAAAATACTCGTTATAGAGCAGAAGAAACTAAGAACGTTGATACATTCAGCGAAGAATTAGCTTCTTTAGCAGATGTATTCGTAAATGATGCATTTGGTACTGCACATAGAGCACATTGCTCCAACGTTGGTGTTACTAAATATGTGAAAACTGCAGTAGTTGGTTACTTAATGCAAAAAGAAATTGATTTCTTAGGAAATGCAGTAAACAATCCAGAAAGACCATTCGTTGCAATCCTTGGTGGATCAAAAGTTTCTTCTAAAATTTCCGTTATCAACAACCTTCTTGATAAAGTAGATACACTTATCATCGGTGGTGGAATGGCATTTACTTTCTTCGCTGCAAAAGGTGAAAAGATTGGTAAATCTCTTGTTGAAGAAGATTACAAACAATACGCTTTAGATATGCTTAAAAAAGCAGAAGATAAAGGCGTTAAATTATTAATTCCAGTTGATACAGTAGCTGCTGATAACTTCTCTAATGATGCTAACATTAAAGTTGTTAACAATAATACAGAAGAAGGAATCGATGAAGGCTGGATGGGTCTTGATATCGGACCTAAAACTCAGGAATTATTTGCAAATGCAGTAAAAGGCGCTAAGACAGTTGTTTGGAACGGACCTATGGGATGTTTCGAAATGTCAAACTTTGCAGCTGGTACTGTAGCAGTAGCAAAAGCTATGGCTGATATTGATGCAACAACAATCATCGGTGGTGGAGATTCTGCAGCAGCAGTTAACATCTTAGGCTTCGGTGATAAAATGACTCACATCTCAACTGGTGGTGGAGCATCCTTAGAATTCTTAGAAGGAAAAGAGCTTCCAGGAGTTGCAGCAGCAAACGACAAATAGTCGAGAAGCTCTTTGGAGCATTCAAGTAGTTGCAGCAGCAAACGACAAATAATTAAAAGTTTAAAACTGATATAATAACAGTATAAAATCACTAATGGGGGACGTAAGATGACTTGCGTCCCCATATAAAGGAGAATAAATATGCGTAAAAAAATTATCGCTGGTAACTGGAAAATGAATAAAACTCCAAGTGAGACAGTTACATTAATCAATGAATTAAAACCATTAGTAGCAAATGAAGAAGTTGATGTTATATTCTGTGTTCCAGCTATTTCTTTAACTACAGCTCTTGAAGCTGCAAAAGGTTCTAATATTCAAATTGGTGCTGAAAATATGTACTATGAAGAAAGCGGCGCATTTACTGGAGAAATCGCTCCTAACATGTTAACAGATATCGGAGTAAAATATGTTATTATTGGACATTCTGAAAGAAGAGAATATTTTGCTGAAACAGATGAAACTGTTAATAAAAAAGTATTAAAAGCATTTGAACATGGTATAACACCAATCGTATGCTGTGGAGAGTCATTGACTCAAAGAGAACAAGGAATTACTATAGACTGGATTCGCCAGCAAATTAAAATTGCATTTTTAAATGTTACAGCAGATCAAGCAAAAACAGCTGTAATTGCATATGAGCCAATTTGGGCTATTGGAACAGGTAAAGTTGCAACAACAGAACAAGCACAAGAAGTTTGTGCAGCAATTCGTGTTTGCATCGGAGAAATTTATGATCAAGCAACAGCAGCAGCAATTCGTATTCAGTATGGCGGTAGTGTTACTGCTGATAGCGCATCTGAATTATTTGCACAGGCAGATATTGATGGTGGTTTAGTTGGTGGAGCTTCATTAAAACCTGACTTTGGAAAGATTGTTAATTATAAATAATTGGTTTGATGCGCAAGAGTAAGGTTGTCGACATGAATATGGTTACCTCTATATTCATTTGGTCGCCTTACCTTCCTAGGCATATTCCATTTGAGCCTCAGAGATGGTAAAAACGACGCGCAAGCGGGCGTCTTTTTTACCTGAGTCTCAAAGCGAATATAAGCAGCCGTCGTCAGTCGGTCTGACCAAGCTGAATATAGAGGTAACCATATTCATGCTGGTACATGTCAATCAGGAATCAAGACAGTTGAAACCAAAAGTATATAATTAAAAGCATATTATCATAAGTAAATTACTAAAAGTATATTGAAAAAAGATTGTTATTGTTTATTAATTGGATGCATTATATAATAATTAGTAGTGTTTTTTTGAAATGACGACTAATTCCAGTACTAGATAATTAGACAATTAGATACATAATTTTGAAAGTAACTTGTATTTTATTGATACATTAATATATATATAAACATTTTAAAAAGGAGAAAATACGATGAGTAAAAAACCTACAGTTTTAATGATTTTAGATGGTTATGGATTAAATGATAAGGTTCAGGCGAATGCGGTGACTGAGGCTAAAACACCTGTAATGGATAAGTTGATGAGTGAATATCCATTTGTAAAAGGATATGCTAGTGGACTTGCAGTTGGTCTTCCTGATGGTCAGATGGGTAATTCTGAAGTTGGACATTTAAATATGGGTGCTGGAAGAATCATTTATCAGGAATTAACAAGAATTACAAAGGAAATCCAGGACGGTGATTTCTTTAAGAATGAAGCATTGTTAGCAGGTGTTGAAAATTGTAAGAAAAATAATACTGACTTACATTTATTTGGTTTATTATCTGATGGTGGTGTACATAGCCACAATACCCATTTATATGGGTTGTTAGAACTTGCGAAACAACAGGGAGTTGAAAACGTTTATGTTCATGCATTTTTAGATGGACGCGATACAGCTCCAGCATCTGGTAAAGGTTTTGTTGAAGATTTAGTTGCCAAGATGGATGAAATTGGTGTTGGTAAAGTTGCAAGTGTTATGGGTCGTTATTATGTTATGGATAGAGATAATCGTTGGGATCGTGTAGAAAAAGCTTATAATGCTTTAGTTCTAGGCGAAGGCGAAAAAGCAGATAACGCTATTACTGCAGTACAGAATTCTTATGATAAAGGGGAAAATGATGAGTTTGTTCTTCCAACTGTAGTTATGAATGGTGGAGCACCAACTGCTACAATTAAAGAAAATGATACTGTAATTTTCTTTAATTTCAGACCAGACCGTGCAAGAG
>JAEZUR010000042.1 GCA_023420935.1 Bacillota bacterium | reverse complement strand
TTGTTGATGTGCTGATTTACCTGTTGCAGACCAAAGACCCTTCCCTTTTATATTGCACCAAAAGTTTCTTGATGATTTGTTATTATGTAAATCCTCACTGCTAACTGGCGCTAGTAAAAATGTATTTTGCCCCATTTTGTTGTCCCCACCAAGTGTAGGAGTTACGCAGCTTAGAACACCACTCTCATTGGCAATGGGAAAATAAAGATAACTGATTAACTCAGGATCCTCCATTTTAAATGTTCCATGTTTATCTATGTATTGATATCCACTCATATTAATTATCCTTCCTTTCTAAACATAGCACTTCCATTTTGTTTCTTTTATTATAAAGAAGGTTAACCTGGAATGAAACTTAATATTTTTATCTCTTGGGTAAATATTTTTACGATTTTATACACGGCAAAAGAACCTGCCAAATTGGCAGGTTCTTTCATTAAAGTAGCTATATGAGGGGAATTTAGTTATAAGCAGTTTTATTATAATTACTTTTGACTATTTAAAAACTCTAAGTTCTTCTTTATTAAATCACATCGTTGAGCAACACATTCTACGGAACGAAGTGGATCAACTGGAGTATTGAATACATAATCCATTAATTTATCCATGGTTGTGGTCGCTACGTGCATACGTGTATCACTAGAAGCATAATAAATGAATACATCTCCATTCTCTCTTGCAATGGCACCATTGGTAAATACAACGTTTGATACGTCACCAACACGTTCTCCTCCCATTGGTCCAATTAATAAACCAGATGGTTCTGCTATTACTTTCTTTGGATCATCAAGGGCAGTTGCAAATGCATAGATTACGTAACGAAGTCCTGCTGCTGTATTTCGAACACCATGTGCAATATGAATCCAACCTTTTTCTGTTTTAATTGGAACTGCACCAGCGCCATTCTTAGCTTCTGTTAATGTATGATATTTTCTTCTACTTGTCATAATTTCTTCATCAATTACGGCATGTTCTATATCATCACATAATCCAAACCCAATTCCACCACCGGATCCTGTATCGATAAAGTCATCCATTGGTCTTGTGTAAAATGCATACTTACCATTTACAAATTCAGGATGAAGAACAACATTTCTTTGCTGTGGGGATCGAAGTGTTGTTAAGTTATCAAGTCGTTCCCACGTCTTAAGATCCTTAGTACGAACGATTCCTGCTGCTGCAACTGCTGCAGATAGGTCATTCACTGTTTTATCTTTACTTTCAGAACAGAATACACCATAGATATAACCATCTTCATGTTTTGTAAGACGCATATCATATACGTTGGTCTCTTCTGGACATGTATCATCTAGTAAAATTGGATAATCCCAGAATTTAAATCCATCGATACCATTATCACTTTCTGCAACTCCAAAAAATGATTTTCTATCATTTCCTTCAATACGAGCTACTAAGTAGAATTTTCCATTTAATTCAATGGCACCAGAATTCATAACTGCATTTACGCCTAATCGCTCCATAAAGTTTGGATTCGTTTCTGGATTCAAATCATACTTCCAAAACAATGGAATATGGTTTCTTGTTAATACTGGATACTCATAACGGTCATATACACCATTATATAGATCAGACTTTACATTTTTTCTTTCGATTAATTGATCATATTTTTCAAGTTCTTCATAATATTTTTTATTCAACATCGATATTCCTCCTAATCACTTCAAAGCACATTCTTCCATTATGGTATGGACATTTCCAAGGTTCTACAATTGGTTTTTTACTGGTTGGTACATTGTTCTTATCCACTTCCCAGAACCACTCGCTTCCTTGACGTTTATCCCACATGTAAGTTTTAATGTATTCCCATACATTCTTAGCAGCATCTAAATATTCTTTTTGGGATGGATCTTTTTCATAACCATTTAAAAATCCTAATAAGGTTTCTGCCTGCACCCACCAGATACGGGACGTATTCACTTCGCCTTTTTCACATTCATTATTTAAAGAGTGTCCATCAAAGGCCACGTTATAGATTTCTCTTGTTAAGTCTTTTGTTATTGGGTACATTTTTTCTTCATATGCTTTGTCTCCAAGAATCTCAACCCCTCGATCTATAAGCCATGCTGTTTCAATATCATGTCCATAGGAATGAAGATCTAAAATTGAGTTCATGTTCTGATCAAAAAATACTTCTTGTCGATGAAGCTCTGGATTATACACTTTTTCTGCAAAGGTATCCATAATCCATTCCAATCTTTTCTTTACTTCTTGATTCTTCGTAACACGATATAACTCTGTATATGCTTCGAAAATGTGTAATAATGTATTCATAGTCTTGTGTGCAATAATTCCATTTTCTGATAATTTGTCATTATCAATCTCGTGGAATTCTTTATCAAAAGCTTCCAGGTATCCAATATTATCTCTACACTTATTCTCTATAATATGGAATAGATCAAATGCCATCCCAAGTGCTTCTTCGTCTTTTGATGCATCATAGTAAGAAGATAGTGCATAAATACAAAAGGCTTGATTATACGTATGTTTAATTGTTTCTTCTGGCGTTCCATCGTATTTAATCGCCCAATAAATTCCGCCATTTACCTTATCCATACAATAGTTCTTCATGAACTCAAATCCATGTTTCGCTTCTTCTAATAAAGACTCATCTTTTAAAGTCATATAAGCATTGGAAAAGAACCAAGTAATTCTACTATTTAAAATACATCCTTTTACCGCCTTTTTATCCACATTCAGATCATAATCCATCCACCCATAATAACCACCGTATTCATTATCACGTAAGTTTTTCCAAAAAGGAATGATTACATGTTCCAAATGCTCTTTCACTTCATTAATCATACTTTCATCTCCTACTTATAGTATCCTTTATACGTTATGCATCATAACATTTAAGTAATTTTAAGTTATCGTTAACTTCTTTTGTTAATTATATAATGTGCACTATAAAATGTCAACCTGTTTTTACCCTTTATAAACTCTGTATAAATCAATGAATTTATCAGTATTCATCACAGTCTTATAACATATGTAATTAATATCCTTCCTATTATTTGTTTCCTAATTTTATTTTCCATAGATAGTTATTTATTTGTCATTTTAGTGCATTATATGTCGCGAATAGTGCAAAAAAGAGATATTACAGACCATGTATAATTACATAATTCATAATATCTCTTTTGTTTATGATGAAAGGGTGAAACCCCCTTTGAACAACCTTGAATTGTCAATTTGCACATTCGATATCTATGCTTAAGTGATACACAATATAATTTGAAGAGCAACTGTTATGAAGTCGTTGGTACTTAGGTTCTGTAGTTTAGAACCTTACGTACCACTACGAACTTCATCCAAGCGAGAGCGCGTTGCGAATCAAATTATATTGTGTATCACTTCATTCAACATACAGTCTGTGCAAATTGACTCTTCAATTACTTAGTACAAACACTAACAGAATCTCTGATTATTAAATGTCCACTGATTACTTTTCTACCTAGTGTAAAATTCTCTTCTTGTATTTTCTTAATTACAGCATCCACTGCAGTATCAGCCATATTATCTATATCAACTTCAATGGTTGTAAGTTTTGGAGAGGATAGGTTAGCAAATATATAATTGTCAAATCCTACAACTGAAACATCTTCTGGAACTTTAAAACCAGCTTTTTTCAATTGTTTAATAAAGATATAAGCCACTTCATCACAATTACATACAAATGCAGTTGGCATCTGTTTTGGAAGTGCAATATCGATAAAACTTCCTGCATCGTCCCTGTCTTTTATTATCCATTCCTCTTTCAAATGAATACCGTTAGCTAGTAATGCTTTATAATACCCTAGATAACGATCTAATATGCTGCTGGTTGCAAAAATATCTCCAATAAAACCAATTTCTTTGTGTCCTTGTGATATTAGATAGTTCGTCAGGATATAAGCGCCGTATACATTATCACTGATTATGGAATCCACATCCAAATGTTCATCATAAAAATCCAAAAACACAATAGGAATTGCTGCTTCTTTAATAATGTCAACATAATCCGAATTCATTTGACCTAGAATAATAATTCCATCTACTTTATTATCTGATATCATATTGGGCATGATTAAATCTTTTTCTGTTTTTCTAGAAATAATCTCCATAATACCATAGTAATTAACCTTAGCAAGGGACTTCACCGCGCTCTGATACATTTTCAAGTAAAATGCATCATCTTTTACATAGCGTTCTGCAATAATAATCCCAACATTATAACTACGCCCTTCTTTCATTCCTTTCGCCAAAGAATTATACCGATACCCCATACTATCCGCAACTTCTTTGATCTTTTCTCTTAACTCTTCACTTACCCCATCTTTATTCGATAGTGCCTTTGAAACAGTCACTGTACTTACGTCTAAGCGAGCTGCAATATCCCTCATCGTAACATTTTTCTTCATACGCCCTCCAATTAACTTTATATTAAGATAGTAATACTTTTTTAGTAAAAATACAACTGGAATTTAAGCTGGAATTAGGTTAATTATATGTTGTTTTACCTAACTACTTGTATATAGTCTCATACACCGAGACTTTTTGAGTTCGCTTGGCTAACTATTACTACACCCATACTTTCTCAGTTCATATGTAAAAAGAAACCTGCTTATGCAGGTTTCTTGCAACTACTTTTTATTCGCAGGCTCAATATTAATACTTTTCCCTTTGATTTTTGCATTTTTCATTACATTGATTACTTCAGCTGCATGTTCTCTTGGAACTTCAACAAATGTGTATTTGTCATACATATCAATGCTTCCGATTAATTTACCTGGCATTCCTGTTTCTCCTGCAATAGCTCCTAAGATATCTCCAGGTCTTGTATTTTGCTTCTTACCAATATTAATAAATAATCTTACCATTCCAGCTTCAGCACCAGTATCACCGTAATCTTGATAACTTTCTTCTACTTGCTCAGAATCTTCACCCATTGATAATCTTAAAAATGCAGCAGCTACATCCATGGAAGTATACTCTTCCTTATTAATCTTTTGTTCTACAATATCAATTAATTTACTTAAGTCTTCATTTTCTATAATGGTATGAATACGGTCTAAAATCTTTTCCGCTTTGGTATTGGCTACATCATTGATGGATGGAATAGATTGCTCAATAATTTTGGTTTTACAATATCTTTGGATGTCTTTTAATTTATATACTTCTTTCCCAACCACAAAGGTAAATGAACGCCCAGTTCTACCAGCACGACCAGTTCTACCGATACGGTGAACATAGTACTCATCATCCTGTGGCACATCATAATTAAATACTGCTTCAACGTCATCAACATCAATACCTCTAGCAGCTACATCCGTAGCAACCAAGATATCAGTTCTTCCATTACGGAACCCATTCATTACACGGTCTCTCTGCTGCTGTTTCATATCTCCATGAAGCCCCTCAGCAAAATAACCACGACCTTTTAAAAACTCAACTAATTCGTCTACCATTCTCTTGGTATTACAAAATACCAAGGAAAGTTTAGGGTCATACATATCTAATAATCTTGATAGCACTTCCCCTTTATTCTTAGGTTTTACTTCATAATAGTACTGTTCGATATTCGGTACTGTAAGTTCTTTCTTCACTACCTTAATAACTTCTGCATTCTTTTGATACGTTTTCGCAATGTCCATAATTGGTTTAGGCATGGTTGCTGAAAATAAAACGGTCTGTCTTTCTTCTGGAATTTCTTTTAAGATGGTTTCAATATCTTCACGAAATCCCATGTTAAGCATTTCATCTGCTTCATCTAGTACAATCATATTCACATGATCAAACTTAACTGTTTTTCTTCTCATATGATCCATTACTCGACCAGGTGTACCAATTACAACCTGAGTTCCTGCTTTTAAGGATCTAATTTGTTTTGAAATTTCTTGTCCTCCATAGATAGGAAGCACTTTTAATCCATGCATAAATTTAGAAAGTTTTCTTATCTCCTCGGAAACCTGTATTGCTAATTCTCTCGTAGGACATAACACAATTGCTTGTAAATGTTTATTCTTAACGTCGATTTTTTGCAACAATGGGATACCAAATGCTGCAGTTTTTCCTGTTCCTGTTTGCGCTTGACCAACGATATCTTTTCCTGATAGAACTACAGGGATTGCTTGAGCCTGTATCGGGCTTGCCTGTTCAAATCCCATTTCTTCAATAGCACGCATAATTGGAGCTTCTAACTCCAGTTCATCAAATCTAACTGATTCCATATATTAATTTTCCTTTCAATACCATAAAGCCTAATATTACAGGCTTACACAAAAAAAAGCTCCACCACTTGGTCGGAGAGCTATGTCTTTCTTCCTCTTAGTATACATGCACATCCAAGTGCACCTCGAGAAGTATACCATGCTCTACACGAAATGTCAAGTTGATTTTTTCGACAGCATAAGCTATAATATAGGTAGTAAAAAGGACAATTTTCGGAGGAAATATGAGTAGATTACATGAACTAATTCAAGCAATTCATTCTAATCACGTCTATATTCAAATGCATAATTATCCCGATCAAGATGCTGTCGCAAGCGCGAAGGGTCTTCAAGTTCTTCTCTCTACCAAAGGCATCCAATCTACTATTTGCTATCAAGGTCAAATAGACAAATTTAATACAATTAAGATGTTGGAATTACTTCATATTAATATTTATACTTTGGACGATCTCCCAACTACAGATGAGGATGAGATCATACTGGTTGATGGTCAGAAAGGAAATATTAATGTAGAAGATTGTGTTGGTAAAGAGATTGCTTGTATTGACCATCACTACGCTGTTGATTTAAGCTGTTATCGTTTCGCTGATATTCGAAGCGATATTGGTGCCTGTTCTACTATTATTGCCACTTATTTTATAGAAAATCAAATTCCTATCGATAAAGAGATCGCAACTGCACTAGTTTATGGAATTAAACTAGATACGGATAACCTAACACGCGGTACCAGCGAAACAGATATTGATATATTTTGCTATTTATACAAGATTGCTGATTGGACAATCCTTCGTAAATTAGATTCCTGCAGTTTAAAAGCATCTGATCTAGGTTCTTATCAACAAGCTATTTCCGATCTTAGAATTAATCGCCACATTGGACTAGCTAACATTGGAAAAGATTGCTCTGAAGCAATCATAGCTACCCTTTCTGATTTCCTTTTAACTTTAGTTGAGGTTGATTTTACATTAATTCATTCTTATCGAGCTGGCGGTATTAAGTTTTCCGTACGTAGTGAAGATGCGAATCTAGATGCCAGTGTGATTATCAAAACAGCATTAAGCGGTCTGGGAGATGGCGGCGGACATTCTAGCATGGCAGCTGGCTTTATACCAAATGTGAGTAATGAAGCAGATGCCAACCGTATTGCATTTCATATTGAGGAAAAGGTAATTTCTCTGATCGAAAGTATGAAATAGAGTAACAGGCTTTCGCAAGATGCTTCACTTTATCGTTTGTGAAAGCCTGTTATCGTTCTCTAAGCTCTTCTTGCCAGTAATTGATTGTTTACCACATCCAACACAATAGTATCCTCGGCACTTACCTCATCCCCTAAAATCATTCTTGCAACTAAAGTCTCAACATATTTCTGCAAATAGCGTTTAAGCGGTCTTGCCCCATATGCTGGATCAAATGAGTTTTCAACCACAAATACCTTTGCATCTACTGTCATTTCTAACTTAAGTTCCTTATCTGCAATTCTTTCATTTAAGTCTTGTAATAACAGATCGATAATATCTTGTATATTTTCTTTGCTCAACGGCTTAAATAATATAATTTCATCTAAACGGTTTAAGAATTCGGGTCTAAAATATCCTCGCAGCTCATTCATAACCATGTCTTCTGCTTTCTGATTTATCTCGCCATTTGCTTCAATTCCATCCAGCAGATACCCAGATCCAATATTGGATGTCATAATTAAAATTGTATTCTTAAAGTCAATTGTTCTTCCTTGTGAATCTGTAATACGTCCATCATCTAACACTTGAAGTAAAACATTGAATACATCAGGATGCGCCTTTTCTATCTCATCAAATAATACAACGGAATATGGTTTTCGCCGTACCGCTTCGGTTAATTGTCCACCTTCTTCATACCCAACATATCCTGGAGGTGCACCAATTAATCTAGATACTGAATATTTTTCCATATATTCACTCATATCGATTCGAACCATATTATGTTCATTGTCAAACAAGCTGGCAGCTAAACTTTTTGCCAATTCTGTTTTACCCACACCTGTTGGTCCTAAAAAAAGAAACGAACCAATAGGCTTAGAAGGATCTTTAATTCCGGCTTTGGAGCGTAAAATTGCATCTGAAACTTTGTCTACTCCTTCTTCCTGTCCGATGACTCTTTTATGAAGTTCTTCGCTTAGGTGAAGCGTTTTGTGCCTCTCCGATTCTGTTAATCTGGCAACTGGTATTCCCGTCCATCTTGAAATAATTTTGGCAATCTCCTCTTCCGAAACACTTTCGTGTACCAGTGACCTTTCTTCTTGGCGCACTTGCTCTTCTTCTTGTTCTAATCTCTTCTGAATATCTGGGAGCCTGCCATATTGTAGCTCTGCTGCTTTATTCAGATCATAGTTTCTCTCTGCAATCTGAATCTGGTTATGAATATTTTCTAACTCTTCTTTTAGCTTCTGTACCTTTTCTACAGATGCTTTTTCTGCATCCCATTTGGCTTTACCGGAAGAAAATTCATCTCTAAGTTCTGCTAACTCCTTTTGAAGGATTGTAAGCCTGTCTTTGCTTAATTTATCTGTTTCTTTCTTCAGTGCCGCTTCCTCAATCTCCATCTGCATAATCCTTCTTTGAACATCATCCAATTCCATTGGCATAGAATCTAATTCTGTCTTAATTAACGCACATGCCTCATCTACCAAATCAATGGCCTTGTCAGGAAGAAACCGATCTGAGATATAGCGATTGGATAACGTTGCTGCTGTTACTAAAGCGGCATCTGTTATCTTCACTCCATGGTATACTTCATAACGATCTTTCAGACCTCTTAAAATGGAAATCGTATCCTCTACCGTAGGCTCAGCTACTAGAACTGGCTGGAATCTTCGCTCCAGTGCTGCATCTTTTTCTATATACATACGGTATTCGTCTAAGGTTGTTGCTCCAATACAGTGCAATTCTCCTCTAGCAAGCATTGGTTTTAACATATTACCAGCATCCATTGAACCTTCTGTTTTACCTGCCCCTACGATTGTATGAAGTTCGTCAATAAATAAGATAATCTTCCCTTCGCTATTCTTCACTTCTTCTAGAACTGCTTTTAAACGTTCTTCAAATTCACCTCGGTATTTAGCCCCTGCCACTAATGATCCCATATCCAATGCAAATACTTTCTTGTCTCTAAGACCATCTGGTACATCGCCACGGACAATTCTCTGTGCAAGACCTTCTACTGCTGCCGTTTTACCTACACCTGGTTCACCAATTAGCACAGGATTGTTCTTTGTTTTTCTAGAAAGAATACGGATAATATTGCGAATCTCATTATCACGACCAATGACTGGATCTAATTTTCCTTCCTTTGCTCTATCTACTAGATCATAACCATATTTCTCTAGGGTATCATACGTGCCCTCTGGATTATCACTTGTTACCTTCTGATTGCCTCTCACCGTAGATAGTGCTTGTAAAAAACGTTCTCTAGTAACACCATAACTTATAAATAATTCTTTTATCCCACGATTGGCTTGCTTAATTAAACTTAGAAATAAGTGTTCCACAGATACGTACTCATCACCCATTTGCTTCGCTTCATTTTCCGCATAAATAAGCACTTTATTCAGATCGTTGCTAATATATAGTTGTCCTCCTGAAACCTTGGGTAATTTACTTACTAATCCTTCTGCACCCGCCTTAAACGAGTCAAAATTAATATCCATTTTCATGATTAATTTGGCAATAAGACTTTCATCCATACTTAGTAGACTAGTTAGAAAATGTTCCTGATCAATCTGTTGATTTCCGTACTCGTATGCAACCTTCTCGCAATCATTAACAGCCTGGATTGACTTTTGTGTAAACTTATTAATGTTCATGGTAGTTCCTCCTTATCATGCTTATTGTTTGTTCTACACCAAATATAACATATATAATTTTAAAGTTCAACTATTAATTCAATCTTGTGATGAAATACATTGTGGTACTTTCATCTTTTTATAAAATTATCATATTATAATCTAACCTATCATTTATGAGGATAATTATGGACATATATGTAGTCAAGCCTGGCGATACTGTGGCCTCAATAGCAGAAAGATTTAAACTACCTTATGAGAAAATAGTACACGACAATAATATCATCCCAGAGTATGGAATTGTAAACGGCCAAATTATTATATTAGCATATCCAAAGCAGACTTATATAGTAAAGCCCGGTGATACATGGAAAAGTATTGCATCGGATAATGGTATCTCTGTGATTCAACTATTGAAGAACAATCCATTTCTTTTAGATAGAACTTATTTAAACGAAGGAGAAGAATTAATTATAGACTACGAAAGAAAGGAAAATCCCATCGAGGTAAACGCATTTGTTTTTTCTTATATCAATGATGCTATCTTGAAAAAGACGTTACCATATTTAACTTATATCACTATTGCTGGTTACAGAATAACTCCTTTTAGTGAAATTGAAGCTCCAAATGACGCTTTTGTAATTAATACTGCAAAGGAATATGGAGTTGCGCCAATTATGCTGCTTTCTACTGTTTCCGAACAAGGGAAAGGTAGTTTTGGTATTACGAATAAAATATTAAACGACCAAGCATTACAAACCCAATTAATTAATAACATATTAGCTCTACTACGAGAGCATGAATTCTATGGTATTAACTTTGGTTTTATTAATATCATTCCTTCAGATCTTCAAAATTACATTAATTTTATTGTACGTTCAAAAGAGATTCTTGCCAAAGAAGGGTACCAAGTGCAAGTTTCTTTAGTACCTAAAACGTTTGGATTTACTGAAGATGAAACCCTTGATAATACTTACTTTCAACAAGTTGGGCAAGTAGCAGATCGCGTTATTCTCATGTCATACACTTGGGCATCCTCCTATATTCCTAACTTTGAACTTACCACAATTCCATTTTTAAGACGTTATGTTCAATACGCAATAACACAGATACCACCAGAGAAAATATCTTTAGGTTATACGAGGATTGCATATGACTGGGAATTACCTTATGTAGAAGGGGAATCCGATGTAACTGCCATAGCAAACTCCCAAGCATTAGCTTTAGCAAGCCAATTTGGAATGGATCTTGGTTTTGACGAGGAACAAGTAACCCCATACTTTCGCTATTATGTGGATGGAATACAACATTTTGTCTGGTTTAAGGATGCAAGGACGCTAGATGCTATTCTAGATATTATTACAGAATATAATCTTGTAGGAATAAGTATATGGAATACCATGGATTTTACGCCTCAGCTATGGGTAACAATTAATTCACAATATCATGTAGTAAAAGTGTTAGAACCTACTGCTACATTTTTACTATAAATACAATATTCGTTCAACTTCCAGTGGATATTTATTAAATTACGAAACGAATATTTTATTAACCAAAGAATATATTTAATCAAGTATGTTTTCTGGGTAGCCAAATGTTTGAACATATATATGATAAATCTAAATTTTTAACTTGCAATCAAAATACCCCTGTCACAGAGCGTCATCTTAATCCGTCGGATATTTATATACAAAATGGTTATCGCATCGATGTTTTTGCAAATGGTCTAAATTCGCCCATTGGCTTACTATTTAAAGAAGATGCAACCATGCTGATTGCCGATTCCGGCCTAACAGATGGCAACCCCAAGATATTACAACTGGTAGATAATCATTTTGAAGTAATAGCAGAAAACTTTAATGTTCCTATTTCTGGTATTAATTATCGTGAAAATGTAATCTATGTTTCTCATAGAGGCTATGTTACCAAGCTATACGAAAATGGACAACGTCAGAATATTATTATGGGTTTACCCAGTAATGGTGACCACTATAATAGTCCTATTACCTTTTCTCCTGATAATAAACTATATTTTGGACAAGGAACAGTTACTAATTCTGGAGTAGTGGGGAATGATAATACATGGGTTACCACGTCTCCCCTCTTATGTGATTATGCCGGGGATCAAATTATGCTTCAGGGTCAAAACTTTGAAACACTTAATATATTAACCGAAGCCCTATCAGATGATATTGTTACTACTGGAGCATTCTCACCATATGGCGTAGCGAATTATCCTTATGAAACCAGAAAGAAACACCCAAAAGCATCCGGTAGCATATTGCGTTCCAATTTGGATGGCTCCAATTTAGAGCAGGTTGCCTGGGGATTTCGTAATCCTTCCTTTATGAAATTTGACAATGGAGGTAGATTGTTCGTTGGCAATATCGGATATAACGCAGTAGGTAGTCGGCCTATTGAAAATGCTACAGATGATTGTTATTACGTAATTCCCGGATTATGGTATGGATGGCCTGACTATTCTGGTGGCGAAGCGGTTAATTCACCACGTTTTTCCACCAATAATGTACTTCAGCCCGAACTGTTGTTAAAATCTCAGCCCAATGTTCCTCCTAGGCCATATGTAACCTTTCCTGCTAATACAAATATCAGAGGCTTTGATTTTAATTACAATAAAAATTTTGGCCCTTATGGAGATATTTATATTACGGAGTATGGTAGTACCATAGCTACGAAAGTAGGTGATCCCCTTTCATACGCCGGTGCAGGGCATAGAATATCGAAGATAGATATGAAGTCTAGAACCATTAATACCTTTGCTATCAATAAATCCGGATTTCCTTCTTCCATTTCAAATGGTGGTGGATTTGAAAGACCTGTTTGTTTGATTTTTGGGCCTGATTCGGCAATGTACATTTTAGATATGGGAATTAATGCAACGCATTCTCCCGAAACTTTTGTGCCAAACACAGGAGTTATCTGGAAAGTAACTGGTCTAGATCCATAATACTTTTTATTATGCTATAACATGTTATCCTAAACATAGAAACAATCTAGGAGCCGTCTATTTTAGCGGCTCCTTCTTTTATTCCAATTACTATGGCAATATTTACAGTGCCCATAAACATTGACTTTGCCATCGTTCCATAATACACTTTAATCAGTATATTCAATTAAACTACATAGATTACTATAGATTAGAACTTTCCGGAATCACTTTTGAATCAGAACGGAGGTATTCGTATTGAGAGAACTAGATTACTTGGTAATTGAAGCTTCCCAAGATCAAGACCTACTAAATCAGTTAATTGAGCAACATGAATTTTTTATATTAAAATCTGCTTCTGCAGTAACGCATCATTACGTAACGAAAAGCGACGACGAATGGTCCATTGCCCTAATTGCATTCGTACAGGCTGTTCACGATTATAACTTAGAAAAAGGTAACTTTATTCGTTTTGCAAAATTAGTAATAACAAGACGACTTGTAGATTATATGCGTGGTAAGGGTAGGCACTCTGCTGAAGTTAGTGTAGATCCCATTGTGTTTGACACAGATTCTACGGATGAATGTGAAACAGAGCTTTCTATTCAACTTGCAGTAGCAGAACAAGTATCACAAAAAGATAACACTTCTATTCAGTTAGAAATCAGCGCTGTAAACGATATTTTCTCTAATTATGGATTTTCTTTTTTTGATTTAACTGATTGTTCCCCACATGCGTCTAAAACAAAATTAGCATGTGCCAAAGCCATTCGCTTTATGATGCAACAGCCACTTTTATTAGGTGAATTACGAAAAACCAAACAACTTCCAATAAAAATAATTGAGAAAAATGAGAAGATACCCCGAAAAATGTTAGAACGTCATCGAAAATATATAATAGCAGCCATAGAAATACTTTCCGGAGAGTATCCTAATCTCGCAGAATACCTGCGATACATCAGAGAGGAGAATTAATTATGAAATCAGTTGTAGTAGAAATTAAAAATGATTTTGCAGCAGTACTATCTGATGATGGCAGCATAGTAAAAGTGAAAAACCAAAATTATGTTGTAGGACAGGTGATTGTGATGAAAAAACAGAAAATACAGATAACAAAAAAATTGGCACTGGGTGTTGCATCCGCAGCCGCTTTGATATTAACTTGCGGCGTAGGGGCATGGGCATATTCCGCTCCATATTCTTATGTGAGTTTGGATGTAAACCCATCTATTGAATATACACTTAACCGCTTTGAACGAGTGATTGACGTAAAAGCTGTTAATGATGATGGACAGGTTATTCTTGATGAAATTAATATTGATGGGCTAACGAATCAGTCCATTGAAGATGCTATTATTAGTACGGTAAAACAAATATCACAAGATGGATATTTTGATGGTAGTACAACTGAAGTAGCAACTGGCTCAGCTATCGAGATTGTGGACACTACGAATTCAGTTAATTCCATAGATGGTGGTATTATCATTACGGTAGCCAATGGAAATACAGAAATATCAGAAGAAATAACAAAAGAAATTAGTGAAGCGGTTGATGATTTAGTCAGTGATGATGTTCAAGTAGAGGTTACAAGCGTAGGTTATGATCGTGTGCAAGAAGCAAAAGAACTTGGAATGACACCAGGAAAGCTTAATCTTATAGAAAAGCTTCAAGCAAGCTCTACCAATCCTGAAAGCATTCTACTAGAAGATTGGAAAGACAGACCAGTAAAAGAAATCATGAAGGCTATTAAAGCAAATAGAAAAGCAACTACTGCAACAACAGATCTAGAAGATTCTAATACAAATGATGCGAATAACATTCCATCTAATGAGGATTCTATTGAACCAACTCCTACAGGAATCACATCTGATGTGGAGAAGGATTCCGATGAATCAAAAGAGGCTGTAATTGAAAAAGAAAAGAAAGAAAAAGAAGTAGCGAAAGAAGCTGCCAAAAAACTGAGAGAGAGTCAGAAAGAAGCAGATGAAAAGGCCAAAGAAGATGCAAAGGAAATAAAAGAGAGCCAAAAAGAAACTGCCAAGAAAGCAAAAGAACTGGATAAGAAATCAGCAGAAAAGGCAAAGGAAAACGAAAAGTCTAATAAAGAAAAAAGTAAAGAGAATTCTAGGTCAAACAACAAATCAAATAAGAATAACTAATCTCAATATATATGATAATAAAGATGAAAACGGTTAGTAGAAAAAATGACGGTAGTGTAAATTAGTTTGTGTCTTGGTAATAAATACCACTTTTTGGGTGAGAATTAGATATATATTCTCATTTGAAAGGTGGTTTTTATATGGCTATAGCAAAGGAGCAATTAAGACAAATTATCAAGGAAAACGACATTCAAACAGTAAGTGATATTTATAATCTACTAAAGGACAGTTTCAAGGATATGATGCAGGAAATGCTAGAAGCTGAAATGGATGTTTCCTTAGGTTATCCCAAAAATGAAAAAGGGGACCTGATCATCGAGAACAAAAAAAATGGCTATTCCCCAAAGACCGTAAAAAGTCAGTATGGTGAGTTTGAGGTAGAAGTTCCAAGAGATCGAAAAGGAGAATTCGATCCTAAAATTATACCCAAATATCAAAGAGATATTTCTGGTATAGAAGAAAAAGTGATTTCTCTTTATGCCCGTGGTATGTCAACCCGTGATATCCATGACCAACTACAAGATATCTATGGTATCGAACTTTCGGCTGAAATGGTAAGTAAAATAACAGATCGTA